>JASLAP010000337.1 GCA_030147065.1 Pseudonocardia sp. | reverse complement strand
TCGCCGCCCGGGACGCGATCGCCGCGCACATCGCCGACCCCGCGTCGCCGCGGGCCGTCGCCGCGCTCAACGCGGTGCTCGCCCGCGGGGTCCTGCGGCGTTCGATCGGCCCGGACGGGCCGGTGACCACGATCGCCGTCGACGACCCCGCGACCCTCCCCGCCTGGGCCGCCGTGGAGGACTACCTGCAACTGCTCGCCCGCGACGCCGCGAGGGTGCGCCACTGCGCAGGCCCCGGCTGCGTGCTGCACTTCTACGACACCAGCAAGCGCGGCGACCGCCGCTGGTGCTCGATGACCGGCTGCGGCAACCGGGCCAAAGCCGCCCGCCACTACGCCCGGACGAAGAAGGGGGCGGCGACGGGTTGACCGCCTCACCTCTAACCAGCATTGTCTAGTCACCGGTTAGACGAGGCTGATCCGAGGAGTCCGCGATGCGCCCGCCCGTGCCCCCGTTCACCGAGACCACCGCCCGTCAGAAGGTCCAGGCCGCCGAGGACGCGTGGAACACCCGCGATCCGGCGCGCGTCGCTGCGGCGTACACGCCCGACAGCGTCTGGCGCAACCGGTCGCAGTTCCTGACCGGCCGCGCCGAGATCGAGGCCTTCCTGGCCGACAAGTGGGCCCGCGAGCTGGACTACGCCCTGCGCAAGGACCTGTGGGCCTTCACCGACGACCGCATCGCCGTGCGCTTCCAGTACGAGTGGCACGACGACCAGGGCCGGTGGTGGCGCAGCTACGGCAACGAGAACTGGGAGTTCGACGCCGAGGGCTACATGCGCCGGCGCGAGGCCAGCATCAACGACGTCCCCATCACCGAGGGCGAGCGCCGCATCCACGGCCCCCGCCCCGACGAGGAGCGCGACAGCGGCATCCCCCTGCAGTAGCCGTCGGGCTCGGCCTGGTCGGCGGCCCGCAGGGTCCAGCTCGGCCGCCGTGACCCCGGCCCCGAGCCTGGACTTCTGGCTGAGGACGGCCGCGGCACTGGTCTCGTCGGCGTGCACGCCACGTTCTGGATGCGTGTGCACCCGGCGAACAAGGCATGGCTGGAGGGCACCCGGATGACCGGTGCGGCTTCGAGGTTCTTCCGGACGCAGTCGGTGGCTGCCGCTCCGACCGAGTGGACCGAACTGCGCAGGAAGTGGGAGACCGGCCACCTCGTCCGCGCAGTGCACGCCGCCGCCGGCGTGGTCGCCCTCGTCGTCGCGCTGGCCTGACAGTGGTCCGAGCTGCACCTCGGACGAGGCGCCGGTCCGTGCTTCGCGTACAGCCCGCCGGGCCGCCGGCCTCCTCGGCGGGCCCGGCCGCGGTGGTGGGCAGGCGGGTCATCCGGTGGACCGCAGGTGATCCATGATCACCGCGTTGAGCGTGTCCTTCGCGGTGACGTAGAGGCCGTGCGGGGCGCCCTCGAGCGGGATGAACCGGGCGCGGGGCAGGAGCTTCGCGGTCGGGCGCCCGGTGATGTCGATGGGCGCGGACACGTCGGCGTCGCCGTGCACGACCGACACCGGGATGTCGATGCGGTGCAGGTCCGTGGTCAGGTCGGTGGTGGCGAACGCCCGCAGGCACGCGATCTGCACCTCCAGCGGTGTACTGAGGATGCGCCGGATCCCGTCCTCGACCAGGGCCCGAGACACCCACGAGCCGGTGCCGTCGGTGGCGAAGTAGCCGGGTGCGCCGTCGTGGAACCACTTCGGGCGGTCGGCGCGCAACTGCTCGACCAGGCCCTCGACGAACGCTCCGCCCACCGCGCCGGCCAGGTACGGGGTCATGGCGCCCACGAACACCGCCCGGTTCACCCGCCCGGTGTCGCGGCGGGCCAGGTACCGGGTGGCCTCGCAGGTGCCCATGCTGTGCGCGACCAGGGTGACCTCGGACAGGTCGAGGTGCTCGATCAGGTCGGCGAGGTCACCGGCGAGGGTGTCGAGGTCGTAGCCGGTGGCGGGAACGTCGGAACGCCCGTGACCGCGACGGTCCATCGCCACGCACCGGTGACCGGCCGCAACGAGGTCGGTGACCTGGTACTCCCACATGTCGCCGGCCAGCGACCAGGCGTGCACCAGCAGCACGGTCGGCCCGGTGCCGGTGCCGGTGTCGGTGTAGAACAGGCGGGTGCCGTCGGCGGCCCGGAACGAGGGCATGGCTTCCTCCGAGAGGGGTCGAGGCGGGTACCGGTCAGCCGATCAGCCAACCGATGACGAACAGCGCCGCTGTCCCGGTGAGCACCCCGACAACCGGCCAGGCGCCACTCACCGACCACCGGTTGCGGTAGGACACGGCAGCGGCGACGAACAACGCGCCGGGGACGCCGAAGATCAGCCAGGCCATCGAGAGGTTGAACCATCCGGTCGCACCGAGGTCACCGATCCCGGTGGCCGGCAGGTCCAGAACACCGGCCAGCAGCGCCAGCTTCGCCACCACCTCGGCGCCGGGGTACGCCAGCTGCGCCGCCGCACACCCCCACAGCCCGGTCAACACCAACGCCGGCGGGAGCCCGCGGCCCCACCGCTGCACACTCGACAGCGCGATCCCGATCGTCACCGCGCGCAGCGCGGTGGCCAGCAGGACGACCCACGCGGTCGCGTCGACCGGTTGCCCGCCGACGACGTGCCCGGCCACCCACAGGACGCCCACGACCACGACGAACACCCCGACCGCCGCGGTGATCGCGTACGCCGGCCACACCGCGACGAAGCGGCGCTCGGTGCGGGTCATGCCGCCGAGGCGGTGACGGTCTGCGGGACGCCGTCGAGGCCGTGGAAGACGATCACACTGAGGTGCACGTCGAGCTCCTCGCCCCGGGTGCTTCCCCCCGGCGGAGGCATCAGCGACGCCCCGCTCGAGGACCTGCCGGCTCCGCACCGGGCACGGGGGGACTCACCTGTGCGGGGTGGGCCGGTAGACGAGCTCCTGGGTGTGGCAGTCGAGCGTCCGGTGTTCGAGCAGCTCGAGGTCGAAGTCGCCCGCGCCGCCGAGGACCGGGCTGGTCCCGGTCCGCCCGGAGATGACGGGGAAGATCGTCACCTGCAGGCGGTCGGCGAGGCCGGCGGCCATCAGTGACCGGTTGAGCGACAGGCTGCCCGGCGAGCGCAGCGGCACGTCCGACTCCTCCTTGAGCCGGGCGACGATGTCCACGGCCGCACCGCCGGCGATGGTCGCGTCCGGCCAGCCGAGGGTGTCCTGCAACGTGGAGGACATCACCGTGGCCGGCGCGTGCATCGTCCGGATGTTCCACTCGTCGAGCGTGTTGGGATCGATGCCCGAGGACATGATCCGAGCGGTCTCCCGGAAGGGTGGTGGCCCTGAACACCATCCGCTGCTCGGTGTCGAACAGGGCGGCGCGGTGCTCGAGCAGTTCGGGGCCCTGCTTGCCCCAGTAACCACCCCAGTCGGCGCCCTCGGCGTAGGAGCCGTAGCCGTCGAGGGTGGAGAAGACGTCCCAGGTGTAGGTGGCGGTCATGAGGCTCTCCTCGAGTGCGGTCGGTCGGGTGGGTGGGTGGTGCAGCGTCGTGCAGGGTCCGGGCGAGCCGACAACTGCCGTGCACCTGGAGCTCGCGGCCGGACTGCTCCTCGAGGCGGCGCCCGGCTTCGGCTGAGGAAGATGTTCACACTGCGTCGCACGTCCTGAGTTGCACGTCGACCTCCTTCGTCGTCGGTGCTGCGACCCCGGGAAGCCTGGCCGGAGGCGACGACGGGGGGCAGAGCCGGACATCCGGTGTTTCCGGTGACCGTCGACGGCGGCCCGGCGATGACGAACGTCATCGTCCGGGCCGGGACATCGGCATCTGCCCGGCCGAGCGCCCGGGGCCCAGAATGCGACCACCGGAGGGCGGCGGGCCCGCGGCCGGAGGGAAGGGTGTTGAGTGGTGGGCACCTCGACGGCGACACTGCCCCAGCGGCGCCCGCCGTCCACCCGGGTCTGGGCGCCGCCGGTCGAGGGGGACGGACGTGGGCAGGTGAGGACGACGCGGACGGCGACCGCGGCCCCGCCGTCCGGGGTCGACGGGTGGGCCATCGGCGTCGCGGTCACGGCGTGCATCGCCTTCCCGGTGTTCGAGGTCGCGGCGATCGCGGTCGGCGTCACACCGGGCGTGCTGCTGCCCGCGGTACTCGCCACGGCCTGCTACCTGCCGTTGTTCCTGTGGATCGTGGTCGCGGCGGTGCGCGGTCACCGGCCGCGCGGGGCGTGGTGGTCGGTGGCCGGCATCGGGGTGGTGCTGGTCGCGGCGGCGTCGACCATCGGGCCCCAGTCACTGGCGGTCTTCCCGGCCCTCGCCGTCGCGGCGATGCTGCTGGTCCGCCCGGCCCGGGCACCCGCGGTCCTGCTCGCGATCGCCGCCGCGACCGCGCCGCTCGCGGTGGCCCTGGGCGGATCGGTCGACGACTTCTGGTACCCGACCGAGGTGCTGTGGCTCTACACCCTCGTCGCGCTGGCCGCCGCGGTACGGCGGCTCGAGCAGACCCGCCGCGAGCTCGCCGAGCAGGCCTTGCTGCGGGAGCGGCTGCGCATCGACGACGAGTTGCGGGCGACGGTCGGTGTCGCGCTCGCGGACCTGGCCGACCAGGCCGAGCGCATCTCCGGTTCGCCACCGGCCGATCGGACCCCGATCGCGCTGGCGGAGCTGGTCGCGGCGTCGCGCCGATCGTTGGCGCAGGCGCGCCGTGTGGTCCGGGGATACCAGCGGTCGGCGTTGCACGTCGAGCTGGAGTCGGCGGTGGCGCTCCTCGTCGCGGCCGGGATACCCGCTCGGGTCGACGACCCGCAGCCCGAACTGCCTGATGAGGCCAAGGAGGCGGTGCGCCGGCAGCTGCGGTCGGCCACGGCCCGACTGCTGCGGGACGGGGCCGCGGGGAGCGTCGTCCTGCGTGTCGTCGCCGAAGGGGCGGGCGCCGCGCCGCGGCTCGTCGTACTGCCCGACGACCCCGCCGACGACCACGTCACCGCCGGCACCCGGACGCGGACACCACGATGACCACACCCACCCTGATCGGCCGGTCGGCACCGTCGGGGCGACCGCTCCGCGCGCGGTCGCGCTGGTTGCTGGCCGCGGCACACGTGCCACTGCTGCTGGCACCGGTCCTGCTCGCCGTGTTCATGGCCGACACGACCGGTCACGTCGAGCCGGCGACCACCACGGCGGCAGCGATCGCCGTCTGCCTTCTGCAGATCCGACACGGGCTCGCCGCCGCCCACGGCGTGCGCCCGCCGGGATGGCCACTGAGCCTGCTCGCCCTCGCCGTGCTGGTGTACCTGCCGCTCACCTGGCTGCCGGGCGTCTGGATCATCACCCAGTGGGCGCTCGTCGCCTCGATGGTCATGCTCCTGCCCCGCCGTGCCGGTCCGGCGCTCGCGGTGCTGGTCGTCCTGGGATCGGAGGCGGTGCTGACGCTGCAGGCCGTGCAGGAGCACCGGCTCGGGCCGCTCGTGTCGGCCTGGGCCGCGGCCTACAACCTCACCGTCGCCGCCCTGGGCCCGATCGTGCTGCTCGCCGCGACCCGACTGGTCCGGGTGCTCGACGACCTGTCCGCCGCCCACGCCGAACTCGCCGAGGCCGCCGTCGCGCAGGACCGCCTGCGCATCTCGCGCGACCTGCACGACGTCCTCGGGCAGAGCCTGTCCGCGGTGTCGCTGAAGGGCGAGCTGGCGATGCGGCTGTGGGCCACCGACCGACCGGCTGCGCTGGCCGAGGTCGAGAGCCTCACCGCCGTCGCTCGCGCTGCGCTGCGCGACGTCAGCGCGGTGGCCTTCGACCGCCATCCGACGTCGGTCCGCGGCGAGCTCGACGGCGCGGCTGCGTTGCTGCGCGCGGCGGGGATCGAGACCCGGATCGAGGTCGCGCTGTCCGACACCCCGCGGGCGCAGGACGACGCCCTGGGCTGGGTGCTGCGGGAGGGCGTCACCAACGTGCTGCGGCACAGCAGGGCCACGCGGGTCGTCATCCGCGGGCACCAGCACGGCGGCCGTCTGCACCTGGAACTCGTCAACGACGGCGCGACCCTCGACGGCGGTGCGCCCGGCAGCGGGCTCGCCGGCCTCACCGCCCGGCTGGCTCCCCTCGGTGGTGTCCTGACCGCCGGGACACTGCCCGGGGCGGAGTTCCGGCTCGCGGTCGACCTGCCCGAGGAGCTGCCGTGACCGCCCCCATCCGGGTGCTGATCGCCGAGGACATGCACATGATCCGCGGGGCGCTGGTGGCGTTGCTGGCGCTGGAGGAGGGCATCGAGGTGGTCGCCGAGCTGGAACGCGGCGACGAGATCGTCGACTCCGCGCTGCACACCCGACCCGACGTCGCCGTCATCGACATCGAGATGCCCGGCTGCGACGGCATCACCGCAGCCGCCCGGCTCCACGACCGCCTCCCGAGCTGCCGGGTCCTCGTCCTGACCGGGCTCAGCCAACCCGGACACCTGCTGCGCGCCCTGCAGTCCCACGTCCGCGGGTTCGTCCTCAAGGACGCCCCCGCCGACGCGCTCGCCGCCGGGATCCGCCGCGTCGCCGCGGGCGAGCGGGTGATCGACCCCGAGCTCGTGGCCGCCGCCATCGAGACCGGCACCACCCCGCTGACCGGCCGGGAGACCGACGTGCTGCGCGCGGCGCAGGACGGCGCGTCCACCGAGCAGATCGCCACCCGGCTCTGCCTCTCCACCGCCACCGTGCGCAACTACCTGTCCAACGCGATCACCAAGGTCGGCGCCCGCAACCGCATCGACGCCATCCGCATCGCGCGGCAGGCGGGCTGGATGTGACCGGCACCCGGCGACGACCCACGTCATCGACCGGCGCGGACATCGGCTCCTGGCGCACCCGGCGCCCGCCCCGACATGCTCGGACGCATGCCGACCGATCTCCCCCCGCCCGAGCAGCGCCCCGCCCGAGCCGAGCGGCGGGATCCGACTGGTCCGGAGCGGTTGGCCGGCCCGGTCGGACCGGACACGGTCACCGACGACGTCGAACGCCGCCTCACGATCGTCATGGTGGCCGATGTCCCCGCAGCCGACGTCCGCGCGTTCCAGGAGTACGAGAGCCTGGTGCTGCCCCTGCTCGCACGGCACGCCGGCCGGCTCGACAGGCGCCTGCGGAACGCCGACGGCACGGTCGAGGTGCACATCGTCTCCTTCGACTCCCGTGCCGGGTACGAGTCGTACATGGCCGATCCGGAACGGCTCACGCACCGCGACCGATTGTCCGGTGCGCACGTCGACCAACGCGTCGTGGAAGTCCGCGACGTGTGCGGATGACGCGGCGTGACGGTCATTCCCGGACGAGTTGCCCGGTCGGTGCACCCGGACCGAGAGGCGGCTGATACCGCCCGGACGAATGCGGTGGCCGGGGTCCGGATCGCCGAGTACGGTCGGGCTCCCGCGCCCGGGGCCGTCGAGCCCCGGCCCGTCGAGTGCGCGGACCCGTCATCGATGCGACGTCAGGTCATCGCCGTCATGATCTCCGACTGGGAGATCGAATGCTGCGCCCCACCACCGGTCATCGGCGCCGAATCCACCTGGCGACTGGAATTCCTCGCCGACACCGAGACCGGCAACGAGACCGATGCCGACCAGGCCGCCCACGAGGACATCTGGACCGTCACCCACGACCCGCGCGGCACCGCGTTCCTCGAACGCAACGGCATCCACGCGATGTGGAACGACTACGCCACCCCGCCACCGCCGCCCGGGATCCACACCCTCCGCGGCCTGCTCCACGGCACCGTGCACGGCGGCACCGTCCCGGACAGCCTCACCCCGGTCACCGGCCGCGTCCAACGCGTCCGCCTCGTCTCCTACGAGTTCGAATGGGACCCCGCCGAGCGGCGCACGCTGCGCTACCGCAGAGGAACCCGGACCCTGCACGACGTCCGGGAGAGCCCCCGCGGGTTCAACCGGGGCCCGGTCGGCCCCGGACGCCAGAACACCGGCGTCCTCATCGACCTCGCCGTCCCCGCCCGCTGACCCGGCAGCACCCAGCCACGCCGCTTCCGCGGGGCCGCTGCGCCCACGGCGCTCACCCCGCGGGAGATGGCGGTCCTGCGCCGGCTGGACAGCCCGCGCTCGCTGGACGAGATCGGCCTCGAGCTGGCCATCTCGACCAGCACGGTCACGTCCCACGTGCGGGCCCTGTACCAGAAGCTCGGGGTGAGCTCGCGACGCCCCGCGGTCAGCCAGGCCCGCCGTCACGGGCAGCTCTCACCCGGCTCGTCCTAGACCTCCGGCCGCGATGAGGAGACCGTAGCGGGATGCCGGAGCCGATGCGGGTGCGCGCGTCCCGCGCCAAGACAGCCGTACCGCAGGTCTCGGCGGGTCACCTGGCGCGTCCCCGGCTGACCGGCGTGCTCGACGCGGCGGCCACCGGGGCCATCGTCCTGGTCAGCGCGCCGGCGGGGTACGGCAAGACCCTGCTGCTGGCCGAGTGGGTCGCGCACCGGCCGGAGCGGACCGCCTGGGTGACCCTGGACGCCGACGACAACGACGACCACCACTTCTGGGTCGCCGTGCTGACCGCGATGACGACCTGCCGTGCGGTCCCGACCGACAGCCCGCTGCACGTGCTGGCGCCGCCCGCGGTCCCCAGCCGCGATCCGGCCTTCCTCGCGGCGTTCGTCGACGCCACGCAGGCGCTGCCGGTCGCCGTCACGCTGGTGCTCGACGACGTGCACGAGCTGGTCCACCCCGACCCGCTGCACGGACTGGCCGGCCTGGTGCGCGACCGCCCCGACCGGCTGCAGATCGTGCTCGCCACCCGGCTCGACCCACCGGTCCGGCTCGACCGGATCCGGCTCGCCGGTCTGCTCCTCGAGGTCCGGGCGGCCGACCTGGCGTTCGCCGCCGCCGAGGCGGGAGGCGTCTTCGCCGCCACCGAGATCGCGCTGGACACCGCGCAGCTGGACCTGCTGCTCGACCGGACCGGGGGCTGGGCGGCGGGCCTGCGGCTGGCCGCGCTCGCCATCGCCGACACCGCCGACCGCGAGGCGTTCCTCGTCGACCTGGTCGGCAACGGGCGGGCCATCTCGGACTACCTGGTGGGCGAGATCCTCTCCGGACTCCCGGCGGACGTCCTGGACGTGCTGTCCACGGTGAGCCTGTGCGAGGACCTGTCGGCACCGCTGGCCGTGGCCGTGGCGGGCCGGGAGGACGCCGGCGACGTCCTCGCCGGCCTGGAACGGACCGCCTCCCTGGTCACCAGCTACGGGGAGGGACGGCGGTGGTTCCGCGTCCACCCGCTGCTGCGCGCGCAGCTGCGAGCCGACCTGCTGCGGCGGCGACCCGACCTGGCCGCGGCGGCGCACGACCGGGCAGCCCGCTGGCTCAGCGCCGCTGACGATCCCCGGGCCGCCCTGCGACACGCCCGGTTGAGCGGCGACACCGACCTGCTCGCGCGGATCCTCGCGATGCACGGAGCGGAGTTGGCGACCACCGGCCGGCACGAGGCCGTGCGGCTGGCGGTCGCCACGCTCGCGCCGGAGCAGCTGCGCCACGATCCCCAGCTCGCCCTGGTGGGGGCGCTGGCCTGGCTCGAGGTCGGGCAGCTCGGCGAAGCCGACCGGCTGCTCGCCGACGCGCTGGCTGCGTGGCCGGCCACGCCGGGCGCCGAGCTGCAGGCGACCCGAGGCCTGGTCACCGCGCGGCGCGCCTGGCTCGGCACCACGTGGGTCGACGCCGAGCCCTCGGCGGGGGAGCACGGCGCCGCCGCGGTGATCGCACAGCGGGCGCTGGATCACGCCGTGCGCGACAGACACGCCTACCTGGCGGCCCGGGCCACGACCGCGGCGGCCGTCGTCCAAGGGCTGATCGGCGATGTCGGACGGATGGTCGCGCTGGCCGAGCAGAGCGTCCGCATCGCCCCGGTCGAGGGCTGGCGCAACACCGTGAGCCACGCGTGGACGGAGTTCCTGATCGGCTTCGGCGCCCTGCTGCAGGCCAGGCCGCGGGACTGCCTCCGGTCGCTGAGCGCGGTCGACGAGATCGGGGAGGCGATGCGGAGCGCGGCCGGGGAGGACATCAGCGGGATCATCCCGGTGCTGGCCAGCGTGCGGGCGGCGGCGCGGTTCGACCTCGGGAACCGCCGGGCTGTCCTCGACGAGCTGCGCACCGCCCGCGAGAACGCGGCCCGCGGGCGAGCGCTCGACCAGCAGGCGCACACCGTGATGGCGCTGCTCGAGCACGACGTGGCCAGTCGACTCGGCCGACGCACGCAAGCCCGCGCCGTGCTGGGCTGGGCCGAGGAAACCCTCGGCGCCACCGGTGACGTGCGGTACCTGCGCGCCCGCGGGCTGGTCGACATCAGCCGGCACGAGGCGGCCAGGGAGCACCTGCGCCCGCTACTCGACGGCAGCGTCCCGCCCGCGGTGCGGTGGACCCTGGTCGAGGGCTGGCTGCTGGAGTGCGCCGTCGCGGTGCGCACCGGCGGCGGAACGCGAGCCCGCTGGGCGCTGCTGCACGCGCTCGCCACTGCCCGGGACACCGGCGTGCTGCGCCCGCTGGTCGCCGCGCCGCCGGAGGTCGCGACGCTGATGGCCGAGCAGGTCGGCAGCCTCGGCGAGGACCAGCCGCTGGCGCGCGACGTCCTCGCCCGGCGCCGGGAGCGGGTCGCGGACTGCCCCTCGGAGCCGCTGACCGAGCGCGAGCACGCGGTGCTGGACATGCTGCCCACCCTGCTGTCGCTGGAGGAGATCGCCGACGAGCTGGCGGTCACGGTGAACACCGTCAAGACCCACGTGCGTGCGGTGTACGCGAAGCTGGGGGTCGGCACCCGCCGGGATGCGGTCGACGCCGCCCGCCGCAGCGGGCTGCTCGCCCCCGGGGACAGCCGGGCCCGGGGCGGATGACGGCCGGCACCGCGGCGGGGCTACCGGCGGACGGACCTTTCGTCTCGACCGGCTCCCGGCCCGACCCCGGACGGGTCCAGCACCTGGTCGACGAGGCGTGGCAGCGGTTCGGCGGGTGCAGCCGGTGACCGACCTGCGGGTGGTGGACCAACCGGTGTGCCAGGCGGTGCTGGCGGTGATGACGACGGCCGGGCTTTACGAGACCTCCGGGGGCTCGCGGCCGTCGGGCCCGTGCGGCCTCACATCCGGGATCTCAGCACGTCGACCTCGCAGCCCGGCGCGAACGGGTCGAAGCCGTGGGCGACCAGCCAACGGATCCCGAGCAGGCTCCGCAGCGACCACCACGCGCGGATCGCGTCGAGGTCGACGTCGGTGCCGTAGCCGGCGACCACGTCGCCCAGGTGATCCTCGTGTCCGAGCGTCAAGGTGGCGAGGTCGTGCAGGGCATCGCCCTGGCCCGCCTCGGACCAGTCGAGCACGCCGGTGATCTCGTCGGCGTCGACGAACACGTGGGTGACCTGCAGGTCGCCGTGCGCGAACACCGGTGTCCACGACCGGAGCGCAGCCTCGGCGACCCGGCGGTTGCGCGTGACCAGGTCGGTGGGGAGGACGCCGTTCGCGACGAGCCACTCGCATTCGCCGTCGAGCTGCGACGCGGTCTCGTCCAGGCTCCGACCGGGCCATGGCGGCAGCGGCGCGTCGTGCAGCATCCGGGCGGCGGCTCCCGCCGCGGCCCACGACGCCGACGAGGCGACCGACGGCTCGCCGAGACGGCCGAGCGCGGTCCCCGGGAGGGCGGCGAGCGCGAGCACGGGCGGCTCCCGCCACAGGACCTCGGGAGTCGGGATCGGCGCCATTGCCATCGCCTCGACCTCGACGTCGGTGCGCGTCCGATCACCGTCGATCTTCAGGAACACGTCACCGACGCGCAGGGTCGCCCGCTCGTGATGGGCGACGACGACCTCGACCTCCGCCACGTCGGCCATCATCATCAGGGACGACCACCGACGTCACCGGGTTATCGCGGGCGACTGCTCTCGGCTCCCCGGAAGGCGAGGTTGCCGTCGTCGACCCGGGTAACTCCGCCGGTGCCGGCGTCGACATCGGGTTCGGTGAGGTCGACGCACCGAACCAGCCGGGGTACCGGCACCGGGCCGAGTGGAGCAGAGAGGCTTTCCATGGCACTGAGCAACCCGTTCTACACCCCCGAGGTCCAGGGCGCCTACGAGCTGTACAGCCTGGGCGGGTTCCAGCTGGAGGAGGGCGGAGTCATCCCCGACCTGCAGCTGGCGGTCGCCACCTACGGCACGCTCAACGAGGCCAAGGACAACGCGATCTGCGTCCCGACCTGGTTCTCCGGGACCCAGCAGACCTGGGAACTGGCCTACATCGGACCCGGCCGCGCGCTCGACCCGGAGAAGTACTTCATCGTCGTGATCAACCAGATCGGCAACGGGCTGTCGACCTCCCCGCACAACGCCGACGGTCCCAACAGCGCGATCGCGATGTCGAAGTTCCCGAAGGTGCGCATCGGCGACGACGTGCGCGCCCAGGAACAGCTGCTGCGCGAGAAGTTCGGCATCGAGCGGCTGCACGCCGTCATCGGCGGCTCCATGGGCGCCCAGCAGACCTGGGAGTGGGCCGTCCGGTTCCCGCAGAAGGTCGCCCGCGCGGCCCCGATCGCCGGGACCGCCCGCAACACCCCGCACGACTTCCTGTTCACCCAGACCCTGCTCGACGCGATCACCGACGACCCCGGCTGGAACGGCGGGGAGTACACCTCGAACACCGACGTGGCGCGCGGGCTCGACCGGCACGCCGACCTGTGGGCGGTCATGGGCCTGTCCACCGAGTTCTGGAAGACCGAGTTCTGGCGCAACATCGAGCTGCCCGACGTCACCTGGGACACCGCGATCGAGTTCAAGGACCGGTTCATCCGCGCGGTGTTCAGCGCGATGGACCCGAACTCGCTGCTGGTCCAGGGCTGGAAGTGGCAGCGCGGCGACGTCTCCCGCCACACCGGCGGCGACCTCGCCGCGGCGCTGGGGCGGATCACGGCCAGGACGTTCGTGATGCCGATCGACGAGGACATGTTCTTCCCGGTCCGCGACGCCCGCGCCGAGCAGGAACTCACCCCGAACAGCGAGCTGCGGGTGCTGCACTCGATCGCCGGCCACTTCGGCCTGTTCGGCTTCGAGCAGACCTACCTCGAGGAGGTCGACGACCACCTCATCGAGCTGCTGACCTCCCCGGCCTGACCAGTTCCTGCAGGGCCTGTTCGAGGAGGGCGTCGCCGACGACGACCTCCTCCAACGGCAGGCCGAGCAGGCCCGCCGCCCGCTCCGCCGCCGCGCGGAGGCGGGCGGTCGGGTGCTGGGCGAGCCAGACGACGCGCCGGTAGTGCCCGAAGTAGTCGTCGCGGAGCTGCGGGAACCGGTCGAGGCCGAGCTCGACGACGACCGAGCGGTGGAACGACGTCACCAGGTAGTCGGTGAGCACGTACGTGCCGGGTTCGGCCTCCAGCACCCCGCGCATGCGCGCGGCACCGGCGAACACCTCGTAGCAGTCCGAGCCGGGCAGCCGGGCCACTCCGAGCCGGCTGCACACGCCGTCCAGCGCCCCGTAGGTGCCGCAGTCGGCGTAGCCGACCGCCACCCGTGCGTAGCGCGGGCGCAGTTCGCGGATCCTCCCCTCGACCGCGGCCGCGATCCGCTCCGGACGGTTGTGCAGCAGCGGCGGGAGCGGATGCACGTCGACGGGCCAGCCGCGGCGGACGGCGACGTCGCCGACGTGGCGGGCGATCGCCCCGCAGGCCACGACGGCGACCCGGCCGGTGACGGGCACCTCAGCCCGGGAAGGCGAGGCGCTCGACGAACCGGTCGTTGAAGTCGGCGCGGTCGGAGAGCTCGACGTAGTGCACCTCCTCCAGCAGCGCCTGCGCCGCGGCCCGCTCGCGCAGCGACAGCAGCGCCATCTTCGCCCCCTCCCCCGCCACGTTGCCCGCGCTGACGATGCGCAGCGGCGCGACGTCGGGCACCAGGCCGAGCCGCACCGCGCTGGCCGGGGACAGGTAGCTGCCGAACGAGCCGGCGAGCAGCACCTGCGCGACGTCCGCGGCGGTGAGCCCCTGCTCCTCGAGCAGCAGCATCCAGCCGGTCGCGATGGCCGCCTTGGCGAACTGCAGCTCGCGGATGTCGCGCTGGGACAGGTACAGCCACCCGGCCGGGTCGTCACCCAGCCGGGCGCCCGTGTCGACGCCCCGGGACGCCAGCACGAACACCCGCTCCTGGCCGACCTGCCGCAGCCGCGTGGCCAGGCCGGGCGGGACCCCCGGGGCGTCGGGCGCGACCAGGCGCCCCGAGGCGTCGACGAGCCCGGCGGTGACCATCGCCGCGACGGCGTCGACCAGCCCGGACCCGGCCAGCCCGACCGGCGCGACATCGCCGATGACCTGCAGCAGCACGTCCTCGTCGCTGATCTTCACGCCCTCGACCGCGCCCGGCGCGGCCCGCATCCCGCAGCGGATGGCCGCACCCTCGAACGCCGGACCGGCGGGGGCCGCCGTGGCGAGCAACCGGTCGCCGGCGGCCAGCAGGATCTCGCAGTTCGTGCCGATGTCGATGAACAACCGGATCCGGCGGTCGCGGTCCATCCCGGACGCGAGCGCGCCCGCGACGATGTCGCCGCCGACGTAGGCGCCGAGCGCCGGGAACACGTACGCGCGGGCCCGCGGGTGCACGCCGACGCCGAGGTCGGCGGCCGTGAGGTCCTCGAACGACCGCGCGGCCATGATGAACGGGGCGACGCCCAACGGCTCCGGGTCCAGGCCGAGCGCGAGGTGGGACATCGTGGCGTTGCCGGCGAGCGCGATCTCGTAGACCTCGTGCCGGTCGACCCCGCCGTCGGCGCACACCTCGCCGACGAGCTGGTCGAGGCCCTCGTGGGCGAGCTCGGTGAGTCGGCCGAGCGCGTCGGGGTCCATCATCGTCGCGCTGATCCGGGTGATCACATCGGCGCCGAAGGGCTGCTGCGGGTTGAGCAGGGACGCGACGGCGACCGGGGTGCCCGTGGCCAGGTCCAGCAGGGTCGCCACGACGGTCGTCGTGCCCAGGTCGAAGGCGATGCCGAACAACCGCTCGCTGGTGTCGCCGGGCTCGACGTCGACGAGCACGTCGTCGACCACCACCGCCGTGACGGTGACGTCGGCGCCCTCGCTCGACCGGAGGGCCCGGGCCAGGTCGCGGATCGCCGGCAGGCCGACCCGCAGCTCCAGGTCCGGCAGCGCGTCGCGCAGGCGTTCGACGTCCGTGCGCTGGTCGGCGAGGGTCGGCTCGGTCAGCGTCACACACCGCTTCTGCACGGCCGGCCGCAGGATCACCTGCCGTCCGACGCCGACGGTGGCCGCCTTCGGCCGGGTGACCAGCGGTGGCACCTCGACCCGCAGGTCCTGCTCGGCCCGCGCGCGGCAGGCGAGGCGCCACCCGGCGCGCAGCTCGTCCGGGCCGAACGCCCGCGGGTCGAGCCGCGACACCGGCACCTCGCCCTCGACGACCCGCATCCGGCACTTGCGGCACGTGCCGTGCCCGCCGCAGGTGGAGTCGACCGCGATGCCGTTCCAGCTGGCGGCGTCGAAGAGGGTGGCCCCGGCGGGCACCCGCACCTCGCGGGGCCGCGCTCCGTCGGGTTCGAAGCGGATGCGCACCCGGTCCGGCGGAGGCGGCTCGGGCCGGGGCGGATCCGGCTGCAGGGGATCGGGCGGGGCGGTCACCGTCGGGTTCGACATCCTCAGGCCGTCTTCCCCGCCGTGGCCTTCTCGGCCGCGGCCTTCTCCGCGGCGGCCGCGGCCCGGGACCGCGCGATCCAGGCCGCGCCCCACTCGTCGTTGCCGAGCAGCAGGTCCGCGGCCTTGACCGCCTCGACGATCTGCGGCGCACGCACGTCCATGATCGCGCTGGTCAGGCCGGCGTGCATCGCCATCGGCAGGAACGCCGCGCCCAGCGCCGGGCGTCCGGGCATGCCGAACGAGACGTTGGAGGCGCCGAGGGTCATGTTGAGGCCGAACTCGTCGCGGATCAGCTCGATGGTGCGCAGGGTGGTGTTCACCAGCGTGGTGTCGGCCCCCACCGGCATCGCCAGCGGGTCGATGACGATGTCCTCGATCGGGATGCCGTACTCGCCGACCGCGATGTCGAGGATCTTCTTGGTGATCTCCAGCCGGCGCTGCGGCTCGTCGGGGATCTCGTCCTCCTCGTTGGGCAGGGCGATCACCGCCGCCCCGTGCCGGGCGACGATCGGCAGGATCGCGTCGAGCCGCTCACGCTCGCCGGTCACCGAGTTGACCAGCGCCTTGCCCCGGTACGCGGAGAGCCCGGCCTCGAGCGCCTCGACGACCGAGGAGTCGATGACCAGCGGCAGGTCGGTGAGCTCCTGCACCATCGTGACGGCCTTCGCGAGCAGCTCGGCCTCGTCCACGAGCGGGATGCCCATGTTGACGTCCAGCATCGTCGCGCCGGCGGCGACCTGCTGCGCGACGTCGATCGCGATGCGCGAGAGGTCGCCGCGGCGCAGCTGCTCGGCGAAGATCTTGCGGCCGGTCGGGTTGAGGCGCTCCCCGATCAGGCAGAACGGCTGGTCGCCGCCGATGACGACCTCACGGGACGCGGAGCGCAGAACGGTGTGCATCAGACCCCCACGGCGGAGCGGCGAGCGGCGAGCAGTTCCTTGGCCTTGCGGACGGCGGTGGCGGCGTCGGCGGCGTACCCGTCCGCCCCGACCGCGTCGGCGTACTCCTGGGTGACCGGGGCGCCGCCGACCATCACGATCACCTGGTCGCGCAGGCCCGCCTTCTGCAGCGCGTTGATGTTGGCCTTGAACATCGGCATGGTCGTGGTGAGGAACGCGGAGAAGCCCACGATGTCCGGGTTGTGCTCGCGGATCCCGGCGATCACCTTCTCCGGCGAGACCTGCACGCCCAGGTCGATCACGTGGAACCCGGCGCCCTCGAGCATGATGTTCACCAGGTTCTTGCCGATGTCGTGCACGTCGCCCTTGACGGTGCTCATCAGGAACGTGCCGACCGTGCGGGCGCCGGTCTCGGCCAGCAGCGGGCGCAGGATGTCCAGCGCCCCGCTCATCGCCTTGCCGGCCACGAGCATCTCGGGCACGAAGAAGTCACCGCGCTCGAAGCGGGCGCCGACCTCCTCCAGCGACGGGATCAGCGCGTCGAACAGCATCGACTCCGGTGTGAGGCCGGTGGCGATCCCTTCTCTGGTCAGCTCGAGCACGCGCGGCTTGTTGCCGACGAGGGTCTCGTCGTAGAGGCCGCGCAAGATCTCTGCGTGATCGGTCATGGCACGTCCTTCCGTGCGGGGTGGTGCCCCAGCAGCGCCGACAGGCCGCGGAGCTCGGCCACCAGGAGGTCGCCGAGTCGCGTGATTCCGTACTCGTTGATGCGGTTCGTCGGTCCGGACACCGAGACGGCGGCCACGACGGCGCCGTCGACGGCCCGTACGGGTGCGCCGACGGCGGTGAGCCCCAGCTCCAGTTCGTCCAGCGACCCGGCCCAGCCGCGGCGGCGCACCTCGACGAGGGCGTGCTCGAACTGGGCGCGGTCGACGGGCGAGTGCGCGGTGCGGCGCTCGAGGTCGCCGGGCGGGAGGGCGAGCGCACCGAAGGCGTAGAGCACCTTGCCCAGTGCCGTGCAGTGCGCGGGCACGTCCACCCCGACCCAGCTCCCGGAACCGACCCGGTAGCGGCTGGCCACCTGGTCGATCTGCACGAGCGCACCGCCGCGCGGAACGGCGAGGTTCACCGTCTCCCGGGAGAGCTCCGAGAGGTGCTCCATGGTCGGCCGGGCGAGCTCGGACAGGTCGTGCAGCGCGCTGGGCCGGGCGGCGTGCAGCGAGAACAGTGCGCCCGGGCGGAACGCCCCGGCCCGGTCGCGGTGCACCAGCCGGCTGCGCTCCAGCGCGTGCAGGAGCCGGGAGGTGGTGGACTTCGCCAGGCCTAGCTCGTCGACCAGCGAGCTGAAGGTGCGCGGCGTCCCGGACTCGACGATGACGCCGAGCAGGGCACTCGCGCGTTCGACGGCCTGGCTGCCCGTCTGCGTCGCCATGCGATCCGCCTCAAACCCGTGTTCAAAAGTTTCACATTGTGGAACCGCTGTTCCTGGAATCGCGGTTACTGTGACGCCGGTCGCACGGCTCGTCAAGAGCCGGAAGTGACCCAGCAGAACCCGTGACGAGCGGAGAACGCGCATGTTCCGCAACGGAATGCCCCGCTACGAGATCCTTTCCGAGGACGCGATGAGCACCCTCGAGGGCGGCTGGCGCCGGCTGGTGTCGGAGATCGGGGTCGAGTTCGGCGACGAACGGGCGCTGGAGCTGTTCCGCCGGGCCGGGCAGAAGGTCGAGGACTCCGACGGCGCCGGGATCGTCCGCTTCGACCCCGACTTCGTGCTCGAGCAGGTGGCCAAGGCGCCGCGCTCGTTCGACGTGCAGGCGCGAAACCCGGCGAACTCCGTCCACATCGGCGACGACGCCATGGCGTTCGGAGCCGTCTACGGCCCGCCGTTCGTGCGCGAGGGCGACGTGCGTCGCGACGCCACGATGGACGACTTCCAGAACTTCGCCCGCCTCGCCCAGAGCTTCCCGGTGCTCGACTCGGCGGGCGGGATCATCTGCGAGCCCGAGAACACCCCGCTCGACTCGCGGCACCTGGACATGACCTTCGCGCTGCAGACGCTCACCGACAAGATCTACATGGGCAACGTGGTGTCCGGTGCCAACGCCGCGGACACGCTGGCGATGACCGAGATCCTCTTCGGTGGCCGGGAGGCGGTCGAGCGCACGCCGGCCACCATCTCACTGATCAACTGCAACTCCCCGCTGCGCTGGGACGAGCGCATGCTCGAGGCGCAGTTCGCCTACTGCGAGGCCAACCAGGCCGTGGTGATCACGCCGTTCCTGCTGATGGGTGCGATGTCGCCGGTGTCGATCCCGGCGGCGCTGGCCCAGCAGATGGCCGAGGCGCTGACCGGGATCGCGCTGGCCCAGCTGATCCGCCCGGGCTGCCCGGTGATCTTCGGGTCGTTCCTGTCGAACATCGACATGCAGTCCGGGTCGCCCTGCTTCGGCACCCCCGAGTCGGCGATCGGGCTGCTCTGCACGGGGCAGATCGCCCGCCGCTTCGGGCTCCCGGTGCGCTCCGGTGGCGGCCTCACCTCGAGCCAGACGGCCGACGCCCAGGCCGGCTACGAGTCGCTGATGACCATGCTCCCGACCTTCCTGGCGGGCATCAACTGGGTGATGCACTCCGCGGGCTGGCTGGAGGGCGGGCTGGTGGCGAGCTACGAGAAGTTCGTGCTCGACTGCCAGGTGCTCGAGATGCTGCAGCACGAGTTCACCCCGCTGGAGATCGACGAGGCGGCACTGGCCTTCGACGCGCACGACGAGGTTCGCCACGGCGGCCACTTCCTCGGCGCGGCCCACACGATGGAACGCTTCCGCACCTGCTTCTACCGGCCGTTCGTCAACAGTTCCGACAACTACGACCGCTGGATGCGGGGCGGCGGCAAGGACGCCGCCGCCCGCGCCCGCGAACTCTCGCGCAAGAAGCTCGACGAGTACGAACCGCCGCCGTTGGATGACGCGGTCCGCGACGAGCTCTCGGAGTACGTGACCCGCCGCCGCCGCGAGCTCGGCGATTAGAGGGAGAGCCCCATGGTGAACGTCCCCACCACCGCCCGCGTCGTCGTGATCGGCGCCGGCATCGTCGGCAACAGCCTCGTGCACCACCTCGCCCGGCTCGGCTGGCGCGACATCGTCCAGATCGACAAGGGCCCGCTGCCCAACCCGGGCGGTTCCACCGGGCACGCCTCGAACTTCATCTTCCCGGTCGACCACTCCCGCGAGCTGGCCGACCTCACCCTGGACTCGGTGCGCCAGTACCGGGAGCTGGGCGTGTTCACCGAGTCCGGGGGCTACGAGGTCGCCCGCACCGAGGAGCGGATGGAGGAGCTGCGCCGGCGGATGTCCTCGGCGCGGGCGTGGGGCGTCCCGGCCGAGCTCGTGACGCCGGAGCAGGTCGTCACGCGCGTGCCGTTCCTGGACAAGGACAAGATCCTCGGCGCGTTCTGGTGCCCCTCGGTCGGCGTGGTCGACTCGCTGCGCGCGGGCACGCTGTTCCGCGAGTCCGCGCTGGCGCTCGGCGCGCTCACCGTCGTGTCGACCGTCGAGGTCGTCGGCATGGACGTCGAGCGGGGCCGGATCCGCCGCGTGCGCACCACCGGCGGCGACATCGAGGCCGAGACCGTGCTCATCGCCTGCGGCGTGTGGAGCCCGAAGCTGGCCGCGATGGCCGGCGCGTCGATCCCGCTCACCCCCGCGGTGCACCAGATGATCTCGGTCGGGCCGATCCCCCAGCTCACCGAGCGCCCGGGCGAGATCTCGTTCCCGATCGTCCGCGACATGGACACGTTCTGCTACGAGCGCCAGCACGGCGCCGACATGGAGGTCGGCTCCTACGCCCACCGCCCGATCCTGCTCGACGCCGAGGAGATCCCGTCCATCGACCAGGCGAAGCTCTCGCCCACCGAGATGCCGTTCACCGCCGACGACTTCGACCCGCAGCTGGAGCAGGCCTACGAGCTGATGCCCGACGCGCTCGGCGCCGACGGGGCCGAGATCCGCTACGCGATCAACGGCCTGCTCTCGCTGACCCCGGACGGCGGGCCGCTGCTCGGGGAGACACCCGAGGTCAAGGGCCTGTGGTCGGCGGCAGCGGTGTGGATCAAGGAGGGACCCGGCGTCGGGCGCGCGGTCGCGGAGTGGATGACCCACGGGCACTCCGAGATCGACGTGCACCACGCCGACATCGCGCGGTTCTACCCGCACCAGCGCACCCGGGCCTACGTGCGGTCCCGCACGTCCGAGGCGTTCAACAAGACCTACGGCATCGTGCACCCCGGCGAGCAGTGGTCCGGCGAGCGCGGCAAGCGCCTCGCGCCCATGCACGCGGCGCAGCGCGCCGCCGGCGCCGAGTTCTTCGAGACCGTCGGCTGGGAGCGGCCGTTCTGGTACCGGTCGAACGAGGCACTGCTCGGCGAGTACGGCGACCGGGTCATGCCGCGCGAGCACGAGTGGGACTCCCGCTGGTGGTCGCCGATCATCAACGCCGAGCACCTCGCGATGCGCGAGCGGGCCGGCATCGTGGACCTGTCCGCGTTCGCCGTGTTCGACATCGTCGGGCCGGCCGCGGCGCAGGCCGTGCAGGGCATCGTCGTGGCCCAGGCCGACGTGGCCGACGGTCGGGTGATCTACACACCGGTGCTGGACGGGAAGGGCGGCTTCCGCTCGGACCTCACCGTGATGCGGCTGGCCCACGACCGCTACCGGGTGGTCACCGGCGGCGCGCACGGCATGGCCGACCTCAAGTGGTTCGCCGACCACCTGCCCGACGGCGCCGCGGTCGTGGACCAGACCTCGGCGTTCACCACGATCGGGCTGTGGGGCCCGCGGGCCCGCGACATCCTCGGCCGCCTCACCGACGCCGACGTCTCCCACGACGGGTTCGGGTTCCTCACCTGCCGGCGCATCGAGCTGGGCAACGTCGAGGTGCTGGCCTCGCGGATCTCCTACGTCGGGGAGCTGGGCTGGGAGCTCTACGTCCCGATGGAGCAGGGCGCGCGGGTGTGGG
>JASLAP010000232.1 GCA_030147065.1 Pseudonocardia sp. | reverse complement strand
CGGCGGGCTGCGACGGGACCACAGGCGCTGCGCGACACCCCATGCGCTGCGACGGCGGCCCGCCCGGCCACCACCCGGGCCAGGCGATCTTGGGTGTTCCCGCAACCATCGCGGGTGGGGTGGCCCGCTGCGCCGCACGGGCTGCGCCGCTGGGACCGGGCTCGAGGATGAGCGACGGTTCGGCGGCCGGCGGATAACGGAGTGTCAACTTTCCGGGGTGCCCCTCTCCACGTGGGGGTGCCTGATCGCTGTGGTGGCCAACACGATGTGCGCGATCGGCCGAACGGGGGCCGCCTGAGCGAAGGAGCTCGACGTGGAGCGACGAGCGGGTACCCACCCGTGCTGAGCGTGCGGGGCCTCTCCGTGCGGTACGGGCGCTCGGTGCATGCCCTCGACGGCGTGGACGTCGAGGTGCCCGACGACGGCGTGCTGGCGGTGCTCGGTGGCAACGGCGCCGGCAAGTCGACGCTGCTGCGCGCGGTGTCCGGCACCCTCCGGCTGCACCGCGGCGCGATCACCGCGGGCGAGATCCTGGTCTCCGGCGAGCGGATCGACCGGCTCGACCCGGCGGTGGTGGTCCGGCGCGGGGTGGTCGCGGTGCCCGAGGGGCGGCAGGTGTTCGCCCGGATGACCGTCGAGGACAACCTGCGGGCCGGTGGCCTGGGTGCGCGCTCGGCGAGCGCCCGGTCGGAGGCCCGGGAGCGGGTGCAGGCGCTGTTCCCGGTCCTGGCCGAGCGCTCGGGCCAGCGGGCCGGTCTGCTCTCCGGCGGCGAGCAGCAGATGCTGGCCATCGGCCGGGCGCTGATGTCGAGCCCGTCGCTGCTGCTGCTCGACGAGCCCTCGCTCGGCCTGGCCCCGCAGATGGTCGGCCGGATCGCCCGGATCATCCGGGAGATCCACGCCCAGGGCACCGCGGTGGTGCTGGTCGAGCAGAACGCGACGATGGCGCTGCAGGTGGCCGACCACGCCGCGGTGCTGGAGGTCGGCCGGATCGCGCTGTCCGGCCCGGCCGCCGAGCTGGCCGCATCCGACGAGGTCCAGCAGCTCTACCTCGGCGGGCACGCCGAGTCCCAGGAGCAGGCGGCCAACGAGGCCGCCGAGGCCAAGGCGCACCGGCCCCGCCGGACGCTGTCGCGGTGGGCCGGATGAGCGCCGGCGCGGGCGGCGAGGCCGCCGTGGACGAGACCGTGGAGCGCGGCGGGACCGGGAGCCACGCCGGCCCCGCCACCCCCGGCCTGCGCGACGACGTGCGCGAGCTGGCGGTGGAGGGCGTCACGCTGACCTTCGGCGGCATCACCGCCCTGGACGACGTCAGCTTCACCGTCGTGCCGGGCACGGTGCACGCCCTGATCGGCCCGAACGGCGCCGGCAAGTCCAGCTGCTTCAACGTGATCAGCGGGCTGTACAAGCCGACCGCCGGTCAGGTCCGGTTCGGCGACCACGTGCTCACCTCGACGGCCCCGCACCGGTTGGCCGGGCTGGGCATCGGCCGGTCGTTCCAGAACATCGCGCTCTCGCCCGGCTCGACGGTCCGGGACAACGTGATGACCGGCCGGCACGTGCTGACCACCGGCGGGTTCCTCTCCGGCGGGCTGCGACCGCCGTGGGTGGTCCGCGCCGAGCGCCGGCACGCCGCCCGGGTCGAGGAGATCTGCGCGTTCCTCGGCCTGGCCGACCGGCTCGACGTGCCGGTGGCCGCGCTGCCCTACGGGGTGGCCAAGCGGGTGGACATCGCCCGCGCGCTGGCCGTGGAGCCGACCCTGCTGCTGCTCGACGAGCCGGCCGCCGGGCTGAACGCCACCGAGACCGCCGAGATGGCGGTGACCATCACCGACCTGCGCGACGCGCTCGGCATCTCGGTGCTGCTGGTCGAGCACGACATGGGGTTGGTGATGGGCATCGCCGACCGGGTCAGCGTGCTCGACTTCGGCCGGCTGATCGCCGACGGCGAGCCGGCCCGGGTGCAGTCCGACCCGGAGGTCATCCGGGCCTACCTCGGCACCTCCGAGGACTCCGCGGACGAGGGCCGAGCGAACGGGGAGCCGTCGTGAACACGTTCGTCCAGCTGCTGGTCAACGGTCTGGGCAAGGGCGCGGTCTACGCCCTGCTCGCGCTCGGCTTCGTGGTCATCTACAAGGCCACCGAAGTGATCAACTTCGCGCACGGCTCGCTGGTGCTGGTCGGCGGGTTCCTGGTCTTCGAGCTGCGCGACACCCTCGGCTGGGCGGGGGCGGCGGTGGTCGGCATCGCCGCGGCCGCGCTGGCCGGGCTGCTGATCGAGCGGGTGTTCCTGGCCAACGCCCGCGCCGCCGACCACAACAGCCTGGCCCTGCTCACCATCGGCATCGACGTGATCATCACCGAGGAGATCGTCCGCCGGGTGGGCGCCGACATCCCGTTCATCGGCGACCCCTACGACGCCCAGCCGATCCAGCTCGGGGCGGTGACGATCTTCCGCACGCAGGCCATCGCGCTGGTCGTCGGGGCCGTCCTGATCACCGCGTTCCTGCTGGCCTTCCGCTACTCCAGCTGGGGCGTCGCGATGCGCGCCCAGGCGGAGAACCGGGAGGCCGCGGCGCTGATGGGCATCCGCAGCTCGCGGGTGACCGCGACGGCCTGGCTGGTGGCCGGCGCGCTGGCCGGGGTGGCGGTGCTGTTCATCGCCACCCAGGACTTCTCCGGCGCCGGGCTGGGCCGGGGCACGCACGCGATCGCGCTGATCGCGTTCCCGGCCGCGATCCTCGGCGGGCTGGACTCCACGGCCGGGGCGGTGGTCGGCGGGATCGTCGTCGGGCTCACCGAGGCGCTGTCCGCGCAGTACATCTCCTTCGAGTTCTCCAAGAGCGCGGTGTTCCTGGTGATGCTGGTGGTGCTGGTCGTCCGGCCCTCCGGGCTGTTCGGGACGAAGGAGCTCAGTCGTGTCTGACACGCTGGTCAAGGCCGCGCCGGCGACCCCGCGCCCGCCCGCCGCGCCCCGGCAGCGCAACTGGTGGGCGATCGGCGGCACCGCGCTGCTGATCGTCGCGCTGGTGCTGCTGCCGGTGGCGGTCGGCACCGAGGTGGCCTACCTCAAGGTCGCCCAGTACATCCTGATCGGCGCGGTCGGCGGGATCGGGCTGACCCTGCTGGTCGGCCAGGCCGGCCAGCTGTCCCTGGCGCACCCGTTCTTCCTGCTGGTCGGAGCGGTCTCCTACGCGGTGCTGTCCGGCGAGCCGGAGGCCGACCTGGTCGCCCTGGGGCTGCCGCCGCTGCTCGGGATGATCGGCGCGGTGGTGATCGCCGGGCTGCTCGGGCTGGCCTTCGCCCCGGTCGCCGGCCGGCTGCGCGGGATCTACCTGGGCGTGGCGTCGCTGTCGCTGGTGTTCCTCGGGCTGTGGCTGGGGCAGTCGCTGGAGTCGCTGACCGGCGGCACCTCGTCCGGGCGGACGCCGCCGAACTTCGAGCTGTTCGGCTTCGAGTTCGCCAACAGCCAGCCGGCGCCGACCATCCTCGGCGTGGCCATCCAGAAGCAGCAGCGGCTCTGGTTCCTGTTCCTGGTCCTGGCCGTGCTGGCCTACCTGCTGGCCCGCGGCGCGGTGCGCAGCCGGATCGGCCGGGCCTGGCGGGCGGTGCGCGACAACGAGGCCGCGGCCACCGCGATGGGCATCAACGTCACCCGGGTCAAGGCCGGCGCGTTCGTCGTCTCCTCGGCCTACGCCGGGCTCGCCGGGGTGATGACCGCGCTGTGGCTCGACCTGGTCAAACCGGACGAGAACGAGTTCACCGGCAACTACTCGCTGACCGTGGCCATCGCCTTCCTGGCCATCGTGATCATCGGCGGGCTGGGCTCGGTGCCCGGCGCGGTGTTCGGCGCGATCGTGGTCTACGGGCTGCAGCAGTTCTTCCTGCTCGGCGCGAACGAGTTCGGCTGGTTCGCCGGCGCCCAGTTCGGCGGGCTGACCGCGGTGGTGCTCAGCGCCTTCGTCTACGGCACCGCGGTGGTGCTCGTGGTGCTCTTCGAACCCGGCGGCGCGGCCGCCATCGGCCGGCGGATCCTCGCCCGCCGCAGACCTCAAGCTGTCCCTGCCGGCTCCGGCGGGCGAACCACCCCCGAGAGGAACGACGATGATCCTAGGGCGTAGAGCAGGGCGGACGGCGGTGCTCGCCGGCGCACTGGCGAGCGCGATGGTGCTGGCCGGCTGCGGCAGCACCGCCGACCAGACCACCGAGGCCGGCGCCGGGGCCGGCGGGGTGACGACCGACGTCGGCGTGGACGACACGACGATCACGCTCGGGGTCATGGGCGACAACACCGGCCCGTTCAAGAACCTGGGCGCCGGACTGAACGCCGGCAACCAGCTGTGGGCCGACGACGTCAACGCCGCCGGCGGGATCTGCGACCGGCAGATCGCCCTGGAGGTCGTCGACCACGGCTACAAGGCCGACACGGCCAAGACGCTCTACCCGCAGCTGGAGCCGAAGGTGCTCGGCATGGTGCAGCTGCTGGGCTCGCCGGTGCTGGCCGCGCTCAAGCAGAACCTGATCGACGACAACATGCTCGCCGCCCCGGCCTCGTGGTCCAGCGAGGTGCTCAACAACCCGAGCATCATGATGATCGGCACCACCTACGACCTGGAGATCGTCAACGGGCTGGCCTACATGCAGCAGCAGGGCCTGATCGCCGACGGCGACACCATCGGTCACATCTACATCGACGGCGAGTACGGCGGCAACGGCCTGAAGGGCTCGCAGTACTACGCCCAGCAGCACGGGATGACCGTCCGCGAAGCCAAGATCACCTCGACCGACAACGACCTGACCGGCATCGTCACCGGCCTGCGCGGCGACGGGGTCAAGGCCATCGTGCTGACCACGACGCCGAGCCAGACGGCCTCGGCGCTGGCGGCGAACTCGGCGCTCGGGCTGAACGTGCCGGTGCTGGGCAACAACCCGACCTTCGACCCGGCGCTGCTGGACAGCCCGGCCGCGGACGCGCTGGGCAACCTGTACGTCGCCGCGTCCAGCCCGCCGTTCTCCTCGCAGACCCCGAAGGCGGTCGAGGTCGCCAACGCCTACAAGGAGAGCTACCCCGGCTCGCCGCTGAACGCCGGCGTGCACACCGGCTACGTCGAGGGCATGGTGTGGCAGGCGGTGCTGGAGCGGGCCTGCGAGAACGGTGACCTCAGCCGGGCCGGCGTGGCCGAGGCGCTGACCACCCTGGACGCGGTGAACACCGAGGACCTGGTCACCGAGCTGGACTACAGCTCGCCCGGGTCGCCGCCCACCCGCGGTGTCTACATCGCCCAGGTCGACCCGGCCGCCGAGGGCGGGCTGACCGAGGTGGCGCCGCTGTTCACCGCCCCCGAGGCGGAGGGCTACAAGGCTCCGTACCAGCAGGACTGACCCGTAGCAGGGACCGGGGTCCAGCGTCGTACCCCGGTCGAGGGACCGCGCCCGACCCCGAGGAGGGGTCGGGCGCGGCTCCGTGCGTGCCGGCGGTCACCCGGGACCCGCGGCCGGTCGGGCGGCGGCCTCCGCACGAGGACGACCCCGGCCCACGGCCGCGACGACCCCCGGGCCCCCGCCGGTGCCCGACCCGGGGTCCGGGAAGGGTCGGCTCCGGGTCGGTCCTCGGAGCTGCGCCGCACCGACCCCGACCTGGTTCGGGTGGACCTCCGGGGCCGGCTCCGGGCCGACCCCGATGTCGGGACGGCCTCGCAGCGGCAGGCTCGATGGCATGGAACAGATGACCGACCAGGCCCTGCCCCCCGTCGCTCCGGTGCCGCCGACCCCGCCGGTGCCGCCGACCCCGCCAGCACCGTCGGCCCGTTCCCGGTTCGAGCTGCGCCGCAGCCGCTCCGACCGGATGCTCAGCGGGGTGTGCGGCGGGTTGGCCGCCGCCCTCGGGGTCGACGCGACCCTGGTCCGGCTCGGGCTGGTCGCGCTGACCGTGCTCGGTGCCGGCTCCGGCGCGCTGCTCTACATCGCCGCCTGGGTGCTGGTGCCCGAGGAGGGCGCTGCGGCCTGACACCGTCGGGTGCCAGGCCAGCCGGGCCGACGTCGCAGCCCGTGTGGTGTCCTCGCAGCCCGCCGACGGGCTGCGAGGAACCCCGAGGGTCTGCGCGACGCACGACGTGCGCGAGCTGACCCGGCCGGCAGGCGACGGCGCCCATCCGCTCGCGCCGAGTCCTGGGGGAGGAGGTTGCCGACGGGGCGGCCCCGGCCCCACGAGCGGGGCCGCCCCGCGGCGCGGGGCTACGCCGCGCCTCCCCCGGGCACGGCGGACCGGGAGCGGCCGGACCAGTTGGCCAGCCGCTCGGTCGGCCCCGCGTTCGGGGCGGGCGGCACCGGGGGCGCGAACGGGACCTGCCCGCCCCGCGGCTCCGCCGGGATCGCCCGCTGGGCGGCGACCAGCACGGCCTGCGCCAGCGCCGGGTCCGCCTCGGCCGGTTGGCCGGTCGCCACGGCCAGGTCCCAGCCGTGCACGAGGACCTCGTTGAGACCGGCCCACACCGCGGCCCGGCCGGGGACCTTCCCCCACGGCGCCGTGACCAGGGCGTCCAGCCGGGCCGGGTCGGACCACGCCTCCCGGGCCCGCTTGGTTGTCCGCTCCCAGGTCGGCGCCCAGTCGTCGTCGGCGACGTCGGTGGCGACCCGGGGCACCTCGCGCGGGTCGCGGCCCTCGCCGAGCGCGATCGACCGCCGGACGGCCGCCACCAGGTGCCCCACCAGCGTGCGGACGTCGAACTCCGGGCACGGGGTGGGTGCGGTCCGCTGCTCGGGTCGCACCCCGGCGACCAGGGCGCCGACCCAGTCCAGGGCGTCGGAGTAGCGGGGGCGGGGATCGGTGTCGGCGTGCGTCATGGGGAGGACCCTGCCGTCGAATGACGACACCTACTGTCGTGATTCGCTGGCAGAGTCCGGGACGTGCGCGCCGACCGGTTGCTGTCCCTGGTCCTGCTGCTGCGCCACCGCGGCCGGATGACCGCCGGCGCGCTGGCCGCGGAGCTGGAGGTGTCCACCCGGACCGTGCTGCGCGACGTCGAGGCGCTGTCGGTGGCGGGCATCCCGGTCTACGCCGAGCGCGGCCGGGCCGGCGGGTTCGCGCTGCTGCCCGGCTTCTCCACCGACCTGACCGGGCTCACCCCGGACGAGGCCGTCGCCCTGCTGACCTCCCCCGTCCGGGCCACCTCGGACGCGCTGGGCATGGGGCCGGCGTTCTCGTCGGCGATCCGCAAAGTCGTGGCGGCGCTGCCGGAGACCGCGCGGGCCCGCGCCGAGGGCGCGGCCGGGCGGGTGCTGGTGCGCCGCGGCGGGTGGCTGCGGGACCCGGCGCCGGAGGAGCGGCTGGCCGCGGTGCAGCGGGCGGTGTTCGCCGGCAACCGGCTGCGGCTGCGCTACGCCTCCGGGCGGGGCGGTGAGCCGCGGTGGCGCACCGTCGACCCGGTCGGGCTGGTCGAGGCGGCCGGCCAGTGGTACCTGCTCGCCCTGGACGGCGGCGCGGACCGGACCTACCGGGTGTCCCGGATCGCCGAGGCCGAGGAGCTGCCCGAGCCCGCCGTCCGCCCGGACGGCGTCGACCTGGAGCAGCTCTGGCAGCGCCGCCGGGCGGCGTTCCTGGCCGACCTGCCGGGCGTGGTGGTCGTGGCCCGGGTGCTCGACGGGCAGGTCGAGGAGCTGGCCGAGGCCGCGGTGGCGGTGCTGCGCCGCGAGCCGGACGGCCCCGGCCGGACGGTCGTCGAGGCCAGGTTCGGCGACCTGCTGCACGCCGAGACCGCCCTCTGGGCGCTGGCGCCGGACGGGGAGGCACTGGCGCCGGTCGAACTGCGGGCGGCGCTGGGGGAGCGGGCAGCCCGGGCGCCCGGCCTCTACGGGTGAGGCCGGGCCGTGCGCGGACGTTCACGCCGGAGCGTGAACTCCGCGCACGACGCTCGAACGCCGCCGGGGCGGCACCCGGATCGGGTGCCGCCCCAGCGGGACGTGCGGGTACTGCGGGTACTACGGGCCCGGACTCAGAAGTCCATGCCGCCCATGCCGCCGGTCGGGTCGCCCCCACCGCCGCCGCCCTGGTTCTTCTCGGGCTTGTCGGCGATGACGGCCTCGGTGGTCAGGAACAGCGCCGCGATCGACGCGGCGTTCTGCAGCGCCGAGCGGGTGACCTTGGCCGGGTCGATGATCCCGGCCTTGATCAGGTCCTTGTACTCACCCGTCGCCGCGTCCAGGCCCTCGCCCGCGGCCAGGCCGCGGACCTTCTCGGCCACGACCCCGCCCTCGAGACCGGCGTTGATCGCGATCTGCTTGAGCGGCGCCTCCAGGGCGACCTTGACGATGTTCGCCCCGGTGGCCTCGTCACCGTCCAGGCCCAGGCCCTCGAACAGGCCGGCACCGGCCTGGATCAGGGCCACGCCGCCGCCGGCGACGATGCCCTCCTCGACCGCGGCCTTGGCGTTGCGAACCGCGTCCTCGATGCGGTGCTTGCGCTCCTTGAGCTCGACCTCGGTCGCCGCACCGGCCTTGATGACCGCGACACCACCGGCCAGCTTCGCGAGGCGCTCCTGGAGCTTCTCGCGGTCGTAGTCGGAGTCGGTGCGCTCGATCTCGGCGCGGATCTGGTTGACCCGCCCGGCGATCTGGTCGGCGTCACCGGCGCCGTCGACGATGGTGGTCTCGTCCTTGGTGACCACGACCTTGCGGGCGCGGCCGAGCAGGGACAGGTCGGCGTTCTCCAGCTTCAGGCCGACCTTCTCCGAGATCACCTCGCCACCGGTGAGGATGGCCATGTCGGCCAGCATCGCCTCGCGGCGGTCACCGAAGCCCGGGGCCTTGACGGCGACGGACTTGAAGGTGCCACGGATCTTGTTGACGACGAGCGTGGCCAGGGCCTCGCCCTCGACGTCCTCGGCGATGATCGCCAGCGGCTTGCCGGACTGCATGACCTTCTCCAGCAGCGGGAGCAGGTCCTTCACGGACGAGATCTTGCTGTTGACGATGAGCACGTAGGGGTCGTCCAGGACGGCCTCCATGCGCTCGGGGTCGGTGACGAAGTACGGCGAGATGTAGCCCTTGTCGAAGCGCATGCCCTCGGTGAGCTCGAGCTCGAGCCCGAAGGTGTTGCTCTCCTCGACGGTGATGACGCCTTCCTTGCCCACCTTGTCCATGGCCTCGGCGATCAGCTCGCCGATCTGGGTGTCGGCCGCGGAGATGGACGCCGTCGAGGCGATCTGCTCCTTGGTCTCGACGTCCTTGGCCTGGTTGAGCAGCTGCTCGCTGACGAGCTCGACGGCGCGCTCGATGCCCTTCTTCAGGGCCATCGGGTTGGCGCCGGCGGCGACGTTGCGCAGACCCTCGCGGACCAGCGCCTGCGCGAGGACGGTCGCGGTCGTCGTACCGTCACCGGCGACGTCGTCCGTCTTCTTCGCGACCTCCTTGACGAGCTCGGCGCCGATCTTCTCGTACGGGTCCTCGAGCTCGATCTCCTTGGCGATGCTCACACCATCGTTGGTGATGGTGGGCGCGCCCCACTTCTTCTCGAGGACGACGTTGCGGCCGCGCGGGCCGAGCGTCACCTTGACGGCGTCGGCGAGCTGGTTCATGCCACGCTCGAGGCCGCGCCGTGCCTCCTCGTCGAAAGCGATCATCTTGGACATACGGTCAGGTCCTCCCGGAACGGGGTGGCTGACGAGGGCGGAGACGGTGCCCGCGACGGACGGTCCCGGCGTACGGCGGACCCTTCCGCCGCATCCGGAGCCTCACCGGCTGCCCTCGATGCTTGTCACTCACGTAGTCAGAGTGCTAACTCCATGATTAGCACTCACCGGGTGCGAGTGCAAGCCGCGGCCCACACGTCCGGGCGCCGTGGCCCACCCGTCCGGGCCCCGCGACGGACGCCCAGCCCGCCCGGACACGCGAACGGCGGCCCTGCCCCGCGAGGGACCGGGCCGCCGTCGAGCGGCAGGGGCGCTCAGCCCTCCACGAGCCGCACGCCCTCGGCCTGCGGTCCCTTCTGCCCCTGAGTGACCTCGAACTCGACCCGAGCGTTCTCCTCGAGCGACTTGTAACCCGGCATGTCGATCGCGCTGTAGTGGACGAACACGTCCGCGCCGCCGTCAACCGCGATGAAGCCGAAGCCCTTCTCGCTGTTGAACCACTTGACGGTGCCCTGAGCCATTCCTACTCCTGATGCAGTGGACCCGATCGGCGCCCGCACGTCGCGGCCACCGGGTCTTCCGTCCGCCGGCCAGCGCACAGGGATGTCCGCTCGCACTCGTTGAACCGATCGACCACGCGGCAGCGTAGCGACGCCGGGGGTCGCGCAACAGGCCCAGTCCTGATCAGTGGACGGGTGCTCGAGCGCGACAGCGGCCCCGCTCCAGGAGCGGGGCCGCTGTCGCGGTCAGGACCGGGTCCTACCGGTCGGCCCAGTACGCCGCGGAGGCCACCATCGGCCACTCGCGCTCCGGGTCGGCGCGGTAGAGCGGGTTCATCGCGAACACCGTCATGCGGGACGTGCCCGCGGTGTTGGTGCCGTGCGTGATGATCGCCGAGCCGCCCGCGGACGCCGACTGCGCGTCCCCGGCGATCGGCCACAGGCCGGCCGCGAAGAAGTTCGACGCCGGCAGACGACCGTCGACCGTGAAGGTCGGCGGAACGGCGGTGATCCAGGTCGGCGGATCCATGATCGCTGTGTCGCGCGCCGGGTAGGCGCCGGTGATCACGCTGTTCTCTCCCCCGCTGTTGTCCCAGTACACGATGCCGCTCCGCCCGTTGCCGGCACGGTTGGCGGTCGTGAGCCCGGTGACCTGGCCGGAAGCGGTGAGGAAGGCAGCGCCGTTGGTGCCGGTGCCGATGTAGCCGCCGCCGCTCGCGAAGAACGCCGCTAGCCGCGCGCGACCCACGGTGTTCGACGCTGCCGGGTAGGCGCCCATGTTGTAGATGACGTCGTAGCCCGACAGCGGGTCGCTCGCGGCGCTGTCGATCGTGGCCGTCGAGACCGGGTTGGCCTGGAAGCCGAGGTTGCGCAGCGCCCAGATCTCCTGCGTGTTGCCTCCCGTGAGCACGGCGATCCGCGGCACGCCCTCAACACGGTCCAGCGCCGGAACTCCGGCTCTGCGGACGGCGTAGAACTCGAGGCCGATCTTGTTGCTGGCCTTGCCCAGGGCGTTCTTGGTGGCCGACGTCGCCGGGAAGACCATCGAGCCTGCGCCGAGGGTCCGCGAAACGCCCTGGACCCTGCCGAGCGCGATCTGCGGACGCCAGCCTCCACGAACCAGGTCATTCATGAAGCGGACCGCCGTTGGCGAGTCGATCTCCATGGCGTAGTAGTCCGCCGGACCCTGCTCGATGCCACCGCCGAGGTTGGTGGGCGTCTTGTGTACGCCTTGCGTGGCGGGCGCGAACGGAGTGCCGCGCTCGATCCGGTAGACGTCGGCGCCCCAGAGGTAGCCGTGGCTCCAGGCCGCGGGCGGCGCGTAGAGCTGGCTGATGCGCGGAGAGATGTCCACGCCGATGCTCAAGGCCGTGTCGGCGAGGCCCCGGCGCACCTGCTTCATGGGTACGACGTAGTCACCGGCCCGGTACGTCCTACCACCGACGGTGTACGGCGCCGTCAACTGACGGACGGTGATCTGGTTGAACAACAGCCAGTCGACGAGCCGGCCGACCTCCGCCTTACTGCGCTGCAGGTCGCCCTTGGCCGGGATCATGTAGGCCTCGGGGAACTCCGTCATCCAGTTGTTGTCCACGTCGTACGGCGCGGGGCAGCACGCCGGACGCGGCGCGTTGGCCACTCCGCGCTTGTAGTTCTCCAACATGTCGTGAAGCATCGACGGGCCGTTCTCGGCGACGTACTTCATCGTCGACAGGCCCACGATGTACTGCTGCTCGCGGGCGCCGGCACGGCCGCCGCAGCCCGAGGCCGCCGTCGTGCTCTGGCACATCTCGACTGTCGAGGCGTCGAGGCCCACATGCTGGGAGTACATCGGGAGGTAGAACGGTCCCCAGTCGTCCCAGCCCTCGGCCACGGCCGGACCCGGAGGCTGGCCGTCGGGGCACACGCCGCTGGCAGGAGGCGGGTCGCCGTTGGAGCACCAGTCGTTGATCGGCACCTGCGTGTCGTACCCCTTGGCCGCGAGCGCCGCCGTGTTGACCGCGATGCGCGACTGGTTCCACTTGAGCCAGTGGTCGTACTCGATGCTCGCGTTGTGCGGTTTTGTCGTGCCTTCGTTGAGCAGCGGCGTGGTGTAGCCGTGGAAATCGATGACCTCCGGCGGCAGCCACTTCTGCAGCACGCGGATCGAGTGACGTGTCTCCGGCTGGCTCTGCGTGAGGAAGTCACGGTTGAGGTCGAAGCCGTTGGAGTTCGCGCGAGTGCCGGCGATGCGACCGTCGGGGTTCTGGATGACGTTGAAGACGACGATGACGTTGTCGAGGATCAGGTCGACCTCAGCATCGGCGCCGCGAGGGGTCGTCGCCAGCCGCTCGATGAGCTGCATGTTGGCGTCGACGCCCTCGTACTCGTTGCCGTGCACGGCGCCTTGAAGGTAGATCGGCGTCTTGATGTTGCTGCCCGCCGCGTCGACACGCGCCTGCGCCGCCGCAGGGTCGGTCATCATGATATTGCGGGCCTTGTCCCAGTTGCGGTAGTCGCGACGCTGGTCCGCTGTCTCCAGCGCGTTGATGACCACGGAGTACATGTTGTGGCCGGCGGACGACTGGCCGATGACCTCGATCTCCATGCGGTCCGCGATCTCTTGGCTCTCGATGCGGTCGAGGGTGCACTTGATCGCGTAGTAGGGGATGTGCGGGAAGCTGCCGGCCGGATCGGTG
>JASLAP010000210.1 GCA_030147065.1 Pseudonocardia sp. | reverse complement strand
CGGCGCGGCCGGGTTGGGTGGCGGGTTCTGGTACGGGCAGCAGTCCGCGCCGCCGTCGCCGTCGGCCGTGGTGGCCGCGCCGGACCCGGGGCCCTCCACCGAGGGCGCGCTGACCGGCCAGGCCGTCGACCCGCAGACCGGCGCCGCGATGGCGGTCACCGTGCTGCCGACGACCGGGTGGGTGCGCCTGAGCGCGACGACCGCGGGCATCCCGCCGGGCGAGCGCTGCCGGATGATCGTGGTCGCCGAGGACGGCACCCGGGAGGTCGCCTTCTCCTGGCTCACCGGCGATCCCGGCGCCCGCACCGGTCCGCTGACCGGCTCGGCGCTGGTGGCGCCGGAGGACGTGGCGGCCGTCGAGGTGGAGACCGAGGACGGCCGGACGTTCGTGAGCGTCCCGCTCTGACCTTCCGCCGACGGGCCCGCTGACCCACGCCGAGCGGTCTTCCTCGCCGGTCAGCCCGGCGGCGGGCCGGGCTCGGCGCTCGCGGTGCTGAACTGCTTGCCGGTCTCGACGACCGCTCCGAGATGCGGCGCCCGGACGTCCAGGAACCCGTCCACGGAGCGGGCGCCGAGGTTGGTCGCCACCGCCACGTCCCCGGTCACCCGAGCCGCGGTCCGCAGCCCGTCGGCGACGCGCGCCGCGGCGCCGCCGGCGGCGGCGAGCGCGGTCAGCAGGTCGGAGATGCGCTCGGCGATCCGCCGCGCCAGGTCGATGGCGTCCAGGACGATCCAGCCGACGGCCGCGGCCAGCGACACCCCGCCGCTCAGCGCCGCGACCACCCCGCCCACGACCAGCTTGGTGACCATGTCGGCGACGAACTCGGCGATGGCGTCCCGCACGAGCGACCGGACGGTGCCGATCGTCGCGCCGGTGGTGACCAGGAGGCCGGCCAGCTCGTCGGCCCGCGCCGCCGCGGTGGCGAGCTGCACCGCCTGCCCCTCGGTGACCAGCCGGTAGGCCCCGGCGGCGTCGCCGTCCCAGAACGCGGCCGAACCGCTGCCCGCGGCGCCGACACCCGCTCGCCGTTCCTCGGCCACCGCGGCCAGCTCGACGGCCACCGCGTGCCAGCCCTGACCGACCGCGAGGACCGCACCGGGATCGCCGGCGAGGAAGTCCAGTGGCTCGCGCAGGAACGCCACGTGCTCCATCGCCCAGCCGGCCCCGGCGCTGATCAGGCCCTCGAACGGGTTGGCCACGAAGCCCAGGGTGTCCAGCCCGGCCGCCGCGGCGGCGAAGGCGACCTGGGCGGGCGGGCCGCCGGACCCGATCGCGGAGTTCAGGTCGGCCCAGCTGGAGAACACCCCGGCGCCCTCCAGCGAGACCGTCTCCGGCGGCGCCGGGGCCGGCGCGGTCATCGCCGGATCCCGGACAGCCCGGTCACCGCGGCCCGCTCGGCGGCCAGGTAGCCGGCCCGGGTGGTGCCCAGCGCGGCCGCCGTGGCGGCAGTGGCGCGGGCCATCGCGTCGAGCCCGGCGATCCCGTCCGCCGCTGCGGACGCGGCGGTCCCCGCGAACAGCTGCCCGACCAGTCCGTAGGCGCTGGCTTCCACGGCCGGAGCGGCGGCGGTGGCCCGCTGGACGCGCTCGGCGAGCCGGGCCACGGCGGCCGCGTGGGCGGCGAGGGCGTCGGGGTCGAGCTGGAAGCCGTCCGGGACGGCGCGGAGCCCGGGAGCGGTCACGGCCGGCCGCCCGGCTCGCTCAGGTAGGCACGCAGCGCCTGTGCGGTCCTGGCGTCGCCGCCGAGCAGCGGCGCCGCGGCGTCCATGGCCTCCCGGGCCGCCCGGTCCTGGGCGGTGCGGGCGGTGGCGAGCACCGTCGCGGCGAGCTGGGCGCGGCTCAGGCCGGCCGCGCGCTCGGCGAGCACCAGCCCGCGCAACGCGCCGGTCGGGCCGACCGTGACCGTGACCGCCCCGTCCGGGCTGGTCACCGTGGCCTCCGCGCGGGCCAGTGCGTCCTGGGCGCGTGCGGTACGCGCCTGCAGGTCGGTGAGCCGGTCGCGGTAGCCGGCCAACCATTCCTCACCGTTCACAGTCGGGCACGCTACGTGCCGGGTGCCCCGGCCCGCGGGCGTTCCGCGGAACTCGTCGCGATGCCCCTCGTCGAGGCCGGCACCGGCGCGCGACATGCCGGACGGACCTGCGGTCCTGTCACCGGTACCGGGCCTGCGTCGACCGTCGCCGGGCCGGTCGACCGCTCGCCCGGTCACGGCGTGCGGTCGGTGCCCGGCGGTGGACGTCGAGGGCTCCGGCGGGCTCGGCGCGGTGAGCGGCAGGAGTCCGTCACCTGAGTCCCGCAGTCGGTGCTCGGCCTACTCGCTGCCGCTGTCCGGGGTAATCGGACGCCGCTCGGCGCGGTGTATCGAACGTGCGGCGGCGCCGCTACTCAGGAGAGCAACGGAGATCGGTCCGGCATCCCTACTGTCCGTCTCCGGGCGGCGCGTTCTTCCCCCGGCGCCGCCCCACAAGCTCGAAGCTCGAAGTCAGGAGATCCGATGCGAACCACCGACAACCGCCCGGCATTCGGCATCGTGCGCACCGACCTCGCCGTCGTCGGCATGAACTGCACCAGCTGTGCCCGGCACGTCGAGACCGCGCTGGTGACCCTCGGCGACGTCACCGCGGACGTCGACATCGTCGCCGCCACCGCCTCGGTCACCCACCCGGCCACGCTGCCGGTGGCCGAGCTGGTCGCCGCGATCGAGGACGCCGGCTACGTCGTCCTGGGCCAGGAGGCCCTGCGCGAGGCCGGCTGACCTCCCGGCCGCTCAGAGCTCCACCGCCGCCGCGATCGGCACGCCCGGGCGGTAGGCCAGGTGCAGGTGGCTCGGCGCCGCCAGCACGGCGAGGTCGGCCGGGGCGCCCACCCGTAGCACCCCGACGTCGTCGCGGCGCAGGGCGCGGGCCGCGCCCGCGGTCGCCGCCCACAACGCCTCGCCCGGGGTCATCCCGAGCTCGCGGACCGCCAGCGCGATCATCAGCGGCATCGACGACGAGTAGCAGGTCCCCGGGTTGCAGTCGGTGGCCAGGGCCACCACGACGCCGGCGTCGAGCAGCCGGCGGGCGTCGGGGTAGGGCGAGCGGGTGCTGAACTCGACCCCGGGCAGCAGCGTCGCCACGGTGTCCCCACCGGCCAGCGCGTCCACGTCGGCGTCGGTCAGGTGGGTGCAGTGGTCGACGCTCGCGGCACCCAGCTCGACGGCCAGCCGCACGCCCGGGCCGGGCCCGAGCTGGTTGCCGTGCACCCGCAGGCCCAGCCCCGCGTCGCGGCCGGCCACCAGGACGGCCCGGGCCTCGTCGCCGTCGAAGGCGTGCGGGCTGGCCGGTTCGCAGAACACGTCGATCCACCGGGCGTGCGGGGCGCAGGCCGCCAGCATCGGGCCGGTGACCAGGTCCACGTAGGCGCCGCGGGTCGCGCCGGCCGGCACGACGTGCGCGCCGAGGAAGGTGGTCTCGGTGGTGACCTCGCGGGCCAGGCGCAGCGCGCGCGCCTCGTCCTCGACGGTCAGCCCGTAGCCGCTCTTGACCTCCACGGTGGTGGTGCCCTGGGCCCGCATCTCGGCGATCCGCCCGGCGAGCAGCGTCCGCAGCTCGTCGTCGGGTGCGGCGCGGGTGGCGGCGACGGTGGTGGCGATGCCGCCGCCGTCGTAGGGTCGGCCGGCCATCCGGGCGGCGAATTCGGCGGCCCGGTCGCCGGCGAAGACCAGGTGCGCGTGCGGGTCCACGAAGCCCGGGACCACCGCCCGGCCGTCCAGGTCGCGGCGCTCGTCGGCAGCCGGCGCGCCCGCGGCCCGACCGACCCAGGCCACCCGCCCGTCCTCGACCACGAGCGCGGCGTCGCGCAGCACGCCCAACACGGACCCGTCGCCCTGCGCCGGGTCGTTGGTCACCAGCTCGCCGATCCCGGTGACGAGCGTGGTGCCGCGGCCCGCCCGGAGTTCAGGAAAGCCACGTTCCTGCCCTGTGCGGGCCGGAACGTGGCTTTCCTGAACCGGGGGGCGGGGGGTGGAGCGGTCGGTCACGGGTCCTCCCAGAGAGGGGTGATGGCGGCGTCGAGGAGGCGGGCGACGTCGCCCAGGCGGTGCCGGCCCTCGCGCACCACGACCTCACCCCCGACCAGGACGGTGTCGACGTCGGCGGCGGTGGCCGCGAGCAGGATCTGGGCGGGGTCGGCACCGGCGGTGCGGACGGTGTCGGTGCGCACCGCGACCAGGTCGGCCGGCGCGCCCGCGACCAGCCCGGCATCGGACCCGCCCAGCGCGGAGTGCCGGGTGAGCGCGGTTAGCAGGGTGGCGGGGGTGAAGCGGCCGCGCTCGCCCGAGGCCAGCCGGGCGTGCATCTCCAGCGCCCTGGCCTCCTCGATCGGGTCGACGACGGCGTGCTGGTCGCTGCCCAGCGACAGCGGCACCCCCGCCCGGTGCAGCTCGACGGCGGGGCCGATGCCGTCGGCCAGGTCGCGTTCGGTGGTCGGGCACAGGCACACCCCCGTGCCGGTGGCGCCCAGCGTCGCGACGTCGGCGCCGCCGAGGTGGGTGGCGTGCACGGCGGTGGTGGCGGGACCGAGCAGCCCCTCGGCCGCCAGCAGGGCGGTCGGGGTGAGCCCGTGCGCGGCCAGGCAGGCGGCGTTCTCGGCCGGCTGTTCGGACACGTGGACGTGCAGCGGCCGCCCGGCGGCGACCGCGGCCACGGTGCCCAGCGCGGGTCGGGGCACGGCGCGCACCGAGTGGACCGCGACGCCGGCGGCTGGTCCGGCTGACGCCCGGGTGGCCCAGCGATCGACGTCGTCGTCGCCGAAGCGGAGCTGCACGCCCTCCAGCGGACGGTGGCCGTCGGCGTCGAGGCCGCCGGCGAGGTAGCAGGTGTCGAGCAGGGTCAGCCGGATCCCGGCGTCGGTGGCCGCCCGGACCAGCGCGTGCGACATGGCTCGGGGGTCGTCGTACGGGCGCCCGCCCGGCCCGTGGTGCAGGTAGTGGAACTCGGCGACCGCGGTCACCCCGGCCAGCGCCATCTCGGCGTAGGTCGCCCGGGCCAGCAGCAGGTAGGAGTCCGGGTCGAGCCGCTCGGCGACGGCGTACATGCGCTCGCGCCAGGTCCAGAATGTGCCGCCGCGGTCGTGGGTGCGCCCGCGCAGCGCGCGGTGGAAGGCGTGGCTGTGCGCGTTCGCGAAGCCGGGCAGCACGACGCCGGGGAGCCGCTCGGCCCCGCCCGCGGGCGAGTCCGGGGTGACCGCCGTGAACCGGCCGTCCCGGACCTCGACCAGCACGTCCCGGGCCGGGCCGGTGGGCAGCAGGGCGTGCCGGGCCCACCACGTCCTCACGTGGCGAGGCTCGTCAGGACGGTGGCCAGGGCGGCGACGCCGGCCTCGCAGTCGGCCGGCTCGGCGTGCTCGTGCGGGGAGTGCGAGACCCCGGTCGGGTTGCGGACGAACAGCATCGCGGTCCGGATCCCGGCCGCGGACAGGATGCCGGCGTCGTGCCCGGCCCCGGTGTCCAGCACCGGCACCCCGCCGAGCAGGGTGGACAGCTCCGCGGCCAGGTCAGGATCGAAGCGCGTGACGTCGGTCCAGGACTCCTCCTCGACCGCGCCGCCGTGCCGCTCGACCGCCGCGGTGACCTCGGCGACGGTCGCCCGCACCCGGTCCGGGTCGGGTCCGCGGGCGTCCAGCCAGCCGGTCACCCGCGACGGGATGGCGTTCACCCCGTTCGGCTCGACCCGCAGCTTCCCGCAGGTCGCGACCGTGTCCCGGGCCGCGGCGGCGGCGCGGGCGGCCAGCACCACCTCGGCCATCGCCAGCATCGGGTCGCGGCGGTCGGCCAGCCGGGTGGTGCCGGCGTGGTTGGCCTCGCCGGGCAGGTCGAACCGCCAGCGACCGTGCGGGCGGATCGCCGAGCCGACGGCCACCGCGGCGTCCAGGTCGGCCAGCCCGCGGCCCTGCTCGACGTGCAGCTCGACGAACGTGCCGACCCGGCGCAGGGTCTCCTCGTCCCGGCCGACGTGCCGGGCGTCCAGCCCGGCCCGGGCCATCGCCTCGGCCATGCCGACGCCGTCGCCGTCGGTCAGCGCGCGGGCCCGGTCGGCGGCCAGGGCCCCCGTGATCAGCCGCGACCCCGCGCAGGCGATGCCGAACCGGGCGCCCTCCTCGTCGCCGAAGTGGACCACCGCGACCGGTCGCGCGGGCTCGGTGCCGGCCGCGCGCAGGGCGTCGACCGCGGCCAGCGCGGACACCACGCCCAGCGGCCCGTCGAAGGCGCCGCCATCGGGCACCGAGTCCAGGTGCGAGCCGATCGCGACGCCCGGGCCGTCGGCGTCCGGGTCGCCCCACCAGGCCCACTGGTTGCCCGCCCGGTCGGTCACCAGCTCCAGCCCCCGGGCGGCGGCCTGCCCGGCGAACCACTCGCGCAGCCGGGCGTCCTCCAGGGTCCAGGCGTAGCGCCGGTACCCGCCGCTGCGGGCCCGCCCGATCTCGCTCAGCTCCCCCCACATCCCCCACAACGACCCCGTCACGGGTGCTCCTGCATGGGGATCCGCAGGTGGTGGGTGGTGGCGGTGGCGGTCGCCTGCTCGTAGCCGGCGTCGGCGTGGCGCAGGACGCCGGTGGCGGGGTCGTTGGTGAGCACCCGCTCGATCTTGGCCGCGGCCAGGTCGGTGCCGTCGGCCACGGTGACCTGGCCGGCGTGGATCGAGCGGCCGATGCCGACGCCGCCGCCGTGGTGGATCGACACCCAGCTCGCCCCGGACGACGTGCTGACCAGGGCGTTGAGCAGCGGCCAGTCGGCGATGGCGTCGGAGCCGTCGGCCATCGCCTCGGTCTCCCGGTAGGGCGAGGCCACCGAGCCGGTGTCCAGGTGGTCGCGGCCGATCACGAT
>JASLAP010000190.1 GCA_030147065.1 Pseudonocardia sp. | reverse complement strand
CGTCCACTCCGGACGTCGCCGCGGCCGCCGAGAACGCCACCACGGTCGGGACGCCGACCACCAACGGCACGGGGACCGACCACGCCGCCGGCCCCGACAGCGCCGGTACCGCCACTGCCGGCACCGACGCCCCCGGCACCGACGGCGCCGCCCCGACGGACGCCGTCGCTCCGACCGCCGACGCCGGCTCGAACGGCGCGGTCACCGCGAGCGGCACCGCGCCCGCCGGTCCCGAGGCCGGCGGTCGCCGGTCCCGGCAGCGCCGCAACCGGGTCGCCGACCAGACCGAGACCCCCGCCGACACCGCGGCCGCCCCGGCCGCCGCGCCCGCGGCCGAGGAGAGCGGCGACGACCGCCCGCAGCGCGGCCGGGAGCGCGGCAACGGCCGGGCCGAGGCCCGCTCGGACAACCGCGCCGAGGGCCGCACCGACAACCGGTCGGACAGCCGCGAGCGCACCGACAGCCGCCCCGACAACCGGGGTGGCAGCCGCAGTGACGGTCGCACCGACAGCCGCAGCGACGGTCGCACCGACAACAGGACCGACAACCGCAGCGACGGTCGCACCGACAACAGGACCGACAACCGCAGCGACAGTCGTACTGACAACCGCACCGACAACCGCAGCGACAGCCGGATCGACACCCGGGGTCCGCGGGACAACCGGCCCGACGACGGCGACGACGACGGCGACGGCCGCGGGCGGCGCGGCCGCCGGTTCCGCGACCGCCGGCGCGGCCGCGACCGCGAGCGCGGCGGCACGGGCAGCCAGGGCAGCGTCGACACCGAGGTGCGCGACGGCGACGTCCTGCTCCCGGTCGCCGGCATCGTCGACATCCTGGACAACTACGCGTTCGTCCGGACCACCGGCTACCTGTCCAGCCAGACCGACTGCTACGTGTCGCTGTCGCTGGTCAACCGGTACGGCCTGCGCCGCGGCGACGCCATCACCGGCGCCGCCCGCGAGCAGCGCGAGGGCGAGAACTCCCGGCAGAAGTTCGACCCGCTGGTGCGGGTGGACACCATCAACGGCCGGGACCCGGAGACCGCGCGCAGCCGGCCGGAGTTCACCAAGCTCACCCCGCTCTACCCGAACGAGCGACTGCGCCTGGAGACCGAGCCGCACAAGCTCACCACCCGGGTGATCGACCTGGTGATGCCGGTCGGCAAGGGGCAGCGGGCGCTGATCGTGTCCCCGCCCAAGGCCGGCAAGACCACGATCATGCAGAACATCGCGAACGCGATCACCACCAACAACCCGGAATGCCACCTCATGGTCGTGCTCGTCGACGAGCGGCCCGAGGAGGTCACCGACATGCAGCGGTCGGTGAAGGGCGAGGTCATCGCGTCCACCTTCGACCGGCCGCCGTCGGACCACACCTCGATCGCCGAGCTGGCGATCGAGCGGGCCAAGCGCCTGGTCGAGCTGGGTCACGACGTGGTGGTGCTGCTGGACAACATCACCCGCCTGGGCCGGGCCTACAACCTGGCCGCACCGGCGTCCGGGCGGATCCTGTCCGGCGGTGTCGACTCGACCGCGCTCTACCCGCCCAAGCGGTTCCTCGGCGCGGCCCGCAACATCGAGGACGGCGGCTCGCTGACCATCTTCGCCACCGCGCTGGTGGAGACCGGGTCCACGATGGACACGGTGATCTTCGAGGAGTTCAAGGGCACCGGCAACGCCGAGCTCAAGCTGGACCGGAAGATCGCCGACAAGCGGGTCTTCCCGGCCATCGACGTCGGCGACTCCAGCACCCGAAAGGACGAGCTGCTGATGTCGCCCGACGAGTACGCGGTGACGGTGAAGCTGCGCCGGGTGCTCTCCGCGCTGGACGACCAGTCGGCGATCGACCTGCTGCTCACCCAGCTGCGCAAGACCCGCACGAACATCGAGTTCCTGATGAACGTGGCCAAGAACTCCCCGGTCACCGACGACTGACCGGCCGGGCCGCCCGGTGGGAATCACCGGGCGGCCCGGGTGGTTGAATGAGCTGTCACGCTCCGGCTCCGGTTCACCCCACGGTCATCACCAGGGGACCCGGCGCCACACCGAGAGGAACCCCCGTGCGATCTGGTATCCACCCCGAGTACGTCGAGACGCAGGTCACCTGCGGCTGCGGCAACCAGTTCACCACCCGCAGCACCAAGACCAGCGGGAACATCACCGTCGAGGTCTGCTCGGCCTGCCACCCCTTCTACACCGGCAAGCAGAAGATCCTGGACTCCGGCGGCCGCGTGGCCCGCTTCGAGGCGCGCTACGGCAAGCGCCCCGGCAAGCAGTCCTAGCTGTTCCGACGGCGCCCACCGGTCCCGGTGGGCGCCGTTCGCATGTCCGTCCCGGTGTGGTGAGGGAGTCGCCGTGAGTGCGCCCGCAGTGGACGCCGTGCTGGCCGAGCACGCCGACCTCGAGCTCCGGCTCGCCGAGCCGTCCGTGCACGCCGACGCCGGCCTGGCCCGCAAGCTCGGCCGCCGCTACGCCGAGCTGGACCCGATCGTCACCGTCGCCCGCGAGCTGGCCGCCGCCCGCGAGGACCTCACCGCCGCCCGCCAGCTGGCGGCCGAGGACCCGGGGTTCGCCGCCGAGGCCGAGCAGCTGGCCCAGCGCGTCCCCGAGCTGGAGACGCGGCTGTCCCGGCTGCTGGTGCCGCGCGACCCGCACGACGCCGACGACGTCGTCATGGAGGTCAAGTCCGGGGAGGGCGGCGAGGAGTCCGCGCTGTTCGCCGGCGACCTGGTCCGGATGTACCTGCGCTACGCCGAGCGCCGCGGCTGGAGCACCGAGGTGCTCGACGCGGTGCCGTCGGACCTCGGCGGCTACAAGGACATCACGCTGATGATCCGGGCGCGCACGCCGTCCGCGGACGGGGTGTGGTCGGCGTTGAAGTTCGAGGGCGGGGTGCACCGGGTGCAGCGGGTCCCGGTCACCGAGTCGCAGGGCCGCGTGCACACCTCCGCGGCCGGGGTGCTGGTCTACCCGGACACCGGCGAGGACGCCGAGGTCGAGATCGACGAGAACGACCTGCGGGTCGACGTGTTCCGGGCGTCCGGGCACGGCGGGCAGAGCGTCAACACCACCGACTCCGCGGTGCGGATCACCCACCTGCCCACCGGCATCGTGGTGAGCTGCCAGAACGAGCGCTCCCAGCTGCAGAACAAGGCCCGGGCGATGGAGGTGCTGCGGTCGCGGCTGCAGGCCCTCCACGAGGCCCAGGCGGCCGAGGCTGCGTCGGCCGACCGGCGCTCGCAGGTCCGCACGGTCGACCGGTCCGAGCGGATCCGCACCTACAACTTCCCGGAGAACCGGATCTCCGACCACCGGGTCGGCTACAAGTCCCACAACCTGTCCACGGTGCTGGACGGCGAGCTGGACGGCGTCATCGGCGCCCTGACCGCCGCCGAACGCGCCGAGGCGGTCGGCTGATGCCCACCCCGCCGCCCGGCCGCCCGGCCACCCCGCCCCGCCCCGGGTTCAGGAAGGCCACCTTCCGGAACTCACAGGGCAGGAAGGTGGCCTTCCTGAACCAGGGCGGGCGGGGCAGCCGTGGGTAGGCAGGTGCTGCGGCTGGCGATCATGGAGGCCGAGCGGGTGCTGGCCGCGGCCGGGGTGGCCTCGCCGCGGGTGGACGCCGAGGTGCTGGCGTCCTACGTGCTCGGCGTCGAGCGCGGGAAGCTGATGATGCGCCCGCTGGTCGACCCGCCGGTGATCGCGGCGCTGAACGAGCTGGTCGAGCGCCGGGCCGCGCGCGAGCCGCTGCAGCACCTGATGGGCGCCGCGGTGCTGGGGCCGGTGACCGTCGCGGTCGGGCCCGGGGTGTTCACCCCCCGCCCGGAGACCGAGCTGCTGCTGGAGTGGGGCCTGGCCGCGATCGCCGACCGGCCCGAGCCGGTCGTGGTCGACCTGTGCACCGGCTCGGCGGCGCTGGCGCTGGCCGTGGCCGTCCGCCGCCCGGACGCCAGGGTGCACGCCGTCGAGGCCGACGCGGGCGCGCTGAGCTGGGCTCGCCGCAACATCGCCGACCACGTCGCGGCCGGCGGCACCCCGGTCGCCCTGCACCACGCCGACGTCCGCTGGACCGACCTGCTGCTGGACCTGGAGTCGCACGTCGACCTGGTGCTGTGCAACCCGCCCTACGTCCCCGACGGCGCCCGGCTGCCGCCCGAGGTGACCGGCTGGGACCCGCCGGGCGCGGTGTTCGCCGGCCCGGAGGGCCTGGACGTCATCCGACCGGTGATCGTGGCCGCGGCCGGCCTGCTGCGCTACGGCGGCAGCCTGGCCATCGAGCACGACGACACCCACGGCGAGACCGTCCCGGCCCTGCTGCGCCGGCGCCGCGTGCTCACCGACGTCCGGGAGCACCACGACCTGGCCGGCCGCCCCCGCTTCGCCACCGCCCGCCGCCGCACCCCCACCACCCCCTGACCCACCCCCGACCCATCCGGGGCCCCGCCTCGCCGCCCCGGTGACTGGCAGGAAAGCCACTTTCAGGACGGATTCGGTCCTGAAAGTGGCTTTCCTGCCATACGGGAGCCGGGGGAGGGGTGGGGCGGGGGCGCTCGTAGGCTTTCCGGGTGGCTGGGATGTCGAAGAGCACGACCTACGACTGCGCCGACCCGGACGCCCGCATCGCCGGGCTCGCCGCGGCCGCGCGCGCTGTGCGGTCCGGCAAGCTGGTGGTGCTGCCCACCGACACCGTCTACGGCATCGGCTGCGACGCGTTCTCCGGGGCCGCGGTGCGCGCGCTGCTGGCTGCCAAGAACCGCGGGCCGGACATGCCGGTGCCGGTGCTGGTCGGCTCCTGGTCCACCATCGACGGACTGGTGCTCGGCGTGCCGCGCACCGCGCGCAACCTGATCGAGGCGTTCTGGCCCGGCGGGCTGTCCCTGGTGCTGCCGCACGCCCCGTCGCTGACCTGGGACCTCGGGTCCACCCGCGGCACGGTGATGCTGCGGATGCCGTTGCACCCGGTCGCCCTGGAGCTGCTGCGCGACGTCGGTCCGATGGCGGTGTCCAGCGCGAACGTCTCGGGCAACCCGCCGGCCGCCACCGCGGGCGAGGCCCGCGAGCAGCTCGACGACAGCGTGGCGGTCTACCTCGACGGCGGGCCCTCCGGCGACCCGGTCGCGTCCACGGTCGTCGACCTCACCGGCGATGCCCCCCGCATCCTGCGCGAGGGCGCCGTGTCCACCGCCGCGGTCACCGAGGTCCTCGGCCGCGAGGTCCTCACCACATGATCAACGGGACGTCAGCGCGCTGAGCCCATGATCGAACAGCCCTGACGTCCCGCTCGGCGGGCGAGTTCGGCGGAACGGGCTCGGCGAGGGGTGCGGTGCGGGCACGCTGCCGGCGTGATCGCGGGGCCGTTCCGGGGGAGTGCGGCGGTCGCCCGCGGCCTCGTGACGAGGGCGCAGCTGCGCGGGCCCCGCTACGTCCGGATCTTCCCGGACGTCTACCTCGCGGCCGGACCGCTGCGTGACGGCCGGTTGCCCGGTCACCGCGCCGCTGCGCACGGCCTGGGACCTGGGCCGGCGGCTGGACCTGGTCGAGGCGGTGGTCGCGGTCGACGCGCTCGCGGCCGTCGGCGGGTTCGTCCCGGCAGCCCTGACGTCCCGTTCGGCGCTACGCGACCGGGAGCCCGACGAGGTCGGCGAGGTGGTCGACGACGCCGGTGAAGAAGGCGGCGTGATCGGTGACGACGTTGTGGGTGTGGCCGAACAGCTCGAAGCTGATCGCGCCGTAGAGGCTGCTCCAGACCAGCACCGCGCGAGCGGCGAGGGCCGGCGGCAGGCCGAGGTCGTCGGGGAGGCCGGGGACGAGGGCGCCGGGGTCCGGCCCGTCGACGGCGACGGTCCCGGCCTCGACGCCGTCGGCCAGCACCCGGCACAGCACCAGCGCGACCCGGGCGGCGGGCGCGATGGTCGTCTCCGGGGCCGCGTAGCCGGGCACCGGCGAGCCGTAGAGCAGGGCGTACTCGTGCGGGTGCCCGAGCGCCCACTCCCGGGCCGCGGTGCAGCCGGCGTGCCAGCGGGCCCGCAGGTCGTCGCGCGGGGCGGCGGCCTCGGCCCGCTCGACGGACTCGCCGAGGGCGTCGTAGGCGTCCACGATGAGCGCGGTGAGCAAGTCGTCGCGGCTCGGGAAGTAGCGGTACACGGCCGAGGAGGCCATGCCCAGCTCGCGGGCCACGGCGCGCAGCGACAGCGCGGCGGCCCCGGCCGAGGCCAGGTGCCGGCGGGCGACGTCGGCGATCTCGCGGGTCAGCTCGGCGCGCACCCGGGCGCGGGTTCCAGCGGCGGTCATGGGGCCACTGTCGCACGGCTGCAGAGCACCGGCAACATAAGAGAGCGATGATCTGAGGGTCGTTCAGCGGGGCGTGGACCAGCGCGAGTACCGTGGGCCAGCGTGACGACACCGTTCTGGGGCCCGGACTTCGACGCGCTGCAGCACCAGGATCCGGAGATCGCGGACGTGGTGCTCGACGAGCTGGACCGCCTGCGCGGCGGCCTCCAGCTGATCGCCAGCGAGAACCTCACCAGCCCGGCGGTGCTGGCCGCGCTGGGGTCCACGCTGTCCAACAAGTACGCCGAGGGCTACCCCGGGCGCCGCTACTACGGCGGCTGCCAGGTGGTCGACCGCGCCGAGGAGATCGGCATCGCGCGGACCACGGAGCTGTTCGGCGCCGAGCACGCGAACCTGCAGCCGCACTCCGGGGCGCAGGCCAACTTCGCCGTCTACGCCGCGTTCACCCAGCCCGGCGACACCGTGCTGGCGATGGACCTCAAGCAGGGCGGGCACCTCACCCACGGCAGCAAGGTCAGCTTCTCCGGCAAGTGGTTCAACGCGGTGTCCTACACCGTCGGCCAGGACACCGAGCTGATCGACTACGACCAGGTCCGCGACCTGGCCCGCGAGCACCGGCCCAAGATGATCATCGCCGGGGCCACCGCGTACCCGCGGCTGATCGACTTCGCGGCCTTCCGGGAGATCGCCGACGAGGTCGGCGCCATCCTGATGGTCGACGCCGCGCACTTCATCGGCCTGGTCGCCGGCAAGGCGATCCCGTCGCCGGTGCCGTTCGCCGACGTCGTCACCGCGACCACGCACAAGGTGCTGCGCGGCCCGCGCGGCGGCATGATCCTGGCCCGCGGGGAGCACGCCAAGGCCATCGACAAGGCGGTCTTCCCGTTCTCCCAGGGCGGCCCGCTGATGCACGCCGTCGCGGCCAAGGCCGTCGCCATGCGCGAGGCGGCCCAGCCGGAGTTCCGGGTCTACGCCGCGCAGGTCGTCGCGAACGCCCAGGCGCTGACCAAGAGCCTGGAGGCGGAGGGCATGCGGGCGGTGTCCGGCGGCACCGACACCCACCTGGCGCTGCTCGACCTGCGGCCGATCGGGGTCACCGGGGACGAGGCCGAGACCCGCTGCGACGCGGCCCGGATCACCCTGAACAAGAACTCCATCCCCTACGACCCGGCGCCGCCGATGCGCCCGTCCGGGCTGCGGGTCGGCTCGCCCGCCAGCACCACCCAGGGCATGACCGAGTCCGAGATGGCCGAGGTCGGCACGCTGCTGGCGCGCGCGGTCAAGGCCGAGCACGGCACCCCGACGGGCGACGCGGAGCTGGCCGAGGTGGCCGGGTCGGTCACCGCGCTGGTCGAGCGCTTCCCGGCGTACCCGCGGCCCTGACCGCGCGCCGCCGGTGACCACGGCCCAGATCAGCACCGAGTTGATCCTCCCGTTCCGGGAGTACCTGCTCGCCGGGTTCACCGCGGCCGTGATCACCTTCCTGCTGGTCGGGCCGGTGCGGGTGCTGGCCCTGCGGCTGGGCGCGGTGGCCTGGCCGCGCAACCGCGACGTGCACGTCACCCCGACCCCGCGGTGGGGCGGGGTGGCCATGCTGGCCGGCGTGCTGGCCGGCGTCGGCATGGCCTACCAGTTGCCCGCGCTGCGGCTGGCCTTCGACTCCTTCGAGGTGCTCGGGGTGATGGCCGCGGCGATCCTGCTGGTCGGGGTCGGGGCGCTGGACGACAAGTACGACCTGGACGCGCTGACCAAGTTCGCCGGGCAGACCACCGCGGCCGGGGTGCTGATCATATTCGGGGTGCAGCTGTCGGTCTTCTACGTGCCGTGGGGCGGCGGCGGCAGCGGCATCTCCGGGTCGCTGCTGATCCTCGGCCCGGACCAGAGCGTGCTGCTCACGGTGCTGCTCACGGTGGCGCTGGTCAACGCGATGAACTTCGTCGACGGGCTGGACGGGCTGGCCGCCGGGATCGGCGCGATCGCCGCGACGGCCATCGGGCTGTTCGCGATCGGGCTGATCAGCCGGGTGGGCAACGACCCGACGGCGTACTCGCCCGCACTGATCGCGGTCGTGCTGGCCGGTGCGTGCCTGGGCTTCCTGCCGCACAACTTCAACCCCGCCCGGATCTTCATGGGCGACTCCGGCTCGATGCTGATCGGGCTGCTGCTGGCCGCCTCCACCACCACAGCGTCCGCCCGGATCTCGATCACCGGCGCCGACGGCAGCGACGTGCTGGCGCTGTTCGCGCCGCTGGTCGTGCTGGCCGCGGTGCTGTTCGTGCCGCTGTTGGACCTGCTGCTGGCGGTCGTGCGGCGCACCCGCAACGGGATGAGCCCGTTCACCCCGGACAAGATGCACCTGCACCACCGGATGCTGGAGATCGGCCACAGCCACCGGCGGGCCGTGCTGCTGATCTACCTGTGGGCCGCGGTGCTGGCGTTCGGCGCGGTCGCCCTGGCCCTGATCGACGACCTGGCCGTGGTGGCCTGGACGACCGGGCTGGGCCTGCTGGTCGCGGTGATCGCCTCGGCGGTGCCGCGGGAGCGCCGGCGCTCGGCGGGCCGGCGGGCCGGGCGCCCGCTGCCCGGCGCGCCGGGCGGCGGGAACTGAGCCGTGGGTACTGTCGGGCTCATGACCAGCGGCGCAGCAGCGGCTCCCCGGGCGGAGCGGACCCTGCGCGGGCAGGCCGCGGCCATGCGGCGGGGGGTCTGGATCGCCGGCCCCGTGGCCGGCGTCGCCGCGGTGCTCGGGTCCTGGTGGGTCGCCGGGGTCCCCGGCCTGCTCAGCGGCCTGCTCGGGGTCGTCCTCGGGATCGGCTCGGCCCTGTTCACGCTGTGGCTGATGCACCGCACCGCGGACCGCGAGCCACGGGCTGTGATGGTCGCCTCAATCGGCGGGTTCGTGCAGAAGATGATCATGCTACTGGTGGCCCTGTGGCTGGCCGACCTGCTGCCCGGAGTGCACAGGATGTCACTCGCGGTGAGCCTGCTGGTCGTGCTCATCACAGTGGCCGGCGCCGAGGGGTGGGCCGGTTACCGGTTCCGGTCGCCCGCACTCGAGCTGGACAGGGCCGTCGATCCGTCCGCTACCAGCGGTTACTCGTCCTGAACGTCGGATTTGCGAGGTGTCCGCGGATCCGCGGCGGCCGGTCGACCACCCGGTCCGGGTGCCGGATCCGGCCCCCGGTCGTGATCGACACCAGCGGCGAAGCCGCAGGTTACCCGCGGGGTAGGGCCGAGCGGGCTCGGATCGGCTGATAATGTCCGAGCAGTGAGCAGAGCCCGGTGCCGGCACCGGAGGATGTGACCCTCGGGCAGCCCCCGAGTGCGGTACAGACACGTATGGCGACCTCCGGGCCGACGCGAGACGCGGCCGGGAGCACCGGAAGGATCCCCCTTGGGCGAGTTCGTGCTGGCAGCAGAGGAGTTCACGCCGCCGGGCGTCAGCACCTTCATCTACCCGCCGATCTTCGGCGAGGTCACCAAGCCGATCGTGCAGGCCGTGCTGGCGGCGATCATCGTGATGGTCGGTTTCCTGGTGGTCACCCGGCGGATGTCGATGGTGCCGGGCCGCACGCAGTTCGCCGCGGAGTCCATCTACGGCCTGGCCCGCAACACCATGGCGCGTGAGCAGATCGGCCCGGAGTTCCGCAAGTACGTCCCGCTGGTGCTGGCCCTGTTCAGCTTCGTGCTGGTCAACAACCTGTTCGGGATCATCCCGTTCTTCCAGTTCCCGACGATGTCGCGGATCGGCTTCCCGATCGCGCTGGCGCTGTTCGTCTACGTCTTCTACCACTACGCCGGGTTCAAGAAGCACGGGTTCTTCGGGTACATCAAGCACGCCGCGCTGCCGCCCGACGTGCCCACGTTCATCGCGCCGCTGATCATCTTCATCGAACTGTTCACCAAGTTCGTCTTCCAGCCCATCTCGCTCGCCCTGCGTGTGTTCGCGGCGATGTTCGCCGGTCACCTGATCCTGGTGCTGGCGGTCGTGGGTGGTGAGTTCCTGCTGTTCTCGGGTGGCCCGCTGATCATCGGCGCGCCGTTCGCCTTCCTGTTCGCCATCCCCTTCACCTTCCTCGAGGTGCTGGTGATGACCATCCAGGCCTACGTCTTCGCCCTGCTCGCCGCCGTGTACATCGGCGCAGCGGTCTCGTCGGACCACTGATCCGCCGGCTCTGCGGGCCGGCCCGACTTCGCTCGATCGCTCCGCTCCTCGGGCGGACTCAATGGAAGGAACACCGCACGTGAACACGCAAATCGTCCTCGCCCAGGCTGCCGAAGCCGTCAACCTGAACCCGGGTCTGGCCGCCATCGGCTACGGCACCAGCGCGATCGGTGCGGCCATCGGCGTGGGCATGATCTGGGCCGCGGTCATCAACGGCACCGCCCGCCAGCCGGAGGCCCGGGGCATGCTCATGGGCATCGCCTGGACCACCTTCGTGCTCGTCGAGCTGCTGGCCCTGATCGGGCTGGTCGTGTTCTTCATCGCCTTTGCCGCCTGAGCCCGCTGCCAGCTGATCGACCGAATCGCTCGGCTCCGTGCTCCTGCGGGCACGATCGCCGAAGGAAGGAACAACGGTGAACAGATCGATCCTCGCCGCCGAGGAACCGCTCCCGGTCCTCCCGTACTGGGGCGAGTTGATCGTCGGCATCATCGCCTTCGGCATCCTGCTCTGGGTGTTGAACAAGTACGCGGTACCCCGGTTCGAGGCCCTGTACGCGGAGCGCACCGATGCCATCGAGGGCGGTCTGAAGCGGGCCGCGGAGACCCAGGAGCAGGCCGACCGCCTCAAGCTGCAGTACGAGGAGCAGCTTGCGGGGCTGCGCGCGGAGGCCGCGCGCATCCGCGACGACGCCCGGGCCGAGGGGCAGCAGATCAAGGCCGAGTTGCGGGCCCAGGCCGAGGAGGAGGCCGCGCGCATCCGGGCCCGCGGCGAGGAGCAGATCGTCGCGCAGCGCGACCAGGTCGTCCGCCAGCTCCGCGGCGAGATCGGCGGGCTCTCGGTGCAGCTGGCCGAGCGCCTGATCGGCGACTCGCTGGCCGACGAGCAGCGCCGGTCGGCCACCGTGGACGCCTTCCTGGCCGAGCTGGACGGCATGACCGCGTCCGGCGACGGCACCCGCACCGGCGCCACGGCCCCCGCCGGCGGGGCGGGCTGATGGCCGTCGTCCTGCAGGCGGCCAGCCGGGAGGCGCTGGTCGACGTCAGCGTCCGGCTGGACGCCTACGTGGACACCGCGCGTCCCGCGGACCTCGCCAGGCTCGGCGACGAGCTGTTCGCGTTCGTCCGGCTGCTGGTCGCCGAGCGCCCGCTGCGCCGCGTGCTGGGCGATCCGTCCACCCCGGAGCAGGCCCGCGCCCGGCTCGTCGAGCAGGTGCTCGGCGGCAAGCTGGCCGAGCCCACCCTGGAGCTGGTCCGCGCCCTGGTGCGGGCCCGCTGGTCGCGCTCGCTGGACCTGATCGACGCCGCCGAGACGCTGGCCCGCCGGGCGACGCTCGGTCCGGCCGAGAAGGACGGCACCCTCGACGACGTCGAGGACGAGCTGTTCCGGTTCGGCCGGCTGCTCGCCCGCGAGCCCGAGCTGGAGGGCCTGCTCTCCGACGAGGCCTCCCCGGCCGACGGCCGGGTCGGCCTGCTGGACCGGGTGCTCGGCGGGCAGGCCTCCGCGGTCGGCACCGCGCTGCTGCAGCAGAGCGTGCGGCTGCCCCGCGGCCGGCACCTCGACGTGGTGGCCGAGCAGCTCGCCGA
>JASLAP010000177.1 GCA_030147065.1 Pseudonocardia sp. | reverse complement strand
GACGGGAAGTTGCCGACCTCCTGGAAGACCTTGGCCTGCTGCTCGGGGGCGGTCAGCCAGGCGATCAGCTTGCCGGCCTCCTCCTTGTTCTCGCTGACCTCGGGGATGCCCAGGTAGGCGCCGCCCCAGTTGCCGCCCTGGCCGCCGGGCAGGCTGGTGACGTTCCACTTGCCCGAGCCGGCGTCGCCGGCCTTGCCCTTGATGTAGCCAATCATCCAGGACGGGCAGGCGATGGTGGCGAAGCTGCCCGAGGAGAACCCGGCGTCCCAGCCCGGGTCGACGAACTGCTCCAGCTTGGCGGTCAGCCCGCTCTGGGCGGCCGCGGCGGCGGTGTCGAAGGCCTGCTTGACGGCGGGGTTGCTGTCGTAGATCAGCTCACCGGCCTCGTCGTAGTAGATCTTCTCCTCGGTGGAGACCATGGCGTTGTAGAACCCGCCGGCGGAGTCCATCCACGCGGTGCCGGCCGGCGCCGCGGCCTGGAACTCGGTGCCCAGGGCCACGTAGTCGTCCCAGGAGGTCATCCGGGCGGCCAGCGCGTCGGGCTCGGTGGGCAGGCCCGCCGCGCCGAGCAGGTCGGAGCGGTAGCAGATGCCCATCGGTCCGATGTCGGTGCCCATGCCGAGCACGGCGCCGCTCTCGGTGGTGGCCGCGGCCTGCTTCCAGTCCAGGTAGTTCTCGTTGTTGGCGGCGGCCGGGGTGCTGAGCAGGTCGGTCCAGAGGCCTTCCTGGTTCTGCACCACGTCGGCGATCCGGGCGACCTCGATGCCCTGGATGTCGGCCACGCCGCTGCCGGCGGTGAGCCGGGTCTGCAGCGCCGGCCAGTACTTGTCCTCGCCCTGGGTGGACTCGTAGGTGATCGTCACCCCGGGGTTGGCCGCCTCGTACTCGTCGAACAGCCCGACCTCGTCGTAGCCGAACGTCCCGAACAGGCTGACCTTGAGTTCCACCGGGCCGCCGGCCTCGGCCGGCTCGGCCGCTCCGCCGCCGCAAGCGGACAGCAGCAGTGCGCCGCTCACCGCGACCGCCGCGAGGGCGACCGGGGTTCTCCGTGGGGTCTGCATTGATCCTCCAAGTTCGTGAGAGAGCGCTCTCTCGACCGCGGGGAGAGTCGCGCGTCACAGGGGGACCTGTCAAGAGAGCGCTCTCAGCGAGACCGAACCGTGTCCGCACCCGGCGTGGTCCTGCGGTTTCAGGCGGCGTTGAGGCCGGTTGTCAGACTCGGCGATCGGCCCAGCGTGCTGGGGCCGTCCGGCTCAGACGCTGTCGCGCAGGACGAGCTCGGTGTCCATCACGACCGGCTCGTGCGGCTCGCCGCGCTCGATGCCGTCCAGCAGGCGGGCGGCCAGCTCGGTGCCCATGGCCACGATCGGCTGGCGGACGGTGGTGATGGCCGGGTGCGCCGCGGCCGCCAGCGGCGAGTCGTCGAACCCGACGACCGCGATGTCGTCCGGGACCGTGCGGCCGGCCTCGGCGGCGGCCTGCAGGGCGCCCAGGGCCATCAGGTCGTTGGCCACGAAGATCCCGTCGATGTCCGGGCAGGCGGCCAGCAGCCGGTGCATCGCCGCGCGGCCGCCGACCACGCTGAAGTCGCCGTCGACGGCGCCGTGGCCGGTCATCCCGCGGGCGGCCAGCTCGGCGTCGAACCCGTCGCGGCGGTCGATGGCCGCGGTCATGTCCATCGGGCCGGTGATGGTGGCCAGCCGGTGGCGGCCCCGCTCGGCCAGCAGCGCCACCGCCGACCGGGCCCCGCCGACGTTGTCGGCGTCCACGTAGGACAGCCCCGGCACCGGGGTGTAGGGCCGGCCGGACAGGATCACCGGGATGCCGGCCTCCAGCAGCCGGCGGGGCAGCGGGTCGTCGCCGTGCAGCGACACCACGATCACCCCGTCCAGGTGGCCGCCGCGGGCGAACCGCTCGAACCGCTCCCGGTCGCTGTCGGTGGCCAGCACGCTGAACACCAGCTGGACGTCGTGCTCGGCGACCGCGGTGTGCGCCCCGCGCAGCACCAGCGAGAAGTACGGGTCGTCGAAGAACCGGTCCTCCGGCTCGGCCACCACGAAGGCCACCGAGTCGCTGCGCCGGGTCATCAGCGACCGCGCCGCCCGGTTGGTGACGTAGGACAGCTCGGCCGCGGCGCGCAGCACCGCCTCCCGGGCGTTCTCACCCACCGTGGTCGCGCCGGAGAGCACCCGGCCCGCCGTCGCCCGCGACACCCCGGCCCGCGCCGCCACCGACTCCAGGGTCGGCGCCGTCCGCCCCGCAGGTCTGCCCATGGGCACAGGATGGCAGCAAGGTCGCGGCGTTCGCTCGCGACTTGCGGTGGATCACCCGGCGGACGGGCCCCCGGGCCACTGCCGCAGCTGCAGCCGGCTGTCGAACCGGCGCGGTCGCCCGGTCACCGGATCGGTGAACTCCAGGGTGCTGGCCAGCAGTTGCAGCGGATCGCGGAAGTCGTCGAGCGGCCGGTCGGTCAGCACCGGGTAGAAGTCGTCACCGAGGATCGGCACGCCCAGCCCGGCCATGTGCAGGCGAAGCTGGTGGGTGCGCCCGGTGCGCGGGGAGAGCCGGTAGTGGGCGAGCCCGCCGCGGTGCCCGAGCAGCTCGACGAGGGTCTCCGCGTTCGGTTCGCCGGGCACCTCGGTCGCCCGCACGATGCCGCGTTCCTTCACGATGCGTGAGCGGACGACGCGCGGCAGCTCCAGGCCCGGGTCGTACCGCGCGACCGCCCGGTAGGTCTTGCGCACCGCGCGGTCGCGGAACAGCGTCTGGTACGCGCCGCGGTGGTGGCGCTGCACCACGAACATCAGCAGCCCCGCGGTCACCCGGTCCAGCCGGTGCGCCGCGCTGAGCTCGGGCAGGTCCAGCGAGCGGCGCAGCTTGACCAGGGCCGTCTGCATGATGTGCGCGCCGCGCGGGATGGTGGCCAGGAAGTGCGGCTTGTCCACCACGACCAGGTGCTCGTCGTGGTGCACGATCCCGATCTCGAACGGCACCGGCACCTCGACCGGCAGGTCCCGGTGGAACCACAGGTAGGCGCCGGGCTCGTACGGCGCGTCCGGGACCAGCGGGCCGGTGGCGCCGACGATGAGCCGCTCGCGCAGCATCGCGTCGATGCGCGCCGGGCCGACCCGGGGCAGCCGGTCGACCAGGTGGTCGCGCATCGTCGCCCAGGAGGCCTGCGGTGGCGTGCGCAGGCGCACCGCGTCCAGGCCGTGGCGCTGGGGCAGCGGTGAGACGGGCGCGCGGCCGGCGCGCCGGGACGGCGGCGTCAGTCGGCTCAGACCTCGTCGCGGATCTTGCGCAGCAGTGCGGCCGTCCGGTTCGGCGGCTCCACCTGGGCCACCAGCCGGTCCATCACCAGGGCGTAGTGCTCCACGTCGGAGCGCTTGTCCAGGTAGAGCGCGCTGGTCAGCTGCTCCAGGTAGACGATGTCGGGCAGGTCGGGCTGGGCGAACCGGAGCAGCGTGAACGGACCGCCCGCGGCCGGGTGCCCGCCGTAGCTCAGCGGGGCGATCTGCAGCGAGACGTTGGGCTTGTCGTTGACCTCGAGCAGGTGGTCGAGCTGGGCGCGGGCCAGCTCGGAGCCGCCGATCGAGCGGCGCAGCGCGGCCTCGTCGATGACCGCCCACAGCGTGGGGCCCTCGGGCGCGTCGAGCAGGGCCTGGCGGCGCATCCGCAGCTCGACCCGGCGGTCGATCTCGTCGGTCCGGGTGCAGGCCAGCTGGGTGACCGCGCGGGCGTACTCGCGGGTCTGCAGCAGACCGGGCACGAACTGCAGCTCGTAGGTCCGGATGACCGCGGCGGCCTGTTCCAGCCCGAGGTAGGTCTCGAACCAGCTGGGCAGCAGATCGGCGTAGCGGTGCCACCAGCCCGGCTCGTTGGCCTGGCGGGCCAGCTTGAGGAACTCCGAGCGCTCGGCCTCGTCCAGCACGCCGTACAGGGTGAGCAGATCGGCGACGTCGCGTTCCTTGAAGCCGACCCGGCCCAGCTCCAGCCGGCTGATCTTGGCGGTGGAGGCGCGGATCGCGTCGCCGGCGACCTCCCGGGTGATCCCGGCGGCCTCGCGGCGCTTGCGCAGCTCGCTGCCGAGACCGATCCGCAGGACCGTGGGGCCGGAAGTACCGGGGTGTTCGGCACCTCCCGCCCCGGGACCACCCGCGAACGGCTCGTGGTTCCTCGCCACGTTCATCAACTGACCGCTCTCCCCAGATGGATCGGTACTGCCCGGCGTGCTCGCGCTGCGGAGTGCCACCGGCACTCTGCCGGGTCGGTACGGCGGAGGCAAGTCGGTGGTCAACCGCTGTTCGGTGATCCTGCCGACCCCGCTGAGTAGTCGAGTGTGCGGGGGTGCGTGAACCTTCCTGTTCGGGTGCACGGTACTCCGCGCCGCAAGTGTGGCCCACATCATGACGAGTCGGGCGCACCGGCCGGCGGCGGGGCGTCCGGGCAGGTGGGCTCTACGCCCGGGCTTCGCCCAGGCCGCCCAGGTCGTCGAACTCGCCGGCGCGGATGGCGGCGAGGAAGGCGGCGATCTGCGCGCGGGTGTAGACCAGTACCGGTCCGGTCGGGTTGCGGGAGTTGCGGACCCCGACCCCCGCCGCGGCGAGATCGGCCAGTTCGACGCAGTTCCCGGTCGGGTTGCTCGCCGAGCTCTTGCGCCAGCGGACGTCATGACTGTGAAGATGCACGTGCAGATGCTCATGCATCGGAACTTGCGGATGCAAGGCCGACTCGACACGATAGGGCGACGGGTCGACTCCGGGCGGTCGGCGGTCGACGGATCGGAGTGAGGGCATGAACGAGGGCGGGCTGGCCTCCGAGCTGGCACCGATGGTGGACGTCTGGCGGCGGTTGCTGGACCAGCACGTCCCCGACCGGGCCGGTCGCTGCCGCACCTGCACCAAGGGCGGGACCGGTCTGCCCAGCGTGCGGTGGCCGTGCTCGCTGCACGGCATCGCCGACGCGGCCCGGCGCAGCCACGACCGCTCGCACCGCTAGGCCGGCCGGCACGTCCGGCCGGGTCGGCCGGTCCCGGGTCGGAGGGGGCCGGGACCGACCGATCCGGCCGGCCGGCGTCCGGGGCCGCAGCACCCGGCTCAGGCGAGCCACTCCAGCGCCGCCGCGGCGGTCCACGACTGGTCGCGGCTGCCCAGCGCCTCGCCGGTGATCGGCTCGTAGTACTCGGCGAAGCTCAGGTCACCCAGCTGCTCGAGCGACGCGTCGCGGAGCACCCAGCGCAGGTCCCAGGCGCTGTCGCGGGCCGAGGCCCAGCCCAGCAGCAGGTTCAGGAACGGCCACACCGGGCCCCGCCAGTAGGTGCGCCGCCGGAAGTCCGGACTCACCGGCGACGTCGACGGGGGCAGCGGGTACCGCAGCGCCGGGTGCCCCATCCACTGCTCGCCCAGCAGCAGGCTGCGCTGGCGGGTCAGCAGCGCCGGGTCGCCGCCGGCCACCAGCGGGGCGAACCCGGCCACGGTCAGCGGCGAGATCCACTCCCCGGCCAGCACGTCGCGGTCGCGGGCCAGCCCCGTCGACGGGTCGACGGTGGCCGCCACCCCGGCGCGGAACCGCTCGGCGAGCTCGCGCTGCTGCTCGGCGTCGGCCTCGCGGCCCACCTCGTCGCCGATGCCGGCGAGCACCTCGGCCGCGGCGGCCAGGATCGCCGAGAAGAACACGTCGCGGACCCGGAAGTCGACGGTGTCGCGCACCCGGTCGTCGTCGAACTCCGCGGCCCGCATCTGGTCGACCAGCCACAGGTACCGGTGGTACTCCTCGTCGGTGGGGCGCTGCGCGGCGTCCTCGACGTGGCGGGTGTCGCGCCGGGCGAACGTGGACACCGGGCCGGGCGTCATCCGGGCGTAGGGCGGGTCCCAGCGCGGGGAGTTGTCGAACCCCGACTCCCAGCTGTGGTGGATCTCCACCAGCCCCACCCGGTCCGGGTCGCGGGCCGTGGCCAGCCACCGGTGCCAGGCCAGCAGGGCGTCGAAGGCCTCGGCCGCGAACGCCTCGGCCGCGTCCTGGTGGGCCCCGCCGTGCTCGCGGCCGCGGTCCAGCACGTGCCGCACGGCGATGGCGTGCACCGGTGGCTGGCAGATCCCGCTGGTGCGCACCCCGGCCGGGCGGGCCGCGGCGGCGTCGGTGCCCCACCGGTCCGGGCCGGGGAAGTAGTCCGGGGAACCGGGGGAGAACACGATGTGCGGGATCATCCCGGTGCGCCACTGGGCCGCGAGCAGGGTGCGCAGTTCGGTGGCGGCGCGGGCGACGTCCAGGCGGGCCAGGCCGATGGCGATGAACGCCGAGTCCCAGCTCCACTGGTGGGGGTAGAGGCCGGGGGCCGCCATCGTCGCGGCGCCGAGGTCGTTGCGCTGCAGGACCCGTGCGGCCGAGCGGCGCAGCACCGCCGCGTCGATCATCGGGCGGTCCTGGGACGTGCGGGTCACGTGGCCTCCAGGGCCGGTCGGGCAGGCCAGACTAGCGCCGGCCGGACCCCGGGTGGCCGGCACCGGACCTCCCGGCGCCACCCGCCGGGTGAACCCGGCGGGGCCGGCGGTCCGGTGCCGGCCACCCGGGGTCCGGCCGGCGCTAGTCTGGCCTGCCCAACCGGCCCTGGAGGCCACGTGACCCGCACGTCCCAGGACCGCCCGA
>JASLAP010000071.1 GCA_030147065.1 Pseudonocardia sp. | reverse complement strand
CCCCGAGCACGAGCGGCAGCCGACGCCGCCGGGCGCGGGCCTCGGGAACGGGCAGCGGCGGGGCGATCGGGGTGGGTGGGCCGAACAGCGGCGGCGGTCCGGGTGGCGCGTAGCGCCGGCCGCCCTGGTCGTGGCCCGGGTGGTCGGACCCGTAGCCGGCGCCCGGGTGGCCGTGGTCGTACCCGTTGTTGTAGCCGGTGTCGTATCCGTGGTCCGGGAACCGGGGACCGTCGTAGCGGGGCCGGTCCTCCATCGACGGGCCCGTGGCCTCCGGGCCCCGGGCGCGCTCCGACCACGACGGCGTCCGCTGCGGTGGCACCGCGCCGGACGGGTGCTGGTCGGTCGCGGTCCCGACGTCGGCCCGGACGTCCGCCGCCGACTCCGCCCGGTACGGGGGGGTGCCGCCGGAGCTCGCTGCGGCGCCGGGATGGGCGGTACCACCGGTGCGGCCCCGGGACGGGTGCAGCGACCCGGTGTGCACCGGCCGGCGCACCGGCGCCGGGCGCGGTGCGGGCGTGGTCCGCGGCGGGATCTCCGCGGACCCGCCGGTGGCGGACGGGCCGTCCGCCCCGGAGGACGCGGGCGACGCCCCGGATCCCCCGCCGGCCGCGGCCGTCGCCGCCGGCCCGGACGGTGGGCCGTCGGGCAGCGACCCGCCGTCGGCCGATCCGCTGATCGACCGCGGAGCGCCCACGGCCGCCGACACCGCGGTCATCGGTGCGCGCGGCAACGGCACCGTGATCCGCGGCCCGCCGGGGTCCGACCCGCCGCCGTGCGGCACGGTCTCGCCGGCCACCACCCGGGGCAGCCCCACCTCGGCGGTGGGCCCGACCCGCACCCGCACCTCCACGTCCACCTGCGGCAGCACCCGGTCCGGCCGGGCCCCGTCGAACAGCGCGGTGCGCCCGGTCCGGGCCAGGTGCACGGCCCGGCCGACCGGCACCGGCCGGTCCGGCGGCAGCGACGGCAGGGGCAGCGGTGCGACCGGGGCGAACGGGTCGCGCAGCTGCACCGGGGGCAGCCGGCGGTGCGGCTGGTCGACCATCGGGAAGTGCAGCGAGTTGCGCAGCGCGCGCCGCCGCAGCCGCGGCGTGACCAGCAGCAGGAAGCTGATGGTGGCGCACAGGATGAGGAAGTAGAAGGCGAACGCGCTGGTGGCGATGGTGAACTCGGTCAGCGTCAGCAGCGTGCAGGCCGCGCTGAACATGCCCGCGGTGTAGGCCACGTGCGACTCGGACTCCGGGTCCCGGCAGGCCTTGACGATCGTCGGGATGCCGGCGATCGCGTCCACCGCGATGCTCAGCACGATCGCCACGATCCCGGAGGCGGTGATCTGCCAGGCCACCAGCGTGACCACCGCCAGCACCGCGCAGACGATGTCGAGCCGGCTGAACTGCCAGTACGCGCCGCCGACGAAGGAGGCCAGGAAGATCAGGCTCGGGACCAGCGCGACGGTGAAGGTGAGCAGCGCGGGCATGCCCACGCCCTCGTCGAGCTGGCCGGCGAAGGCCAGCCACGAGGTCACCGACCACAACCCCCAGGACACCCGGTTGGGCCGGGCCTGGCCGCGCACGGTGGCGGCGACGTAGCCGAGCGCGGCGAGCAGCATGACCGCGGCGCCGAGCCAGATGAACTGCTCGCTGAGCATGTCGTCGTCCTCTCAGCCGGCTTGGCGGGCAGCGGTCGGGGCGGCCTGGCCCGGGTCCGGGGCGAGCCGCTGCCACCAGCGCCGCCGGGGCGCCGGCGGTGCGGTGTCCAGGAGCGGGGAGCGGCCGGTGAGGTCGTCGACGAACCGGTCGATGACCTCCTCGGTCACCCCGGGAACGCAGACGATGTGGCTCCAGCCGTCGGAGGTGGCCAGCGACCAGCGCTGGATCAGCTCCGGGCTCGGGGACTTGATCACCACGGTGAACGCGTGCGGGAGCCGCCAGGCCGTCCAGCCCTCCGCGGTCAACCGGCGCACGGTGTGCTGGGCGACGTCCCGGGCGTCCTCGGCGCGCTTGCGGTGCGCGGTCATGTCGTAGTTGCGCAGCGCCCACCACAACTGCAGCACCGTGTGCCCGGAGCGGGAGCCGGCGATGGTGGCGTCGACCCCACCGATGTAGCTGACCGCCTGGGCGACCCGGTCGCGGTGGCGGCGCCGGGTGAGCAGCACCCCGCACGGTTCCGGGGTGGCCAGGAACTTGTGCCCGCTGATGGTCAGGCTGTCCACGTGCCCGCCCAGGTCGCAGCTGACGTGCCCGCCGGACAGCGCCAGCGGGATCCCGGTCAGGGCCGCGTCGACGTGCACGTACGAGCCGGGCACCCCGACCCTGTCGAGCACCAGCCGGATGGCGGCCACGTTGTCCACGGCCTCGGTCATCGTGGTGCCCACCGTCGCCACCACGATGGCCGGCCGGTTCGGGTTGGCGCGCACGGCCCGGGTGAGCTCGCGGTAGTCGAGCTCGCCGTTGTCGGTGGCCGGTACCGCGTACGCGGGCAGGTTCAGCAGGTGCGCGGCCTTGGCCACGCTGTAGTGCGCGGTCTCGGCGAAGTAGACGACCGCGTCGGGGAGCTGGGTGCGGGCCAGGAACAGCCCGTAGAGGTTGCCCTCGGTGCCACCGCTGGTCACGCAGCCCCAGCGGTCGTCGCGGCGGGCCCGGAACAGGTCGGCGAGGATGGCGACCACCTCGCGCTCCAGGTCCTTGACGTTGCGGTGCTCCAGGCCGGGCACGGTCGGGTCGCCGATGTTGTTCAGCGTCCCGGGGGCCAGCGGGGCGATCGCCGAGAAGTCGAGGTCGGTGGCGGCCGGGAAGCCGATCGGGGTCACCACGGGCAGCATCCGGGCCGCGATGGCCTTGAGCATCGGGCGCAGCTCCTCGCTGCGGTCGCGGCTCACCCGGCCACCCCGGTCGCGGCCGGCGGCAGCTGCAGTTGGTAGCGGCGTTGCGCGTCGACCGGTTCGACGCCAGGGTCGCGGAACCGCGGGGTGAGCAGTCCGGCGGTGGTCAGCTCGGTGCAGTGCCTGGCCACGCTGCGCGGGTGGCGCAACCCCGCCCGGCGGACCAGCCCGGGCTGCCAGGCCGGCGAGGTGGCCACGGTCAGCGAGTCCAGCTCGACGAACTCCAGCAGCGCCTGCGCGGCCTGCACCCGGCGCCCGCCCGGCCACCGGTCCCACACCCGCACCATCCAGGCGGCGCAGAACTCCTGCGGGGACAGGTCGCCGAGCGGGTGGCACACGTCGCGGACCTCGAGCGCCGCGGCGATCTCCACGTCGCCGACGCGGAACGCGCCCACCGGGGTGCGGGCGTCGAGCTGCCCGCCGGCGGCGGTGCACACCCACCCGGCGCCGTCGCGGGCGTGCGGCAGCACCACCATGCCGAGCCGCTGCAGGTAGAGCGGGCGGCCGCGGGCGGCGTCCGGGTCACGGCGGGGGGTGCGCGCGAGGTGGCGCAGCACGCACGGGTTCGGCTGCGGGAGGTCCAGGGCCGGCAGGGTGATCACGACCGGCTCCGTCCGGGCCGCGGTGCTCGCTCGTCGCGCCGGGGCGTCCCGGCCGGGGCGGTCAGGGTGCTCACCACTGTCGTGCTCCTCGCCGATCGGGGTTCTCGCTGGTCGTTCCGGGGTCGGGGCCGGGGTCGGGGGTGCGGACCAGGTGCACCGGTCGGCGCCCGCCGTCGTCGCGGGCCGGGCGGCGCCGCCACCGGGGTGCGACGGGTGCCCGCGGCTGCGGGACCAGCGCGATCACCGGCTCGTCGAGGTGCTCCCCGGGGCCCACCGGCGGCACGGCGACGGCGTGACCGGCGCCCGCCAGCTCCAGGACGTAGCCGGTGAACCACTCCTCGACGGTGGCCACGACCCGTCCGCCGGTGACCGGCAGCCGGAAGGTGCCGCGGACCCGCAGCCCGGCGTCGCCAAGGGCGTCCGGTTCCGGGTCGAGCACGGTCGCCGTGGTGCGCTCGCGGATCGCGCCGGCCCGCAGCAGCGTCGTGGTCAGCGGGCGACCGGAGCGCAGCAGCGCGTCGCGCGACGCCGGCGACAGCAGCGCGAGGTCGACCACCGCGGAGATGTGGCAGAGGGGCAGTGCGTCGCCGGCATCGGGGGTGGTGAGCGTGACGACGCGGTACTGGCGGCCGGCGCCCCGGCGGGTCTGCGGATCGGTCACCTCGACGCTGCGACCGCCGATCCAGGACCGCAGCAGCGCGGAAGTCGGGGCGGCGGGCCGGTCCAGGTGCCGGACGAACGCCTCCCACGGCCGGTGCGCGCCGTCGGGCCGGTCGAGCAGGACGATCCGGGGAGCGGTGCTGACGGCCGGCTGCGCCGGGGCGAGTGCGGCCGGGTCGGTCATCGACGTCGTCCCGTTCTCATCGGATGGCGCGATGAGCGCTGAGTG
>JASLAP010000585.1 GCA_030147065.1 Pseudonocardia sp. | reverse complement strand
CGGTCGATCAGGCCCACGGCCAGCCGCAGGTCGGCGCCGCCGGGGGCGCGCAGCCCGGTCCCGGGCACCTCGACCACCGGGCCGAGGACCTCGTCCAGGGCGGGCGGGGCGTCCAGCGGCGGCAGCCACACCCGGTGCGCGGGCGGCCCGTCGCCGGCCATCGCGGCCAGCACGGTGTCGAGCACGCTCGGCGCCTCCGCGGACGGCTCCGGGACGGGGTCCGGCGGCCCACCCGGCAGCGGCGGCGGAACCGGCACCGGACCGACCGGGAAGGGGAACGCGCGCACGGTCGACGGCGGCGGCGCGGGCGCGGCGGCGACCGCGGCCGGCCCGGACACGCAGGCCGCCCGGAACCGGATCAGCTCGCCGTTGCCGACGGCCAGGAACGCCGAGCCGGGCGTCGGTGGCAGCTGGTGGGCGTCGGGCACGCCCAGCACGGCCCGCGACTCCCCGGCGGAGAACGTGCGCAGCGCGATCCGGTAGGACAGGTGCGACTCCAGCCCGCGCAACCGGCCCTCGTCCAGCCGCTGCGAGGCGAGCAGCAGGTGCAGCCCGAGCGAGCGGCCCAGCCGGCCGACGGTGACGAACAGGTCGACCAGCTCCGGGCGCTGGGCCAGCAGCTCGGAGAACTCGTCGACCACCACCACCAGCGACGGCAGCTGCGGCACCGCGGCACCCGACCGACGGGCGGCGTCCAGCTCGGCGACGCCGGTGAAGTTGCCGGCCGCGCGCAGCACCTCCTGTCGCCGGTTGATCTCCCCGGCCAGCGCGTCGGCCATCCGGTCGACCAGGGTCAGCTCGTCGGACAGGTTCGTGATCACCGCCGAGACGTGCGGCAGCCCGGACAGCCCGAGGAACGTGGCGCCGCCCTTGAAGTCGACCAGGACCAGGTTGAGCTCGGCCGAGGAGTGCGCCGCGGCCAGCCCGAGCACCAGCGTGCGCAGCAACTCGCTCTTGCCCGACCCGGTCGCCCCGACGCACAGGCCGTGCGGACCGCTGCCGCCCAGCGCCGACTCCTTGAGGTCCAGGCTGACCGGCAGCCCGCGCTCGTCGACCCCGATCGGCACCCGCAGCCGGTCCGCGGCGATCCGGCTGCGCCGGGCGCGCAACGCGGCGATCCCGCCCGGCCCGGGAGCGAGGCCGAGCAGCTCGGGCAGGCCCTGCCGGCCGCCGCCCCGGCCGTCGCCCGCCGACTCGGAGCCGGCCGGCCGGAACCGGGCCAACCGACGGGCCAGCGCCCGGGCCTCGGCGCGGTCCAGCCGGTCCGGGACGCCGACCAGGACGTCCTCGGCGCCGCGGCGCAGCACCTCGTCGCCGACCCGCAGCCGCACCACCGTCGGGCCGGGCGTGCGCCCGGGAGGGGCACCGACCCGCAGCACGGTGACCCCGGCGACCCCGGCCCACGGTCCCGGGGCCTCGGCCGCGTCCACCACGACCAGCAGGTGCGGCTCGCCGGCCCCCGGCCCGGCTGGCCGTCCGGCCAGCTCGGCCTGCCACCACAGCCGCAGGTCGTCGGCGTCCGGGGTGATCATCCGGGTCGGTCCGACGGCGTCGCGGCGGCGCGGGTGGGCCAGGTGCGGCAGCCACTTGACCCACTCCCACTCGGCGGCCAGCCCGGGCGGCGCGACCACGGCCAGCTGCGCGTCGGACGGGCTGTGCCACAGCACGTACTGGGCGATGACGGCGCGGGCCAGCGCCCGCGGCGCGGCCAGGCCGGCGTCGGGGACGGCGGGTTCCAACCACACCGTGCTGCTGGCCGTCAGGGACAGTGCGACGGGCAGGTCCGCGACCGCGGCGTGCTCGAGCAGGAACCGGCGCAGGGCCAGCGCGGTGACCGGCTCGATGCCGTCCACCGGGCCGGTCTGCGGGGCGACCAGCCGGGTGGCCAGCCGCTGGGTGCCGCACCCGATGCGCAGCTGGCCGAAGTCCGGGTCACCGGGGACGCGCTCCCACAGCCGTCCGGCGGCGAGCACGGCGGGCCATGCGGCCGGCTCGGGGTGCACGCCCTCCAGGGCGGCCCGCTGGTCGGCGGCGATCCGCCGCACCGTGCGCCGCAACGACGACAGGTAGCGCAGGTAGTCGCGGCGGTCCTCGTCGAGCGCGGCCGCCCGGGCGCCGCCGCCCCGACCGCCCCCGCCGGCCACCATCATGCCGACCGCGGACATCACGAACATCAGCCCGAACAGGTAGGACGTCGGGTTGTCCGGCCCGAGCACGACGATGAACCCGATCGAGGCCAGCACCATCACCAGCGGGAGCAGCCGGGCGAGCAGCCCGGTCGGCACCACCCGCTCCGGCTCCGGGGGCGGTTCGAGCACCAGCTCGCCACCCGGCACGGGTGCCGGCACCCGATCGGTCCGCGCCACCGCCACGGTCCCCATGAGTCCTCCTCGGCGCGGCCACGACTTGTCCGGAATCGCCCCGCCGGCCGGCCGGGCGCTGCGATGCTAGGCACCCGCTCCGCACCGGCGGGGCCGTTCCGGACAACTCGTCCCGTGCTCCCAGGAGGTCCTCCGGTGACCACCGCTCAGGCCTACTGCCGGCTCACCGTGCTGGCCCCGCGCGCCGCCGTCGACGTGGCGCTGCCGGTCGACGTGGCGGTGGCCGACCTGGTCCCGATGGTGCTGGAGCTGGTCGGCGAGCCGCGGCCGGGCCAGCCGCTGCGCCCCTGGCGGCTGCGCGGGGCGGCGGGTGGAGCGCTGCCGCCGGGGGCGACCCTGGCGCAACTGGGCGTGCTGGACGGCGAGCTGCTGCGGATCGCCCCGGACGGCCCGACGCCCGCCCCTCCGGTGTTCGACGACCCGGTCGACGCGCTGGCCGCGTCGGTGAGCCCGGCCGGATCGGCGCGGCGGCGGTGCACGGCGGCGCTGGTGCTGGTGCTGGCCACCGTCGCGGCGGTGCTGCTCACGGCCGTCGGCGGCCTGCTGGCCGCCGCGATCGGGGCCGCCGCCGGGGTGGCCGCGGTGACGGGAGCGTCCCGGCCCGGCGACCGGTTCGCCGCCCGGGTGATGGCCCTCGCCGCGGTCCCGCCGGCCGCGGCGGCGGGCTGGGCGCTGCTCCCGGCGGCGACCGTCCCGGACCGGCTGGCCCTGGCCGCCCTGCTGGCCGGCGCGGCCGCCACGGCCGGACAACTCGTGCTCCGGGTGGTCGCCCCGGCCCTGGTGGCCGTGATCATCGGCGCCGTGCTCGGGGTGGCCGCCGGCCTGGCCTCGGGTCGGCTCGACGTCCCGGGCGCTGCGGCGGCGGCCGCGGTCGGGGTGCTGGCGCTGCTCGCCGGGCCGGTGCTGCCGAGGGCGGCGCTGGCGCTCGCCGGACTGCCCCGGCCGGTGGTGCCGGCCGACGGCGGCGAACTGACCGACGCCGACTCCGGGCCGGACGCGTTGCCGCCCGCCGAGCTGGCCGAGCGGGCCGCCCTGGCCCGCGGCTACCTGGCCGGGCTGGTCGGCGGGTTCACCGCGGTGGCCGCGGGTGGGACGGTCGTCGCCGCTGCGGCCGGGGGCTGGGCCGGGCCCGCGCTGGCCGCCGTCACCGCCGTCGTGCTCGGGCTGCGCTCCCGCGGGTTCGCCGACCCGGCCCCGGCCTGCACCCTCCTCGCCGGCGCCGCGACCACCGCGACCGGGCTGGCCTGGCTGCTGGTCGTGCGCGACCCGGCCCTGGCCGGGGTGCTCGCCGCGGCGGTCATGCTGGTGGCCGGCGGCGCCGGGGCCGCCGCCCTGCACCGCACCCGCCCCGCCGGCACCCCGGTCTCCCGCCGGGCCGTCGACTTCCTCGAGTGGGGACTCACCCTCGCCGCCACCCCCCTGGCCCTCTGGGCGATGGGCCTGTTCGCCCTGGCCGGTCGCTTCTGACCGCTACCCGCCCCCTCGCCGGGGCCTCGGCACCGCACCCCTCCCGACGCCGCGCCCCCGGCACCGCGCTCCTTCCGACGCCACGTCCCTTCCGTGCACTGCCCCGTTCCTCGCCGCGCACACCTGATGGCTGCCGCGCGCATGTCGTGACGTGTGCGCGGTGGCCCTCGGATGTGCGCGGTGCCGACCGGGCTCAGGCCGTCGCCTCCGTGAAGGCAGCGCCGTAGGCGGCCGCGCCGGGCACCGAGTCCACCGCGAACATCACCTGCCCGACCGGCACCCGCCCGCCGACCGCCTCCACCACCCGCGCTCCAGCCACCGCGGTGAAGCCCCCGCACAGCTCGACGAGCTGCACGCCGTCGTCCACCAACTGCCGTGCCACCTCCGGGGCGACCGTCGCGTCGGGCACCGGGACGAGCAGCGTGCGCTGCCCGTCCCGATCCAGCTCGTGCCGATCGGCCACCGGGTCCGCTCCCGGGTGCTCGTAGATGTAGGCCCAGGTCACCATGGGTCGTCTCCTCTCCGACGTTCTCGCGACGACGCTAGGAGCTGAAGCCGACTCGAGGTCAACCCCGCGCCGCTCCCCGCCCGTCACCCGGCCACCGCCCTCACCCCTCGCGCAGCCCCTCACGCGTCGCGCAGCCCGTCGAGTGCCCTCGCAGCCCGCCGACCGGTTGCGACGACACCACACGGTCTGCGCCACGCCCCTCGATCACGAAGACGCAACCGGGACCGACGAACACCAGGTCCCCTGTCGCAGCCCTGTCGTGGCCGCGCGGCCCATCGGGTGTCCGCGCAGCCGACCGGCCGACCCCACACGGTCCGCGGGTGCAGCCAAGATCGGCAGCGGCATTGACCTCAGCGGTGGGCGGCCAGGCCGGCGGCTGTTGCGGAGACGTCTTGGAGCGGGCCGGAGGGTAGGAAGCCGAGCAGGGCTGCGGGGGCGGGTTCCACGGTCGCGATGCCCAGGGCGCGGGGGGTGGCGTCGTCGGCGACCGGGTAGGCGAGACCGGTGTCGGAGATCAGCCACACCTGGCCGTCCTGGACCGGGTCGAACCGCGTATCCGGATCTCCCTCCCGGGCAGATCCGATGGCCAGGTCGGGGGCGCCGGCCTCGTCGGCGGATCGGTCCGTGCCGCTCGCGGATCGAGCGGGGTCGCGGCTCTCCGGGTCCGAGCCGTCGGAACCGGAGCCGTCGGGATCCGAGCCATCGGAACGGGAG
>JASLAP010000559.1 GCA_030147065.1 Pseudonocardia sp. | reverse complement strand
GTTTCATGGCCATGGGCATGAAACCCACGCACGACCCCGGGTCGCTAGCCTGGGCCGGTGTACTTCACCGACCGGGGCATCGAGGAGCTCGTCGAGCGGCGCGGCGAGGAACAGCTGAGCGTGGAGTGGCTGGCCGAGCGGCTGCGCGCGTTCGTCGACCTCAACCCCCAGTTCGAGGACGCCGTGGAGCGGGTCGCCAGCTTCCTGGCCCGCGACGACGCCGACGACCTGGACTGACGCGGCTCAGCGGCGGCCACCGCGGCCCCGGACGGCGGCGAGCAGCTCGGCGGCCCGGCGCTCCACCTCGGCGCCCAGCGCCATGGCGTCCCCCGGCTTGGTCATCCGGTCCGGCCGCGGGAAGGGCCGCATGGTGATCCAGGACTCGACCCACAGCGCCTCGAGGGCGTCCTCCCAGGCCAGCTCGGCGGCGATGCGCACGAGCAGGGCGCGGTCGGCGGCCGCCAGCAGCTCGCGGTCGAGCTCGGCGACCCGCTCGCGCAGCTCCCGCACCCGGGCGTTGTTGCGGTCCACCTCGGCCGCCATGCCGCTGGTGAGCTCGGCGATCTCGGCCTTGTAGCGGGTGGCCGGGGTGCCCCCGGCCGGGCGGTCCGGGGCGGTCACCGGTCCTCCTCCGGGGTCGGGACGATGACCACCTCGGGGTCCGCGTGCTGCGCGCGGTCGAACCACAGCCCGCGCCCCGGGCGCGGCGACCAGGTCAGCAGCAGGCCGGGCAGCAGCGACTGCAGCTCCGCACCCTGCACGTCGAGCGCCACCCAGGCCCCGATGTCGTCCACCGCGGCCCCCATCATCAGCAGCGACTTGAGCCGGGGCACGCTGCGCCACCAGCCCAGCACGTGCACCCCGGCCTCGGGACCGAAGTGGATCAGCGTGCGGAGTGCCTCGGTGCCCGCCCGGTCGAGCACAGCGTCGGCGGCGTCGGCGGCGTAGAGCACCGCCACGACCGGGCGCCCCGGCCGACCGGCGATCCGGGCGTTGACGTCGGCGGCCAGGTCGCGCAGCCACGCGCCCAGCTCCTCGATCGGCACGATGCGGGTGCCGTGGCCGGCGTCGGCGAAGCGGGCGGCGAGCCGGTCGGCCGGCTTGCGGGCGTCGGCGATGAGCGGTGCCAGCACCACCTCGGCGGCGCCCTCGGAGTAGGTCAGGGCCAGCGCGGCGCCGGCCGCGTCCAGCAGCCGGACCGCGTCGCGCAGGCCGGGACCGAGCACGCCGAGGTTGCGACCGGGGACGTCGGGCAGCGGCACCGTCGCCGGGCTGCCGGCCACGTCGATGCTCTGGCCGACGAGCGCGACCGGATCACCACCGCGGGCGGGTCCGAGGGCGTCGAGCAGGTCCCGGGTCCGCGGGAAGCGGCTGCCGTCGAAGACCCGCGGCTCGGGGTGGCCGCGGTAGCGGTCGTGCAGATCGGCCGTCACGTCGTCCACGGTGCCGCGGACGCTCGCGTTCGGTACCCGGACGATCTCGTTGCCGTGCCGCATCCCGGACTCGTGGTTGATCACGGCGTGCCAGCGGGGCAGGTCGAGCGCGGCGTCGTTGCGGTTCTCGTCGAGGATGCGCCGCGCCCGCGGCAGCGCGATCCGCAGCACGAACTGCTCGAAGATCGCCGGGCGACCCCAGAAGGCGTCGATGCTCGCCACGTCCTGGCTGGCCAGCACCAGGTGGATGCCCTGCGAACGGCCGCGCCGGGCGACGTCCTCCAGCAGCCGGATCGCCTCCCGGGTGACCGCGTCGCGGACGCCGAACAGGTACTGGAACTCGTCGATCACCGCCACGATCCGCGGCCAGTGCTGGTCGCGCAGCACGTCGCGGAGGTCCTCCAGCTTGGCGACCCCGTGCTCCTTGGCCACCTCGGCCCGGTGGCGCATCACGTCGGCCAGGAACCGCAGCAGCGCCAGCCCGAACTCCCGGTCGGTGTTGATGTTGACGCCGATCAACCGGGCGTGCGGGAGCCAGGGGCGCTCCCTGCCCGGCGCGAGCTGGGCGAAGGACACGCCCTCCTTGAAGTCCAGCAGGTACAGCTCCAGCTCGTCGGGCGGGTACCGGGTGGCCATCGACGAGATCATCGCCAGCAGCAGGTTCGTCTTGCCCGAGCCGCTCGGGCCGCCGATCAGGGCGTGCGGGGAGGCGTCGGTCAGCGACAGCTCGCGGCGCTGGCCCTCGGCGAACCCGATCGGGGCGTGCAGGCCGGCCTTCGAATGGTACGTCCCGATCTTGTCGGGCGGCGGCAGCAGCTGGGCGAAGCTGCCGATCCGGGCCCGGCGGGCCTCGTGCTCGGTCGCGATCGCGTGGCAGGCCTGGGTGACCGGCGCCGACTTCGGCGGTGCGTCCAGCTCGACGAGCACGTGCGGGCCCGTCATCGAGGTGGTCACCAGCCCGTCCGCGGTGAGGTCGACGGTCTCCACGGACGCGCCCATCGCCATCGGCACGTCCACCAGCACCAGGTGCACGCCGCAGGCGATCCCGCCGCGGGCGATCCGCTGCAGCTGGCGGTGCTGCTCCTCGGGCAGCGGCTGCCGGTTGCCGACCAGCACCGCCGCCATCCACGGCTCGGGGCGCTCCCCGGTCTCCGCGGCCAGCGCCCGCAGCGACGGATGGCCGTCGATGAGGACCCGGTTGTGCACCCGGCGGATGCGGTCGGACAGCTCCTCCAGCAGGGCGGGCAGCCCGCCCGGGTCGTGCACGGTGAGCAGGCCGCTGCGGGTGAGCGGGTGCAGGTCGGGCAGCGGGCCGGTGAGCTGGCCGACGTCCCACACGTGCAGTGCCGCCGTGCCCGGCGCCACCGTGGCGAGCACTCGCATGAGCAGGCCCTGGACCAGGGCGAGGCCGGCCTCCCGACCGCTGTCGCCGGACGTGGTGACCTGCAGGTGGGACTCGTCGAGCAGCGGGAGAGCCACGTCGAACGACGCCGAGCCGCCGAGCCGGCCGGTGCCGATCCGCCACAGCCCGGGCAGCGCGCCGGTGCCGTCCAGCCGGCCGGTGGCCGACAGCCAGTCGTCGCCGCGGGCACCGGCCGCCCCGGTGGCGGCCGCGGCGACGATCCCCGACAGCCGGGCGGGCAGGGCGTCGGGCACCGACAGCGCCGCCGCGTCGCGCTCCACCCGCACGACCACGTCGGCGACCCCGGAGCTGGCCAGCAGCGGGGCCAGCTGGGGGTCGGCGCGGGCGGCCGACAGGCCCCGCTCGCGCAGCAGCAGCTCGACCACCGCGTCCAGGTGCACCCGGCGGACCCGCTCGGTGGCCGCCGCGGCCCCGCCGAGCGCAGTCGCGATGGCCGCGCACAGGGCCTCGTACGCCTCCCGGATGCGCCGGCGCCGCCCGAAGAACGCCATCGCCCTACAGCCGCGCGGAGATGTCGGTGACGGCGGTGGCGCCGGCCTGGATCAGGCCCAGCCCGCGATCCAGCTCGTCGACCGCGCGCAGCAGCTGCGGCGGCGGCAGCGGCTGCGCGTTCTGCGCGCCCAGCCGCTCCAGCAGCGCCGCGGCGTCGACGATCCCCGTGCGGGCCTGCCCGGCCAGCGCGTAGGCGGACCGGACGTCCTCGGCCACCCCGGCCAGCACCGTGCGCACCTCGTCCAGGCTCATGGCCGCTCGGCCGGGGCGCTCGGGGCGAGGGCGGTCACAGCCGAGCGGCGACGCCCTCGGCCGCCTGCATCGCCGCGGACACGGCCTGCTGGACCTCCTGGATGCTGCCGACGGCCTGCGCCAGCAGCCCGTTGGCCTCGGACACGTCGGCCTGCGTGCTGCCCTCGGTGACCCGCATCAGCGCGCCCTGGGCCTGCTCCAGCGAGGAGTGCGCCTGCTGCAACGCTCCGATGCTCTCCGAGGCCTTGTCGTTGGCCAGCATGATGCCGGCCCGGACCTCTTCGATGCTCGCCATGCCCGCCGCTCCCTGAACCGTTCCCGTTCGCTTGCCCGGTGAACTTAGCTCTTCCCCGCACCGTCGACAGCCCGGCACCCTGAGCGCGTGCACGTGCTCGTGGTGGAGGACGACGACGGCGTCGCCGGGGCGGTGGTCGAGGCGCTGGGCGCGCACGGCCACCGCACCGCAAGGGTCGCACGGGCCGCGGACCTGTGGGCCCGCCTGCGCTACGCCGATGTGGTGTTGCTGGACCTGGGCCTGCCCGACGGCGACGGCCTGGACGTGCTGCGCCGGCTGCGCCGGATCTCGACCACACCGGTGCTGGTGCTCACCGCCCGCGGCGACGAGCGCGACGTGGTCCGCGGGCTGCGCCTTGGCGCGGACGACTACCTGGTCAAGCCGGTGCGGCTGCGCGAGCTGCTGGCCAGGGTGGAGACCGTGACCCGGCGGGCCGTCCCGCCCGGGCCGGCGCCCACCGTGGTCGAGGTCGGTGACCTGCGGGTGGACCTGACCTCGCGGCGCACCACGGTGGCCGGGACCGAGCTGGCCCTGACCACCAAGGAGTTCGACGTGCTGGCCGTGCTGGCCCGGCACGCCGGGCGGGCGGTCAGCCGCCAGCAACTGCTCGACGAGGTGTGGGGCGACGCCTACCTGACGGTGTCCCGGTCGCTGGACGTGCACCTGTCCGCGCTCCGGGCGAAGATCGACCGGCCCGGCCTGGTGGCGACCATCCGCGGGTTCGGCTTCCGGTTGGGCGGCTGAGCGTGCGGCGCCGGCTGCTGCTGGTGCTGTCGGTGTTCTCGCTGGTGGCGGTGGCCGGGTTCGCCCTGCCGCTGCTGGACAGCACCTCCGCCGAGCGCACCCAGCGGTTCACCCTGGTCCGGGTGGCCGACCTGGACCGGTTCGCCGTACAGGCCCAGCAGGCGATCGGGCCGGGCGGGTCGGCGGCGGGGCTGGACGTGCTGGCCCAGCAGGTGCGCACGCACGCCCGGCTCTACGGCGAGAGCGTCGTGGTCGTCGACGGCGACGGCGAGCGGCTGGTCACCGCGGGGCTGGAGGCGGCGGACCCGGTCGCGCTCGCCGAGATCGACGCCGCGGTGGACGCCGCGCTGCGCAACCAGCCGACCGCCCGCCCGGACCGGATCGGCCCGCTGTCCACCGACCCGGTGCTGCTGGGCCGGCCGGTCGGGATCGGCACCGGGGTCGGCGGGGCGGTGGTGCTGCGGGCCGACCCGTCCGCGGCCGCGGCCGACGTGGCGGCGGCCTGGGCGGTGGTCGCGGCCGGGGCGCTGAGCGCGGCGGCGGCCTTCGCCGCGATCGCCCACCTGGTGG
>JASLAP010000555.1 GCA_030147065.1 Pseudonocardia sp. | reverse complement strand
GTGCACTTCCTGCGCGACGAGCTGCGGCTCACCGGCACCCACTGGGGCTGCGACACCTCCAACTGCGGGGTGTGCGTGGTCCGGCTGGACGGGATGCCGGTCAAGTCCTGCACCGTGCTGGCCGTGATGGCCGACGGGCACGAGGTGCAGACCGTCGAGGGGTTGTCCTCGGGCGGTGACCTAGACCCGGTCCAGCAGGCGTTCAGCGACAAGCACGGGCTGCAGTGCGGGTTCTGCACCCCCGGGATGATGATGACCGGCCGCGCCCTGCTGGACCGCACGCCGGACCCGTCCGACGACGAGATCCGCGAGGCCATCTCCGGGCAGATCTGCCGGTGCACCGGCTACGAGAACATCGTCCGGTCGCTGCGCGCGGCCGCGGAAACCGAACGCGCGTCCCGCACCGAGCAGGAGGCCCAGGCATGAGCACCGACACCACCGGCGCCGAGACCGGCGTGGCCGCCCCCGGCGAGGCCCCCGCCGAGGTCGCCCCGACCGAGGTCTGCGCGTCCACCCCCATGGGCTACGGCTCGATGCGGCGCAAGGAGGACGCCCGGTTCATCCGCGGCCGCGGCCGCTACCTCGACGACATCGCGCTGCCCGGGATGCTGCACGGGGCGATCCTGCGCAGCCCGTTCGCCCACGCGAAGATCGTCTCCATCGACACCAGCGCGGCCGAGGCGCACCCCAAGGTCAAGGCCGTGATCACCGGCGAGACGCTGGCCGGGCTGGGGCTGGCCTGGATGCCCACGCTCAGCCACGACGTGCAGGCCGTGCTGGCCACCGACAAGGTCCGGTTCCAGGGCCAGGAGGTCGCCTTCGTCGTCGCCGAGGACCGCTACGCCGCCCGCGACGCGCTCAGCCTGATCGAGGTCGACTACGAACCGCTCGACCCGGTGATCGACGCGAAGACGGCGCTGGACCCCGGCGCCCCGGTCATCCGCGACGACCTGGAAGGCCGCACCGACAACCACATCTTCGACTGGGAGGCCGGCGACGCGGCGGCCACCGACGAGGTGTTCGCCCGGGCCGACGTCGTCGCCACCTGCGACATGCTCTACCCGCGCTCGCACCCGGCGCCCATGGAGACCTGCGGCTCCATCGCCAGCATGGACCCGGTCACCGGCAAGCTGACCGTCTACACCACCACCCAGGCCCCGCACGCGCACCGGACGGTGTACGCGCTGGTCGCCGGCCTGCCCGAGCACAAGATCCAGATCATCGCCCCGGACATCGGCGGCGGGTTCGGCAACAAGGTCGGCATCTACCCCGGCTACGTGTGCGCCGTCGTCGGCTCCATCGTCACCGGCGCGCCGGTGAAGTGGGTGGAGGACCGCTCGGAGAACCTGATGGCGACCTCGTTCGCCCGCGACTACCACATGCACGGCGAGATCGCGGCGACCAAGGACGGCAAGCTGCTCGGGATCCGGGTGAAGGTGCTCGCCGACCACGGCGCGTTCAACGGCACCGCGCAGCCGTCCAAGCTGCCGGCCGGGCTGTTCCACGTGTTCAGCGGGTCCTACGACATGGCCGCGGCGCACTGCGCGGTCACCGGCGTCTACACCAACAAGGCGCCCGGCGGGGTGGCCTACGCCTGCTCGTTCCGGATCACCGAGGCGGTGTACCTGGTGGAGCGGCTGGTCGACGTGCTCGCCCACGACCAGGGCTGGGACCCGGCCGAGCTGCGGATGAAGAACCTGCTGACCGCCGACCAGTTCCCGTACACCACCGCGCTGGGCTGGGAGTACGACTCCGGGGACTACCCGGCCACGCTGCGCCGGGCCCTCGACATCGCCGGCTACGCCGACCTGCGCCGCGAGCAGGACGAGCGCCGCCGCCGGCGCGACGAGGAGGGTTCCGACGAGCCGCTGATGGGCATCGGCCTGTCGTTCTTCACCGAGGCCGTCGGGGCCGGGCCGCGGCGCACCATGGACATCCTCGGCCTGGGCATGGCCGACGGCGCCGAGCTGCGGGTGCACCCCACCGGCAAGGCGGTGCTGCGGCTGTCGTGCATGTCCCAGGGGCAGGGCCACGCCACCACGTTCGCCCAGATCGTGGCCGAGGAGCTGGGCATCTCCCCGGACGACATCGAGGTCGTCCAGGGCGACACCGACCAGACCCCGTTCGGGCTGGGCACCTACGGCTCGCGGTCCACCCCGGTCTCCGGGGCGGCCACCGCGATGGTGGCCCGCAAGGTCCGGGAGCGGGCCAAGATCGTCGCCGCGGCGATGCTCGAGGTGTCCCCGGACGACCTGGAGTGGGAGAAAGGCCGGTTCACCGTGGCCGGCGACCCGTCGGCGTCCGCGGCGATCGCCGACATCGCCATGGCCGCGCACTCCGACCTGGAGCTGCCCGAGGGCGTCGAGGGCCACCTGGACGCCACCTGCGTCTACAACCCGCCCAACCTGACCTACCCGTGCGGGGCCTACATCTGCGTGGTCAACGTCGACCCGGGCACCGGGCAGGTCAAGGTGCGCCGGTTCATCGCCGTCGACGACTGCGGGGTGCGGATCAACCCGATGATCGTCGAGGGGCAGGTGCACGGCGGGCTGGCCGACGGCATCGGGATGGCGCTGATGCAGCTCATGGCCTTCGACGAGGACGGCAACCACCTCGGGGCGTCGTTCATGGACTACCTGCTGCCCACCGCGATGGAGTGCCCGTCGTGGGAGCTGGGGGAGACCGTGACGCCCTCGCCGCACCACCCGATCGGGGCCAAGGGGGTCGGCGAGTCGGCGACCGTCGGGTCCCCGCCCGCGGTGGTGAACGCGGTGCTGGACGCGATCGGGGTGCGGCACGCGGACATGCCGCTGACCCCGGCGCAGGTGTGGCGGGCCGTCCAGGGCGACCCGCTGCGCCCCGACCTGGCGATCGGCTGACGGCGGTCCGGTGATGGCCGACGTCAGGTTGCTGGACCGGGCCAGCCGGCTGCGGACCGGGCGCACCCCGTTCGTGCTCGCCACCGTGGTGCGCGCGGAGCGGCCGACCAGCGCCCGGCCCGGCGACCAGGCGCTGGTGCTCGCCGACGGGACCATGGAGGGTTTCGTCGGCGGCTCCTGCGCGGAGTCGACCACCCGGGCGGAGTCGTTGCGGGTGCTCACCTCGGGGCAGGCCGGGCTGCTCCGGATCACCCCCGGCGGGGGCACCCAGCCGGCGCCGCCGGGGATGCGGGTGGTGGACAACCCGTGCCTGTCCGGCGGCGCGCTGGACATCTTCCTGGAGCCGGTGCTGCCACCCGCGCTGGTGCTGGTCCGCGGGGAGTCCCCGGTGGCCAGGGCGTTGGTGCGGGTGGGCACCGCGCTCGACCACGACGTGCAGCTCGTCGACGACCCGGCGGCGGCGCTCCCGGTGGACACCGCGGCCGTGGTCGTCGCCTCGCACGGGCACGACGAGGAGGAGGTGCTGGCCGCGGCGCTGACCGCGG
>JASLAP010000514.1 GCA_030147065.1 Pseudonocardia sp. | reverse complement strand
TCGCCGCCGGCCGCCCGCACCCGCCGGTGCCGGCCGGGTTCCCGCCGCAGCCCGCCCGGCCGCAGCCGCCGCTCCGCCGCCCGTAGCGGCCTCAGCAGCCCAGCTGCTGGCCGGTCCGGGCGAGCAGGGCCCGGAACCAGGTGTGCGCCGGGTCGTCGGTGTGCCGGCGGTGCCACCAGAACACCTCGACGATCGGCGGCGGGTCGCCGGGGCACTCCAGCACGCGCAGGTCGGGGCGCCGGGCGAAGTGCCGGGCGAGCCGCCGCTGCATCACCGCCACCCGGTCGGTCCCGGCCACGAAGTACGGGGTGGCCTGGTAGCTGTCCACCCGGACGGCCACCTGCGGGTGGGTGGACAGCCGCGACAGCAGCGGGGCCAGCGGCGAGCTCGCCGGGTACCCGCCGTCGGGGTGGTTGGGGATGACCCACGGCATCCGCTCCAGGTCGGCCAGCGCCGGCCGGTCGCCGACCGGGTTGTCCGCGTCGACCACGCACACCCACCGGTCCCGGAACAGCTCCTGGCCCTCGATCTCGGCCACCTTGAACTCGGCCTTGGGCACCGCGATGATCCCGTCCAGCCGGCGCAGCGACTCGGGCAGGTCGGTGGGCAGCGCGCCCTCGGCCACCGGCACGTGCAGCCGGGCGTTCGGCGCCGCGGCGTGCAGCGCGCGCGACATCTGCTCGGCGAAGGCGGCCAGCACGTAGTCGGTGGTCAGCACGGCGAACTCGCGGTCGGACTCCGCCGGGCGGAACGCCGGCTCCGGGGAGAACAGCCGCTCCAGACCCAGGCTCAGCAGCTCGACCTGACCGGCCAGCTGCTCGCCCAGCGGCGAGAGCACGAACCCGCCGCGGGTGCGCTCGAGCAGCTCGTCGCCGAAGTGCCGGCGCAGCCGGGCGAGCGCGGCGCTGGCCGCGGGCTGGGTGATGCCGACGTTGCGGGCGGCCCGGGTGACGTTCTGCTCGCGCAGCAGCTCGCGCAGGATGACCAGCAGGTTCAGGTCGATGTTGGCCAGCGACGCGACGGTGCGGCGGGCCACCGGCGTCACCACCCCTCGTCACCGACGATCTCCGGCTCCGATCGTCTGCGGTGGGTCGTGGCCGGTCAATGCCCCGGCCCGAACTCGGGGCATAGACGCGGTGGATGCCGACCATCCCGACTTTTGCTTTCCCCGCGGCCCGGCCGGGTGCCTACCGTCACCGGCATGCGGATCGTGGTCGCCAGAGTTGATGACTTCCCGCCCGGTGAACGCCGGATCGTCAGCCAGGGGCGGCGGTCCATCGGGGTGTTCCGGGTGGGCGACCGGTTCTACGCGCTCAACAACCACTGCCCGCACCTCGGCGGCCCGCTCTGCCGGGGCCGCGTCCAGTCCTCGCTCAGCTCGACCGGCCCGGGGGAGTACACCGTCGCCGCCGAGGAGACCCTGATCGCCTGCCCCTGGCACGGCTGGGAGTACGACATGGCCACCGGCCAGTCGTACTTCGGCCCCGACGAGCCACCGGCGCGCACCTACGAGGTGAGCGTCGAGCCCGGCCCGAACGGCCGCCGGCCCGGGCCCTACGTCGCCGAGACCTACGACGTCGCCGTCGAGGACGCCCACGTCGTCGTGGACACCACGCCCCGCCCGGTCCGCCCGGGCGCCGCCGTCACCGGAGAGCAGCGATGACCCAGGCCCTGCCCGCGTCCACGCCCGCCACCGCCCGGCGCACCACGTACACGATCGTCGACAGCGACATCCACCCGCACGCGCTCGCAAGCAGCATCCTGCCCCGGCTCGGCCAGCGGTACCGCCGGCGCTTCGAGACCTTCGGCAGCCGGGTCCCCGGGCCGCCGGAGATCTACCCGCGGGTCCGCAACTCCGGGTTCCGGCTGGACGCCTGGCCGGAGGGCGGCTTCCCGGGCAGCTCCCTGCAGTTCGTGCGCGACCAGCTGCTCGACGAGTTCGACGTCGACTTCGGCGTGCTGATCCCGCTGCAGGCCCACACCTGGGGCGCCGAGGAGCCCGGCTTCGCCGCCGCGCTGTGCCGCGCGCTCAACGAGACCATGGCCGAGGAGTGGCTGGACGCCGAGCCCCGGCTGCGGTCCTCGATCGCGGTCTCCCTGGAGTCGCCCGAGGCGGCCGCCGCGGAGATCCGCCGGTGGGCGGGCGACCCGCGGTTCGTGCAGGTCCTGCTGGCCACCGGGGGGGAGAGCGGGTTCGGCCGGCACCGCTACTGGCCGATCTACGACGCGGCCGCCGAGGCCGGGCTGCCGGTGGCCGCGCACACCGGCGGGCTGGAGCAGCACCGCGGCGCCGGATGGCCCTCGTTCTACCTCGAGGAGCACGTCTGGAACGGCAACATGATGAGTGCCCTGGTGCAGAGCATGCTGCTGGAGGGCGTGTTCGCCGAGTTCCCGTCGCTGCAGCTGATCTGCGTCGAGGGCGGCCTGGCCTGGGTACCGCCGCTGATGTGGGCGCTCGACGACGCCTGGGGCCTGCTGCGCGAGGACGTCCCGCACCTGGTCCGGCCGCCGTCGCAGGAGCTGCGCGAGCACCTGTGGTTCAGCACCCAGCCGATCGAGGAGCCGGCCGACCCGGCGCACCTGGAGACGGTGCTGGGCCACCTCGGGATGGACGAGCGGATCCTGTTCGCCTCGGACTACCCGCACTGGGACTTCGACTCCCCGCAGGCCGCGCCCCGGCTGTTCCCGGCCCCGCTGCGCGAGCGGATCATGGGGTCCAACGCGTGCGGGCTGTACGGCCTGCCCGAGCGGAGCGCCCGGTGAGCGCCCCGGCGCGGACGCGCACCGTCGACGTCGACGTCCACTGCGCGCCCGAGTCGCTCGCCGACCTGACCGTCCACATGGACAGCTACTGGCGCAACTACGTCGTCGAGGCGGGGCTGCGGCTGTCCCCGAACCAGGGCGGGGCCTACCCGACGACGATCGGGCTCGGCGGGACGCCCGCGCAGACCCCGGCCGAGCTGGGCTCCCGGCTGCTCGACCCGGCCGGCGTCGACGCGGCCATCCTGACCTGCACCACCACGTTCCACTGCAACCGCAACCCGTACTACGAGGCCGCGCTGTGCCGGGCGGTCAACGACTGGCTGCTCGCCGAGTGGCACGCCCGTGACGAGCGGCTGCGCGTCGCGATGGTCGTCCCGACCCTGGACACGGAGGCCGCGGTGGCCGAGATCGCCCGCATCGGCGGGCACCCGGGCGTGGCGACCGTGCTGCTGCCGGTCCGCACCGACGCCCCGTGGGGCAACGTCCGGCACCGGCCGCTGCTGCGCGCCGCCGCCGAGCACGACCTGGTGGTCACCCTGCACGCCTGGGGCCGGGCCGGGAACGCCCCGAACGCCAGCGGCTTCACCCACAGCTACGTCGAGGACTACCTGGCCAACTCCCAGATCGTCGGGCAGGCCCAGCTGACCAGCCTGGTCACCGAGGGGGTGTTCGCGCAGCTGCCCGGGTTGCGGGTGACCGTCGCCGAGTGCGGTTCGACCTGGCTGCCGGCGCTGCTGTGGCGGTTCGACAAGGACTGGAAGGGGGTGTGGCGGGAGGTGCCGTGGCTCGACCGGCCGCCGTCGGCGACGGTCCGCGAGCGCGTCCGGTTCACCACCGCGCCGATCCACCTGCCCGCCGACCCGGCGGCGGCGCGGGAGGCGGTCGAGATGCTCGGCCCGGAGCTGCTCATGCACGCCAGCGACCACCCCCACGACCACGGCCCGGGTGCGGACCGGCTCGACGCCGTGCTCACCGGGTCCGAGCGGGAGGCGGTCCGCGGCGGGACGGCGGCCGCCTGGTACCGCGCCGGGTGACCGAGGGCCTGCTCCCGGGCGCGGTCCACGACGTCGAGGTGCCGTCGGGGGCGCGGATCCGGCTCCGCACCACCGGCGCCGGCGAGCCCGTCCTGCTGCTGCACGGCTGGCCGCAGACCTCGGTGATGTGGCACGGCGTCGCGCCCCGGCTGGCGACGACCCGGGAGGTCGTCCTCGCCGACCTGCCGGGCTACGGCGACAGCCTGCTGCCACCCGGCGCGACCGTGACCGCGTCGAGCAAGCGCGCCATCGCCGCCGACCTGGTGGCGGCCATGGCCGCGCTCGGTCACGACCGGTTCGCGGTGGTCGGCCACGACCGCGGCGCCCGCTGCGCGTACCGGATGGCCCTGGACCACCCGGACCGGGTGCGCGCGCTCGCGGTCCTCGACATCCTGCCGACCGCCGACGTCCTGGCCCGGGTGGACGCCCGCTTCGCCCGCGGCGCCTGGCACTGGTTCCTGCTGGCCCAGCCCGCCGACCTGCCGGAACGGCTGATCGCCGCGGAGCCCGACGCCGTGCTCGGCCGCGGCCTGGCCGAGGTCTGCGCGCCGGAGGCGCTGGCGGCCTACCGGGCCGCGTGGGCGCGGCCGGAGGTCGTCCACGGGATGTGCCAGGACTACCGCGCGGGCCTGGACCGCGACGCCGCCGACGACGAGGCCGACCGCGGCCGCCGGACGATCACCTGCCCGACCCTCGTGCTCTGGGGGAGTCGGGGGCCGGTCGGCGGTGTCCCCGAGGTCCTGGACCTCTGGCGCCGGTGGGCGCCGGCGGCCGACGGCCGGGCCCTGCCCTGCGGCCACTTCCTGGCCGAGGAGCGGCCCGACGAGGTCCTCGCCGAGCTGCGGGCCTTCCTCGACCGGCAGGACGGTCGATCAGCGGGCACGATGCCGGCATGACCCCGCTCGCCCCCGAGGCCCCGCAGAACACCCAGGCCCGGCCGCCGCTGTCCCCGCGGCACCGGCTCGACGAGCAGCCCGGACCGGGCGCCCGGACGGCGGTGCCGGCATGACCGTGGCGGCGGTGATCGTCCTGGTGCTGATCGTCGCGGTCGGCCTGGTGATCGCCTACGGCTGGATCACCGACAAGGGCGCCCCGCCCACCGCCCACGACCAGGACGCGTAGACCCCGGGCGCGCGCTCACCGGTCCAGCGCCCCGATCGCCCGGGCCAGCCGCAACACCATCGCGTCCCGCTCCGGTTCGGGCAGGTCCTCCACGTCGAACCGGCGCCACAACCCCTCCACCCCCGCACCGCGCCGCCCCTCGGCCAGCCCGGCCAGCAGCGCGCGCTCGTCCGGGCTGAGCTGGGACGCCGCTCTCAGGGGCGCGTCCACCGTGGCGCCCAGCGCCGGGCCCGGCCGCGGCGCCGGGACCCCGGACGTGCGGTAGAGCAGCACCGTCGCGCCGAGCCGCAGGATCTGGGCGTCCTGCAGCAGGCGCCTGCCGTGCACCCGCTCGCCGTCCACGAAGGACCCGTTGCGCGAGGCGCCGTCGTCGACCAGGTACCAGTCGCCGTCAGCCCACTCCAGGCGGGCGTGCGCGCGGGAGACCTCGGCGTCCCAGCTCAGGCAGATGTCGTTGGCCGGGCGGCGGCCGATGGTCATCGGCGACCGGCCCGCCTCCAGGGGGATCACCCGCTGGTCGCCGCCGCTCTCGGTGAGCACCAGGAACGGGCGGCCGTCGCGGTGGGCCCGGCCCAGCTCGCCCTGGTTGAGGATGGTCCGCTCCAGCGCCTGCAGCTCCGGGCTCGGGTCGACCCCGAGCTCCTCGGCCAGCACCGCGCGGGCGTCGCGGAACACCTCCAGCGCGTCGGCCTGCCGCCCGGCCCGGTAGAGCGCCTCGGCCAACAGCCCGCGGAACCGCTCCCGCAGCGGGTGCTCGGCCACCAGCGTGCGCAGCTCGGCGATCAGCTCGGCGTCGCGGCCGGCGGCCAGGTCGGCCGCCGCCCGGGCCTCCACGGTGGCCAGCCGGGTCTCCTCCAGCGCGGCCAGCTCGGCCTCGGCGAACGGCTCGTCGGCCACGTCGGCCAGGGCCCGGCCGCGCCACAGGCCCAGCGCGTGGCGGAGCCGGGCCGCGGCGTCGGCGTGGCGGCCCTCGCTCGACGCGCGCCGGCCGTCCGCCGCGGCGGCGAGGAACTCCAGCAGGTCCAGCGACCGCTCGTCCGCGCGCAGCATGTAGCCGGTGCCGCGGGTGGTGAGCAGCCGGTCGGCCGGGTCGCCCGGCGGCCGCGGCTCCAGGGCCCGCCGCAGCGCCGAGACGTAGACCTGCACGGTGTTCACCGCACGCTGCGGCGGCCGCTCCCCCCAGACGCCGTCGACGATCTGGCTGACCTGCACCGTGCGGTTGGCGTTGAGCAGCAGGACCGCGAGCACCGCGCGCTGCTTCGGGCCGCCGAGCGGCACCCGCACGCCGTCCCGGTGGGCCTCGACCGGCCCGAGCAGGCTGAACCTGATCACGTCCGCACCTTAAACGGCGCCTTCAACGAACCTTCAGCGCTGCGCAGCAGAGTCCTCGACATCAGAACCGCAGGCCCGGAACGCGGCCCAGCACACGAGGTAGCCAGCATGAACAAGACCCTGTCCACCATCGCCACCGGCCTGCTCGTCGCCGCGCTGAGCGCCTGCAGCGTGCCCACCGGCGGGGTCGCCGCGCCGGCCGAGCGGCCCGGCGGGGCGTCGACCGCGGCGCAGCAGCCCGCGACGCCGCAGGCCTTCGCGGTGTCCCAGGCGCTGCCGGGCACGAGCCCGTGGTCCGGCGAGGACGCCTACGACCGGGTCCTGGCCGACGCCGAGGCGCTGCAGCCGATCCTCGACGAGTTCTGGACCGCCCACCTCCACGACAACTACGGGCTGGAGTTCGACGCGCCGGACCGGTTCGAGTTCTACGTCGACGAGGGCAACAGCCCGTGCGGCGACGGGTACGTCCCGGGCACCGACAACGCCTACTACTGCGCCGTCGACGGCGACGAGTACGTCGCGTTCGACGTGGACTGGCTGGCGGGCTACCTGCCCGAGCACCCGGGCAACGCCACCACCTTCCTGGTGCTGGCCCACGAGTGGGGGCACGCGGTGCAGGACACCTGGGTCGAGCAGCAGCCCGGCGTCGACCAGTGGGCCGGTCCGGCCCAGGAGCTCAACGCCGACTGCCTGGCCGGCGTGTTCTGGGACGAGGCCGTGCGCGAGGGGGCCATCATCGAGGAGGAGGGCGACGCCGAGGCGGTCTACACGTGGCTGGCCGACGGCGGGTCGGGCACCTGGATGGACCCCGGCGACCACGGCAGCTCCGAGCAGCGCCAGCTCGCCTTCTCCGACGGTTTCACCTACGGCGTCGACTACTGCCGGGTGAACTACTGACCGCAGGGCCAGGGGGAGGGTGCGGGGCGGTGCCGGCCCCCGCCGGCACCGCCCGCACCCGCCCCCCGCCGTGCGGGCAGTAGTTCACCCGGCAGTAGTCGACGCCGGAGGTGAAGCCGTCGGAGAAGGCGAGCAGCCGCTGCTCGGAGCTGCCGT
>JASLAP010000469.1 GCA_030147065.1 Pseudonocardia sp. | reverse complement strand
GAGGGTGCCCATGACGGCCGCTCCACCGCCGAGGTCGCTGCCCTCGCCCAGCACCACCCCGGCCGAGATCCGGCCCTCCACCATCGACGCGCCCAGCGTGCCGGCGTTGAAGTTGACGAAGCCCTCGTGCATCACGGTGGTGCCGGCGGCCAGGTGGGCGCCGAGCCGGACCCGGTCGGCGTCGGCGATCCGGACGCCGGTGGGCAGCACGTAGTCGACCATCCGGGGGAACTTGTCGACGCCGTGCACGGCGACTGGGCCGGTGGCGCGCAGGCGCAGGCGGGTGCGCTCGAAGTCGGCGACCGGGCACGGCCCGCGGTCGGTCCACACCACGTTGGCCAGCAGCCCGAACACGCCGTCCAGGTTGGCCCCGTGCGGCGCGACCAGGCGGTGGCTGAGCAGGTGCAGCCGCAGGTAGACGTCGTGGGCGTCGGTGGGCGGGTCGGCCAGCGACTCGATCGCCGTGCGCACGACGACGGTCCGCACGCCGCGCACGTCGTCGGTCCCGGTGAGCGGCTCCAGGTCGTCGGCGGTGTCGTCAGCGGTGTCGCGGTCGGTGCCGTCCAGGGCGGGGGCCGGGTACCAGGTGTCCAGGATCGTGCCGTCGGCGGCGATGGTGGCCAGTCCGGTCCCCGAGGCGCCCTCCCGGCGCGGTGCGGTAGTCACCGGCCCATCATCCCCGGGCCCGGCGGGTAGCGTGCCGGCGGTGACGGACCTGGATCTCACCGCCGACCCGGTCGACCTGTGCGCCGCGCTGGTCGACGTCCCGAGCGTCTCCGGTGACGAAGCGGTGCTGGCCGACGCGCTGGAGCGGGCGCTGCGCGCCCAGGCCCCGCACCTGGAGCTGCTGCGGTCGGGGAACGCGGTGCTCGCCCGCACCCGGCTGGGCCGCGAGCGGCGGGTGCTGCTGGCCGGGCACCTCGACACCGTCCCGATCGCCGACAACGTGCCCAGCCGCCGCGACGGCGATCTGCTCTACGGCTGCGGCACCACCGACATGAAGTCCGGCGACGCCGTCATCGCCCACCTCGCGGCCACCCTGACCGAGCCGCGCCACGACCTCACGCTGGTCTTCTACGACTGCGAGGAGGTCGACTCCGACCGCAACGGGCTGGGCCGCATCGAGCGCGAGCACCGCGACTGGCTGGCCGCCGACCTGGCCCTGCTCGGCGAGCCGACCGCGGCCGAGGTCGAGGCCGGCTGCCAGGGCACGCTGCGCGTGGAGATCACCACCCGCGGCCGGCGCGCCCACTCGGCCCGCTCGTGGCTGGGCGACAACGCCATCCACGCCGCGAACGAGGCCCTCGGGCGGTTGGCCGGCTACCCGGCCCGCCGGGTCGACATCGACGGGTGCGAGTACCGCGAGGGCCTGCAGGCGGTGCGGATCGCCGGGGGAGTGGCCGGCAACGTCGTCCCCGACGAGTGCGTCGTGACGGTCAACTTCCGGTTCGCCCCCGACCGCGACGTCGTCGCGGCCGAGCAGCACGTCCGCGAGGTGTTCGACGGGCTCGAGGTGGTCGTGGTGGACGCGGCCGCGGGCGCCCTGCCCGGACTGGGCGCGCCGGCCGCCCGGGAGTTCGTCGAGGCCACCGGGGCCACCCCGAGGGCCAAGTACGGCTGGACCGACGTCTCCCGGTTCGCCGCGCTGGGCATCCCCGCGGTCAACTACGGCCCCGGCGACCCGAACCTGGCCCACACCCGCGAGGAGCACGTCGACACCCGTGAGATCACCCGGGTCGCCGACACCCTCCGCCGCTTCCTGTCCTGATCCGGACGCTCACTACTCTGACGACCATGAGTGAGTCCGGGGTGCCGCACCCCGAGGAGAACCGGCCCGGACACCCCCCGGAGAAGCAGCGGGGTCCGGTGCGGCTGCGCGGCCAGTACCGCGACGAGGCGACCACCACCGACGAGCGGCTGCTCGACTCCCGCGGGCCCAGCGACTGGGTGCACACCGACCCGTGGCGGGTGCTGCGCATCCAGGCCGAGTTCGTCGAGGGCTTCGGCGGGCTGGCCGAGCTGCCCCGGGCGGTCACCGTGTTCGGCTCCGCCCGCACCGCGCGCGACCACCCGGAGTACACCCAGGGCCGGGAGCTGGGCGCCGCGCTGGCCGAGGCCGGCTACGCGGTGATCACCGGTGGCGGGCCGGGCGCGATGGAGGCGGCCAACCGCGGCTGCAAGGAGGCCGGCGGGTACAGCGTCGGGCTCGGCATCGAGCTGCCCTTCGAGCAGGGCCTCAACGACTGGGTCGACCTGGGCATCAACTTCCGCTACTTCTTCACCCGCAAGACCATGTTCGTCAAGTACTCGCAGGCCTTCGTCTGCCTGCCCGGCGGCTTCGGCACCCTCGACGAGCTGTTCGAGGCGCTGACCCTGGTGCAGACCAAGAAGGTCACCAAGTTCCCGGTGGTGCTGCTGGGCAGCGACTACTGGGGCGGGCTCTACGACTGGATCGCCGACAAGGTGCTGGGCCACGGCAAGATCGGCGAGAAGGACCTGGCCCTGCTCTACGTGACCGACGACGTCGACGACGCGGTCAAGGTCGTGCACGAGGCCTACCGGGCCTGGGAGGAAGCACATTGAGCGAGCTTGCGAGCGAAACGTCGGACACAGCGCCTCGCGAAGCGCCGCCCGAGCCCAGCGAGGGCGAGCGTTGAGCGTGTCCGTGTGCGTCTACTGCGCCTCCATCGAGGGCATCCCGGCGGAGAACCGGGAGCTGGCCGCGGCGGTCGGGACGGGGATCGCCGAGCGCGGCTGGCAGCTGGTCTCCGGGGGCGGGAAGCACTCGATGATGGGCGCGGTCGCCGCCGCCGCGCGGGCCGGCGGCGCGCGCACGGTGGGCGTCATCCCGCACTCCCTGGTCGACCGGGAGTGGGCCGACGACGACGCCGACGAGCTGCTGGTGGTCGACACCATGCGCGACCGCAAGGCGCTGATGGAGGCGCACTCCGACGCGTTCCTCGCGCTGCCCGGCGGGGTCGGCACCTGCGAGGAGCTGTTCGAGGTCTGGACGTCGGGCTACCTGGGCATGCACGCCAAGCCGGTGGTCGTGCTCGATCCGCACGGCCACTACACCGGCCTGCTGAGCTGGGTCGACGAGCTGCGCGAGCGCGGTTTCGTGCTGCCCTCGGCGATCGAGCGGCTGCGCGTCACGACCACGGTCGCCGACGCGCTGGACGCCTGCGCCGTCCCGGTCGGGGAGGCCGACGTCTCGCGCATGGTCCGGTGACCGGGGCGCTGCGGTTCGGCTCCCGGGAGCCGGCCCGGGACCGGGCGCTGGTGATGGCCATCGTCAACCGCACCCCGGACTCGTTCTACGACCGCGGCGCGGCGTTCGCCGACGACGCGGCGATGGCCCGGGTGGACGCGGCGGTGGCCGAGGGCGCCGACATCATCGACATCGGCGGGGTGAAGGCCGGCCCGGGACCCGAGGTCGACCCGGCCGAGGAGATCCGCCGGGTGGTGCCGTTCGTGGCCGCGGTCCGCGACCGGCACCCGGACGTGGTGATCAGCGTGGACACCTGGCGCGGCCGGGTCGCCGCGCTGGCCGTGGCCGAGGGCGCCGACCTGCTCAACGACACCTGGGCCGGGCACGACCCGACCCTGGCCGAGGTGGCCGCGGCGACCGGGGTCGGGATCGTCTGCTCGCACACCGGCGCCGCGGTGCCGCGCACCCGCCCGCACCGCGTCCGCTACCCCGACGTGGTGGCCGACGTGATCGCCGAGGTGTGCGGGCAGGCCGAGCGGCTGGTCGGGCTCGGGGTGCCGCGGGCGGGCATCCTGATCGACCCCACCCACGACTTCGGCAAGAACACCTTCCACGGGCTGGCCCTGCTGCGCCGCTGCGACGAGCTGGTGGCGACCGGCTGGCCGGTGCTGATGGCGCTGTCGAACAAGGATTTCATCGGCGAGGCGCTCGGTGTCGGCGCGGTCACCGACCGGCTGGAGGGCACGCTCGCGGCCACCGCGCTGGCCGCCGCGGCCGGCGCGCGGGTGTTCCGGGCGCACGAAGTGGCCGCCACCCGTCGTACGGTGGATATGGTCGCCGCCATCGCGGGTACCCGTCCTCCTGCCCGGACGGTCCGCGCGCTGGCCTGACCGCTCGCCGGCAGCGTGGCCGTCCACCCGTCCCGCAGCAGCCAGGAGAGCCGATGGACGCCAGCACCGAGCAGTGGTTCGCCCGCCGCACCTGGCAGGAGCCGCCGTGGACGGTCGAGGGGCTGGTCGCGGCGAAGGCCGGCCGGCGGGTGTCGGTGGTGCTGCCGGCGCTGGACGAGGAGGCGACGGTCGGGGCGATCGTGGCCGCCATCGTCCCGCTGACCCGCGGCCCGGCCCCGCTGGTCGACGAGCTGGTGGTGATGGACTCCGGGTCGACCGACCGCACGGTGGAGCTGGCCGCGGCGGCCGGCGCCCGGGTGGTGCTGCGCACCGAGGTCGTCGCGCACCTGGAGCCGCGCCCCGGCAAGGGTGAGGTGCTCTGGCGGTCGCTGGCCGCCACCACCGGCGACGTCGTCTGCTACCTGGACTCCGACCTGGTCGACTTCGACCCCGGGTTCGTGCCCGCGCTGCTCGGCCCGCTGCTCACCGAGCCGGGCGTCGGGCTGGTCAAGGGCTTCTACCGGCGCCCGCTGCGGCTGCAGACCACCCAGGCCGACACCGGCGGCGGCCGGGTCACCGAGCTGCTGGTCCGCCCGCTGCTGGCGGCGCTGCGCCCGCAGCTGGCCGGGATCGTGCAGCCGCTGGGCGGGGAGTACGCCGGCACCCGCGAGCTGCTGGAGTCGCTGCCGTTCGCCGCCGGCTACGGGGTGGAGATCGGGCTGCTGCTCGACACCCACACCGCGCTCGGCATGGACGGCCTGGCCCAGGTCAACCTGGGGGTGCGCAAGCACCGCAACCGGTCGCTGGTGCAGCTCGGCGCGATGGCCCGGCAGATCCTGGCCGCCGCGCTGGCCCGCTGCGGCGTACCCGACGCCGGTGGCGACCTGGTCCAGTTCCTCCAGGTGGACGGCGAGTGGCTGCCGAACTCGACCGCGGTGGCCGCGGCCGAGCGCCCGCCGATGCGCGAGGTGCTGGTGCGCTGAACCGAGCTGCCCGTGGTGAGATGGTCACCGTGGGCACGGCACTGATCTACCTGCTGGTCGTGGCCGCGGTGGCCGCGGTGGTGTTCGGGCTGGCCGCGCTGCTGTTCGGGCGCGGGGAGGAGCTCGCCCCGCTGCCACCGGGGGCCACCCCGACCCGGCTGCCGCCCGGTGAGGTGTCCGGCGCCGACGTGCGCGGCCTGCGGTTCCAGCAGGCGGTGCGCGGCTACCGGATGGACGAGGTCGACTGGGCGCTCGGCCGGCTGGCCGACGAGCTGGACCGCGGCGCGACCGAGCGCCAGCACCTGCTGGCCCGACTGGCCGAGCTGGAGGCCGGGGAGGCCGTCGAGACGGCCGGCCCGGCCGGGAACGGCCGGCACCGCCCGGCGGAGGAGGGACTGCCGTGAACCGGCGCACCGAGCTCACCGAGGCCGTGGACGTCGACGCCCCGGCGGGGACGTCCTGGCAGACCCTGACCGACTGGCCCGCCCAGGGCGAGTGGATGCTCGGCACCACCGTCCGGGTCGTCGGCGGGGGCGAGGGCCGGCACGCCGGGGCCCGCCTGCACGCGGTCACCGGGGTGGGCCGGCTCGGCATCCCGGACACCATGGAGCTGACCGAGTGGGACCCGCCGCGCCGGGTCGTGGTGCAGCACACCGGGAAGATCATCCGCGGGGCCGGGGTGTTCGAGGTGGTCGAGCTGGGCCCGCAGCGCTCCCAGATCGTCTGGACCGAGCTGCTGGAGCTGCCGCTGGGGGCGCTGGGCCGGCTGGGCTTCCCGCTGGTGCGCCCGCTGTTCCGGTACGGCGTGCGGGTGTCGCTGGACCGGTTGGCGCGCCGCTGCGCCGCGGCGCACCGGGCCGGTCGTGCCTGATCGCGGGGCTGACCCGGGCGCTGACCGGACCCGCTGCGGCTGGGCCGGCAGCACCCCGGAGTACGTCGCCTACCACGACGACGAGTGGGGCCGGCCGCTGCGCGGAGTGGTGCCGATGTTCGAGAAGATCAGCCTGGAGGCGTTCCAGTCCGGGCTGTCCTGGCTGGTGATCCTGCGCAAGCGGGCGGCGTTCCGGACCGCGTTCGCCGGGTTCGACCCGGTGGCGGTGGCGGCCTTCGGGTCCGCCGACGTCGACCGGCTGCTGGCCGACGCCGGCATCGTGCGCAACCGGGCCAAGATCGACGCGACGATCCACAACGCCGGCCGGGTGCTGGAGCTCGACGTGCCGCTCGACGAGCTGCTCTGGTCGTTCGCCCCGGACCCGGCCGCCCGCCGGCGGCCGGCCGACCCGACCGAGGTGCCGGCGACGACCGCGGAGTCCACCGCGATGGCCCGCGAGCTCAAGCGCCGCGGGTTCCGGTTCGTCGGCCCGACGACGTGCTACGCGCTCATGCAGGCCTGCGGACTGGTCGACGACCACGTCCAGGGGTGCTGGCGGGCAGCGACGCCGTAGTCGCACAGGGTGAACGCACCGGCGAGTTGATCGCTCCCGCTTCGCTCGCGCCGGGCCGATGGGGAAAGATGTTCGCAGCATCCCGCCGCGCGCTCTCCCCGCGTTGCGGCACCCTGCAACGACGACAGAGGAGGCAGGAGATGGCGGCGATGAAGCCCCGGACCGGTGACGGTCCCCTGGAGGTGACCAAGGAGGGTCGGGGCATCGTGATGCGCGTTCCCCTCGAAGGCGGTGGACGACTGGTCGTCGAGATGTCGGCCGAGGAGGCCGGCGACCTGGGCGACGCCCTCAAGGCCGCGGCCGGCTGACGGTCCACCCCTCCCGCGGCGCCGCGGGTCAGGATCCCGCGAACGGCACCTCTGCACGGTCGATCGTGCAGAAGTGCCCTTCGCGGGATACTGACCCCCGGCGCCCCCGGAGGGGGGGCCCCTCAGCCCGCCCCCGCCGTGTGGGCGTCGCCCACGTCGCCCGCCTCCAAGGCCCACAA
>JASLAP010000446.1 GCA_030147065.1 Pseudonocardia sp. | reverse complement strand
GGGGCGTCCGCCGCCGTCGCGGTGGAGCCCAGCAGCAGCTCGCCGGTCCTCCCGGGTGCCTCGAACATCGGCAGGTGCCCGACGCCGGGCAGCACCTCGATCCGCGCCCCCGGCACCGGCCCGTACCGGTGCACCGACGTCGGCTCCCAGCGCGGGTCGGCGGCGCCGAAGACCGCCAGCACCGGGACCCCGAGGACGGCGAGGCGCTCGGGCACGCTCCGCTCGGCGAGGTAGGCCGTGTTGTGGCGCAGCACCGACCTGAGCGAGCGGTACCCGATCCCGCGCAGCTCGGCGACGGCGTCGTCCGGGATGTCCACGGGACCGGCGCAGGCCGCGCTGATCCCTCTGCGGATCATCGCGTCCGTCCGCACCGACCACAGCAGCGGGCCCAGCGGTGGGGCCAGCAGTGCGCGCAGGATCGCCGGCTGCGGCAGGAACGCCTCGAGGTCCGGACCGCAGCTGACCAGCGCGATCGACCCGACCAGGTCGGGGCGCTGCTCGGCGAGGGCGGTGACGACGTAGCCGCCGCTGGAGTGCCCGACCGCGGTGACCGACCGCAGGCCCAGCTCGTCGAGCACGGCCGCCACCCGCCCGGCCTGCGCCGGCACCGCGTACGACGGCGGGGGTGGTGACTGGCCGCAGCCCGGCAGGTCGACGCGGACGACGTGGTGGCGGGCGGCGAGCACCGGGACGACCGGGCCCCAGGAGGCGCTCGCGGCGCCCGATCCGTGGACCAGCAGCAGCGGCGGTGCCCGACGGGCACCGTCGTGGACCACGTACACGCCGCGCAAGCGCTCGACATCCGACTCACCCATGCCGGGAAGGGTGCGGGAGCGACCGCCCGTCGGTCTTGGATGAATGTTGCCGCAGTGCGCAGCGGACCGCGGATCGGTCGTCCACGGGCGGGGGGCGCGGAGCCGCGCGCCGCAGCGCCGGGGCCGTCACCGCGGTCGTCGCGATCCGGCGCAGGCGATGCAGGTCTCGGCGGCCGGCAGTGCCTCCAGCCGAGCCGCGCCCACGACGCCCCCGCACCGCAGGCAGCGCCCGTAGGTGCCGGCGGCGAGCCGGTCCGCCGCCCGGTCGAGCGCCGCCAGGTCGCGGCGGGCGCCGGCCAGCAGCCCCTGCAACTGCGCGCGCTGGACGGCGACGGTCACCCCGTCGGGGTCGTGCTCGTCGTCGTGGGTGGCGAGGGCCTGGTCCTCGGCCAGCCACCCGAGCTGGCGCTCCAACCCGGCGATGCCCTCCACGGTCTCCACGCGTTCCGCAGCGAGCCGGGCGGAGACGTCCGGTCCGTCCACGGAGGGGGAACGGACGGGGGGCGGAGGCGGTTCCGGTGCTGGCGGGCGGTCGAGCGGACGATGGGCAGGCGCTGCAGCGGATGTTCTATACGGGTTCGGCGCGGCTGAGGAGCAGGTCCCGTTCCCGGGCGTTCGTGGCGAGCTCGGCGGCGCGCCGGAACTCCTGCCGGGCTTCCGCGTGGCGTCCGAGCCGGGACAGCAGCTCGGCGCGCACGCTGGGGAGGTGGTGGTGGTCGCGCAGGCCCGGGACCGCGGCGAGATCGTCCAGGAGTCGCAGCCCGGTGTGCGGTCCGGAGTGCATGGCGTGGGCGACTGCCCGGTTGAGCAGCACGATGGGTGAGGCGCTCAGGTGGGCGAGCGCGTCGTACAGGCCGGCGACCGTGGCCCAGTCCGTGTCCTGCACGGTGGCGGCCCGGGCGTGGCAGGCCGCGATGGCGGCCTGCAGGGTGTACCGGCCGGGCGGTCCGGCGGACACCGCGCGTCCGAGCGCGTCGGTGCCCCGGCGGATGGCGTGCTGGTCGAACCGGCGCCGGTCCTGCTGTTCCAGCAGCACGGCCGCGCCGGTGCCGTCGGTGCGCGCATCGACCCGGGAGGCCTGCAGCCACATGAGCGCCAGCAGCCCGAGAGCCTCCGGCTCGTCGGGGAGGACGGTGGTCACGAGCTCGCCGAGGCGGAGGGCCTCCTGGCACAGCGCCGGCCGCATCCAGTCCTCGCCGGCGGTCGCGGCGTAGCCCTCGGTGAAGACGAGGTAGACGACGTCCATGACCGCGGGCAGCCGCTGCCGGCGCTCGGCGGGGCCGGGCAGGTCGAACGGCAACCGGTCGTCGGTGGTGGTGCGCGCCACCCTGGCCAGGGTGGTCTTGGCCCGGGTGATGCGCCGCACGACGGTGGCCTCCGGCACGAGGAAGGCCCGGGCGATCTCGCGGGAGGTGAGACCGCCGACCAGCCGCAGGGTGAGGGCGACCTGCGACTCGGCGGTCAGCGCCGGGTGGCAGGTCAGGAGCATCAGACGCAGGGTGTCGTCCTCGACCGTGTCGATCCGCGCGGCCGGGTCGGGCATGCGCTCCTCCTGCTGCGCCGTGCGCAGCTCGTCGGAGATCCGGGTCTCGGCGCGGGCGTGCCGCTCGGCGCGGCGGAAGTGGTCGACGGCGCGGCGCTTGGCGACGGCCATGAGCCAGGCGGCCGGGTTGTCCGGCACACCGGTGACCGGCCACTGCTCCAGGGCCGCGAGCATGGCGTCGTGCGCGAGGTCCTGCGCGAGGTCGATGTCGCGGGTCAGGCGCAGCAGGCCGCCGACGAGTCGTGCGGACTGCTCCCGCCAGGTGGCCACGACGACCTCGTCCGCGCTGCTCACCCGGTGATCCCATCAGCGCACCGCCGTGCGGACAAGGCGCCCCGGGTGCGGCGCGGTCAGCGCCCGGGCGGCTCCATGATCTGCCGGACCTCGGCGGCTCCCCGCCAGCCGGGCCAGTGGTCCACGTGCAGCTGCACGAACTCCCTCGCCAGCCCGATGGCCTCGTCGCGGGAGTCGACCTCGAAGACGGCGTAGCCGCCGACCAGCTCGGTGGCCTCGGTGAACGGGCCGTGGGTGACGACGACCCCGCCGTCGGCGGCCCGCACCTCCGCCCCGGCGGAGCTCGGCAGGAGGCCTCCGGTGGTGATGAGCCTGCCGCTCGCGGCGACACTGGCGATGTAGGCGCCCATCGCCTCGTAGAAGTCCGGCGGAGGCGCTCCGGCGTCCTCGCGCATCTTCAGCATGGTCATGAACTGCATGGCTGCTCCTCGTGCATCGGGTCCGCGGTCCGGGGGTCTCAGACCGACGGCACCGCGGTGCGCAGGGCCCTGGCGCAGAGCAGCGCGACGGCAGCCAACTGGACCGCCGACAGCACGATCGCACGCAGGCCGAACGACCCGGTCCACGGCACCGCGGCCACGGCCGCCGCGACCACCAGCGCCACCACGCAGACCGCGGCCTGCGCCCGGTCACCCCGGACGGCGAAGGCTCGGGCCAGCACGACCATCGCCGCGGTCCACGACACCATGGCCAGCGCGAAGCCCGCACCGTGCCCGGCGCCGTGCCAGCTGATCGGCCCCGGCCCGTCCGGTGTCCCGGCCGGGAAGCCGTAGCCGGGATCGGCGACGAAGACGCCGGCGACGAGCATCCCGGCCCCGAAGCAGGCCAGCAGCCGCGGACCCCACACCGCTGCCCCGCCCGAACCCAGCGCGCCCCGCAGCCCGCGGGCCGCCGCGACGACGAGCGCCCCGGTGACGAGGAAGTTCGCGACCTGCACGAACCCCCACGAACCCAGGGCCAGCTGGCTGAGCGCGTGCCGCTCCAGGTCGAACCCGTCCCGCGTGAACACCTGGGCGAGCCCTGTCCCGAGCAGCACCGGGCCGGCCAGGATGCCGCAAGCCAACAGGCGCCGGGCGGGGCGGCGATCCCCCGGGGCGGGCGCGGGCCGGGCGACGGGCGGTGCGACGGGGGCGGCTGCGTTGCGGGCCGTGGTCATGATCTGCTCCTTGTGCGGCTCATGGGGTGCCTTCCACCCATGCGTCGCGCCGCCGCGCCGATCCGGACACCGGCCGGCCAAGATTTTTCGATCCGCCTACAACGCGCCCGAGGCCTGGGCACGGCGGTGCGCTCGTCGAGGAAGGTCCAGCGGCGATCGCGACGAGGATGTAGCCGGCCCCGATCTCCTCGGCGCGGCCGGTGTCCATGCCGTAGAGGCCCGTCTTCGGACGATCATGGTGTCCGGTGCGTCGGGATGGCCTTGCGATGTGTGGCGGCGTGGGTCCTGGGCCAGCGGACGCCGTGCCTGCTCCGGCCAGCAGCAACGACGAAGGCCCTGGTCCCTCGCTCCGGGTGGAGCGGCTGACCAGGGCCTTTGCGTGGTCGGGGTGACAGGATTTGAACCTGCGACCTCTTCGTCCCGAACGAAGCGCGCTACCAAGCTGCGCCACACCCCGATGGCCCGAGGGCCGAGGCCAACTCTAGCCGACGTCCGCGGCGGCCGACGCGCGGGTGGTGGTTGCGGTGTCGGGGCCGGTGGAGCGGGGGACCAGGGTCAGCAGGCTGGCCTCGGGCGGGCAGGCGAAGCGCACCGGGGCGTACGGCGAGGTGCCCAGCCCGGCCGAGACGTGCAGCCACATGTGCGCCCCCCAGCGGGACACCCCGCGGGCCCGGGAGCGGTCCAGGCCGCAGTTGGTGACCAGCGCGCCCACGCCGGGCAGGCGCAGCTGGCCGCCGTGGGTGTGCCCGGCCAGGACGAGGTCGTAGCCGTCGGCGGCGAACTCGTCGAGCACGCGGGGCTCGGGGGAGTGGGTCAGGCCCAGGCGCAGGTCGGCGTCCGGGTCGGCGGGGCCGGCGACCATGTCGTAGCGGTCGCGGCGCAGGTGCGGGTCGTCCACGCCGCCGGCGACCACCCGCAGCCCGTCGACGTCGAGTTCCGGGCGGGTGTGGGTGGCGTCGGCCCAGCCGTGCTCGAGGAAGGCGGCGCGCAGGTCGCGCCAGGGCAGCGGCCGGCCGTGGGTGTGCTCGCGGCTCTTCACCAGGTACCGCGCCGGGTTCTTCGCCGTGGGGCCGTAGTAGTCGTTGCTGCCGAACACGAACAGCCCGGGCCGGTCCAGCAGCGGGCCGAGGGCGGCCATCACCGCGGGCACCGCGCGCGGGTGGGCGAGGTTGTCGCCGGTGTTGACGACCAGGTCGGGCTCCAGCCGGGCCAGGTCGGCCACCCAGCGCTGCTTGGCCCGCTGGCCGGGGGTCATGTGCAGGTCCGAGACGTGCAGGACGCGCAGCGGCCGGGCCCCGTCGGCCAGCACCGGCAGCGTGGCCTCCCGCAGCGTCCAGTTCCGGCGTTCGATGCCGGCCGCGTAGGCGACGCCGGCGGCACCCGTCGTGGTCGCGGCCAGCGCGATCCGAGCCCACTTCTGCACGGACCGAGCGTAGGCCAACCGGCTCGGCCGGCCGAGCCCCGTCGGCTACCGTGCCGCCCGTGACCACCTTGAAGGAGCGGCTGCGCGAGGACCTGACCGCGGCCATGAAGGCCCGCGACGAGCTGGCCCGCTCCACCCTGCGGATGACCCTGACCGCGATCGGCAACGCCGAGGTCGCGGGCACCGAGGCCCGCACCCTGGACGACGCCGAGGTGCTGACGGTGATCGCCAAGGAGGCCCGCAAGCGGGCCGAGTCGGCCGAGGCGTTCGCCGCCGCCGGCCGCGCCGAGCTGGCCGCCCGGGAGCGCGCCGAGGGCGAGCTGCTGGCCCGCTACCTGCCCACCCCGCTCACCGACGACGAGCTGGCCGCCATCGCCCGCACGGCCGTCGACGAGACGGCGGCCGAGCTGGGCGAGCAGCCCGGACCGCGGCAGATGGGCCAGGTCATGAAGAAGGCCACCGCCGCCGCGCGGGGGCGCGCCGAGGGTGGCCGGGTGGCCGCTGCGGTGAAGGCGCTGCTGGTCCCGTGAGGTCGTGCGTGAGTTCCATGGCCATAGCCATGAAACTCACGCACGACTACTTGGCGGGGGCCTTCTTGCGGGCCGGGGCCTTCTTCGCGGCCGGCGCCTTGCGGGCGGGGGCCTTCTTCGGGGCCGGCGCCTTGGCCCGGCGCTCGGCGAGCAGCTCGCTGGCCCGCTCGTCGGTCAGCTTCTCGACGCTGTCGCCCTTGCGCAGGCTGGCGTTGGTCTCGCCGTCGGTCACGTAGGGGCCGAACCGGCCGTCCTTGATCACCATCGGCTTGCCGGTGGCGCTGTCCGCGCCGAGCTCGCGCAGCGCCGGGGTGGCCGCGGCGGTGCGCCGGCCGCGCTGCTTGGGCTGCTTGTAGAGCTCCAGCGCCTCGTCGAGGGTCACCGTGAACAGCTGGTCCTCACCGGCCAGCGAGCGCGAGTCGGTGCCCTTCTTCAGGTACGGCCCGTACCGGCCGTTCTGCGCGGTGATCTCCTCACCGGACTCCGGGTCGGTGCCGACCAGCCGGGGCAGCGACAGCAGCTTGAGCGCGTCCTCGAGGGTGACGGTGTCCAGCGCCATCGAGCTGAACAGCGACCCGGTGCGCGGCTTCGGCTTGGCCGGCGCCTTCTTCCGGGTGGTCTTCGCCCCGTTCGCCTTGGCCCCGTTGGTCGGCGCCGGGGGCTCCGCGGGCTCGGGCAGGACCTCGGTCACGTACGGCCCGAACCGGCCCTCCTTGGCCACGATCTCGTGCCCGGTGACCGGGTCGACGCCCAGCGAGCGGCCCTCCTGCGGCACCGAGAAGAGCTGCTCGGCGATCTCCGGGGTGAGCTCGTCGGGGGGCAGGTCCTCGGGCAGGTTGGCCCGCTGGGACTCGCCGTCGCGGATCCGCTCCAGGTAGGGACCGTAGCGCCCGACGCGCACCACGACGTCGTCGAACACCGGCACGGAGTTGATCTCGCGGGCGTCGATCTCCTCCAGGTTGACGCCGACCAGCTTCTTCAGCCCGCCCGAGCGGGCCACCGACCCCTTGGTGCCCTGGGCGGCGCCGAAGTAGAACCCGGTGAGCCAGTCGGTGCGGCCCTGGGTGCCGGCCGCGATCGCGTCGAGCTCGTCCTCCATGGCCGCGGTGAAGTCGTAGTCGACCAGCCGGCCGAAGTGGTGCTCCAGCAGCCCGATCACGGCGAACGCGATCCAGGACGGGACCAGTGCCTGGCCCTTCTTCCACACGTAGCCGCGGTCCTGGATGGTCTTGATGATCGAGGAGTAGGTGGACGGGCGGCCGATGCCCATCTCCTCCATCGACTTGATCAGGCTCGGCTCGGTGTAGCGGGACGGCGGGTTGGTGGTGTGCCCCTCCGGGGACAGCGACGCCGCGGTCAGCGCCTGGCCCTTGACCAGCTCGGGCAGCCGGGACTCCTGGTCGTCGGCCTGGCCGTCGGTGCCCTCGTCGAGGGTCTCCACGTAGGCCTTGAGGAAGCCCGGGAAGGTGATCGTCCGGCCGGACGCGGCGAACGTGACGTCCTCGCCGGTCGCGGCGGACCCGGCGATGCGGACGCTGACCGTGGTCCCGCGCGCGTCGGCCATCTGCGAGGCCACCGTGCGCTGCCAGATCATCTCGTAGAGCCGGAAGTCGTCGCCGTCGACCTCGCGGGCGATCTCGCCCGGGGTGCGGAAGGTCTCGCCCGCCGGCCGGATCGCCTCGTGGGCCTCCTGGGCGTTCTTGACCTTGCGGGTGTACTGCCGCGGCTGGGCCGGCACGTAGGCGTCCCCGTACAGCTCACGGGCCTGCGAGCGGGCGGCTTCGATCGCCGCCTCGGACAGCGTGGTCGAGTCGGTGCGCAGGTAGGTGATGTAGCCGTTCTCGTAGAGCCGCTGCGCGCTGCGCATCGTGCGGTCCGACGAGAAGCGCAGCTTGCGCCCGGCCTCCTGCTGCAGCGTCGAGGTCATGAACGGCGGGTACGGCTTGCGGGTGTAGGGCTTGGACTCGACCGACTCGACGGCCAGGTCGCGGCCCTGCAACGCCTCGGCGAGCCGGCGGGCCGACGCCTCGTCCAGGGCTCGCGCGGCCTCCTTGCCCGTCGACTTGAGCTGGCCGTCCGGGCCGAAGTCGCGGCCGGTGGCGACCCGGTTGCCGTCGACGGCGACCAGCCGGGCCGGGAACTGCCGCGGGGCCGCCTGCGCGCCGGCGTCCATCTGCGCGGCGATGTCCCAGTACGACGCGGACACGAACGCCATCCGCTCGCGCTCGCGCTGCACGATGATCCGGGTCGCCACCGACTGCACGCGGCCGGCCGACAGCCGCGGCATGACCTTCTTCCACAGCACGGGGGAGACCTCGTAGCCGTAGAGGCGGTCCAGGATGCGGCGGGTCTCCTGGGCGTCGACCATGTCGTGGTCGAGGTCGCGCAGGTTCTCCATGGCCGCCCGGATGGCCGACTCGGTGATCTCGTGGAAGACCATCCGGCGGACCGGGATGGTGGGCTTGAGCGTCTCCAGCAGGTGCCAGGCGATGGCCTCGCCCTCGCGGTCGTGGTCGGTGGCCAGGACGAGCTCGTCGACGGTCTTCAGCGCGTCCTTGAGCTCGGCGACCTTGCCCTTCTTCTCCGGGGTCACGATGTAGAGCGGGGTGAACTGGTTGTCCACGTCCACCCCGAGCCGCGCCCAGGACTCGCCCTTGTACTTGGCCGGGACGTCGGCGGCGCCCCGCGGCAGGTCGCGGATGTGCCCGACCGAGGCCTCGACCACGTAGTCCTTGCCGAGGTACTGCTGGATCTTCTTGGCCTTGGTGCCGGACTCGACGATCACCAGCTTGCGGGTGGGCCGTCCGGTCGCCGCCGCCGCGGGCGTGCCGGTGCGCCGGCTGCCACCCGCCGCGCGGCCGCCCGAGCTCTGCTTGGGCGTCGAACTCGTCGTTCCGGTTGCCACGTGGTCCTACTCCATCGTCTGCGGACTTCTGTCGCTGCGCACCGGCCGTCTCCCGACTGGTCCCGCGGTCACCGCGCGCTTGCCCGGC
>JASLAP010000437.1 GCA_030147065.1 Pseudonocardia sp. | reverse complement strand
CTACAGCGGTGACTACGACGGGGGCTACACCAGCGAGGACGGGGCCGTCGCGGCCGAGCCGGCGCCGGCGTCGCCGGAGTCCCGGTCCTCGCTGGACTCGTCGGTCGCACCCGAGATCGCGCAGGTCCCCGGGGTGCCGGTCGGCGGCGTGCAGCGCGAGCTGGTCCGCCGCGCGCAGCTCACCATCGAGGTCGACGACTCGGTCGCCCGCACCCGCCAGGTGCGGACCGCGGCCGCCGCGGTCGGCGCGCTGGTCGTCGAGGAGCAGTCGAGCACCGGCGGGTCCTGGCTGACCCTGCGGGTGCCGTCCGACTCGCTGGACCGGCTGATCGACGAGGTGGCCGGGCTCGGCACCGTCGTCGACCGGTCCGGCCAGGTGATCGACGCGACCGAGGAGGTCGTCGACCTGGACGCCCGGGTGGCCAGCCAGCGGGCCAGCGTCGACCGGATCCGGGCGCTGCTCACCCAGGCCCAGACGATCGGCGACATCGTCGCCATCGAGTCCGAGCTGGCCAGCCGGCAGTCCGAACTGGACTCGCTGACCGCGCGGCTGGCCGCGCTGCGCGACCAGGTGGCGATGTCCACGCTGACCGTCGACCTGCGCGGGCCGGACGCGCCGGTGCCCCCGGTCGACCCGGGGCCGGGCGGGTTCCTCGACGGGCTGGCCGCGGGGTGGGCGGGGCTGCTCGCGGTGGGCACGGCGGCGGCCGCGGTGGCCGGGTTCGTGCTGCCGCTGCTGCCGGTGCTGGCGCTGGTCGCCGGGATCGTCTGGCTGGTGCGGCGCGTGCTGCGCGGTCGGCGGCGGCCGGCGCCGGCCGGACCCGCCGCGTCGGGGGGCGACGGCGGGGCCTGAGTCCCGCCGTCGACGGCGGGCGGAGCGGCCCGGGTACCGAGGGGGAGATCCGAACTCGGGCCGCTCCACCGTCGTGCCGGCCGCGGGGCCGCGTGATCGGGGGCGTCACGCGGTCGTCGGCGACCGTGCCCGGGCGCGGTGCGGGGCACCGTTCCCGGTGCCGGCGGACGGGAGGGGGTCCGTCCGTTCCGGCGGCCCCACGATGACAGTCGGTGACGGGATCAACAACCCTTTGGCCTTGGGCCTTTCGAGTGTTTTGATCTTATGCCACGGCGACGCGCCGGTAACTATCCTGAGCGCGCCCCGTCCCCGGACCCGTCACTCGCAGAGGAGTACGCATGTCTGTCCACAGCCCCTTCCCGGACGTCGAGATCCCCGAGGTGTCGCTCTACGACTACCTCTTCGACGACTTCGGCGACCGGGGCGACGCCATCGCGTTCGTGGACGGCACCAGCGGCGCGTCCCTGACGTTCAACCAGCTCAAGGGCATGGTGAACCAGATCGCCGCGGCGCTGGCCGAGCGCGGGATAGCCGCCGGTGACGTGGTCGGGCTGTTCGCCCCCAACACCCCGTACTACGCCGCGGTGTTCCACGGCGTGCTGCGCGCCAACGCCATCGTGACCAGCGCGAACTCCCTCTACACCTCCGGCGAGCTGGCCCACCAGCTGGCCGACTCCGGGGCCAAGCTGCTGTTCACCGTGTCGCCGTTCCTGGACCGCGCCGTCGCCGCGGTGGCCGAGGCCGGGCTGCCGGCCGACTCGATCATCGTGCTGGACGGGGCCGAGGGCCACACCTCGCTCACCGACCTGCTCGGCACCTCGGCCGCGCCGCCGGAGCAGACCGTGGGCGCCGGCGACACCGCCGTGCTGCCGTACTCGTCGGGCACCACCGGGCGGGCCAAGGGCGTCATCCTGACCCACCGCAACCTGGTCGCCAACCTGGCCCAGTTCGGTGCGCTGACCGGCGTGAACGCCGACTCGAAGATCCTCGCCGTGCTGCCGTTCTTCCACATCTACGGGATGACCGTGATGATGAACAACGGCATCCGCAAGCGGGCGACCGTGGTCACCATGCCCCGGTTCGACCTGGTCGAGTTCCTCCGGGTGATCTCCGAGCACAAGGTCGACTACGTCTACATCGCGCCGCCGGTCGCGGTGGCGCTGGCCAAGCACCCGGTCGTCGACCAGTACGACCTGTCCTGCATCGACGTCATCTTCTCCGGCGCCGCCCCGCTGGACGCCGAGCTGGGCCACGCGGTGGCGAAGCGGCTGGGCTGCAAGGTCCGCCAGGGCTACGGGATGACCGAGCTCAGCCCGGTCAGCCACTCGATGCGCGAGGAGGACGACGACGCCGACCTGAACAGCGTCGGGGTCACCCTGCCCAACATCGAGTGCAAGCTGGTCGACCCGGACACCGGCGAGGAGGTCGGCCCGGGCGGGCGCGGCGAGCTGTGGGTCAAGGGCCCCAACGTCATGACGGGCTACCTGAACAACCCCGAGGCCACCGCGGCCACCCTGGACGACGAGGGCTACCTGCACACCGGCGACGTCGCCACGGTCACCGAGGACGGCGTGTTCACCATCGTCGACCGGGTCAAGGAGCTGATCAAGTACAAGGGCTACCAGGTGCCGCCGGCCGAGCTGGAGGCCCTGCTGCTCACCCACGACCGGATCGCCGACGCCGCGGTCATCGGGGTCCGCGACGCCGAGGGCGAGGAGGTGCCCAAGGCGTTCGTGGTCCGCCAGGCCTCCGCCGAGCTGTCCGAGGACGAGGTGATGAGCTTCGTCGCCGAGCGCATCGCGCCGCACAAGAAGGTGCGGGTGGTCGAGTTCATCGAGGAGATCCCGAAGTCGGCGTCGGGCAAGATCCTGCGCAAGGACCTGCGGGCCCGGGAGGCGGCGTCGAGCTGAATCCTCGGACCGGCCGGGACGGCGTCGTGACCTGCGGATCCGTGGGGACGGCGCCGTCCCGTCGGCGCGCGTGGCCGGCTACGCCGGCCCACTCCCTCCACCTCCGTGCTGACTAGACAGCCGCCCTCGGCAGGGGGAGCTCCATGAGGGCGGCGCTGAAGCCGGGCAGATCCTTTCGCCCTACCTCGGTGAACCCGTAGTCCCGATAGATCGCCTTGAGCCGGTCGTTGTCCGCCGCGCAATCCAGTCGGAAGTACTCGGCTCCCGCGTCCAGGCCCATCCGTCGAGCGGCATCGAGCATCGTCCGGCCCAAACCCTTGCCGCCGTACTCGAGGCCGACCATGAGACCGTGGACGTACACCGCCTTGCCCGGGGTGCCGTTCCAGAACTCTTCGTCCGACCAGAGCACGCGCATCGCTGCGGCCAGCTCACCGGCGGTCGCATCGAGCACCCACCACTGCCCGTCGTGGACCTGTGCGGTGACGCGATCGATGGTGACCATACCGATCGGCCACTGTCCGAGGTCGCGGGCAGCCAGCCAGGCTTCGCGTGCCCGACGCATCGCGAAGATGGTTCCGACGTCTGCTTCGGTGGCGAGGCGAACGCGTACTGGCACACAGCGACTGTAAGGGGGCTGCTGGAGCTGCCCGATCGACAGGGCGCCAGTGGTGACGCGCGGTACACAGGGGACCTGCCTCGGAGTCGGGCCGCAGCTCATGAGCCACGTATCGGCAGTGCCCTCGCGGTCACGCGGCCCGCTCGACCTCTCGCCACCTGTCGGTGCAGCATCGGCGGCATGGTCGAGCTCCGGGACGCGACGGCGGCCGACGCCCACGCCATCGCCACCGTGCTCGTGCGGTCGTGGCGCGCCGCCTACCGCGGTCTGCTCCCCGACGCCGTCCTGGCCGGCCTGTCGATCCCCGACCGGGAACGGTTCTGGTCGCAGGCCCTCGCCACCCGCGCACCGCACACCGGCACGGTCGTCGCAACGGTCGCGGGTGCCGTCGTTGGCCTTGCCGCGACCGGTCCGCCGCTCGTCCCCGCCGACCGGGCCGACCCCACTCTCGGCGATCTCTACGCGCTGTACCTCGATCCCGACGTCTGGCGCCGCGGCATCGGCACCCGGCTGCACGCCGCCGCCCTCGACCGCCTCCGGTCCGGCGGCTTCACCCACGCCGGCCTGTGGGTCCTGGACACCAACGACCGCGCCCTGCGCTTCTACCTCCGCCACGGCTGGACCGACACCGGGCGCTCCCAGCTCGACCGCGGACCCGGCGGCACCGAGCTGCACGAACGGCGCCTCCACCGCGACCTGGGCGACTGAACCACCGACCAGAAGCCGGGGCTCGGCCACCGACGTGGTGCCGGTGGCGTTCGGCGCGCAAGCGCTACTTCGTCCGGTTACCGAAGCAGGTCCTGCTGGAGGGTCCCGACGAGATCGTCCGGGGTGACCGCATCCGGCGCCTGCGCTCCCGGCCCGCCGGTGAGCCCTGGTCGCGGTCATGGCGCGGCGCGCACCGCCGCGACCGCCTCGATCTCGACGAGTTGGTCGGCGTAGCCGAGCACGGTGACGCCGAGCAGCGTGCTGGGCGGGTCGTGCTCGCCGAACCGAGCGCGGACGGCCTCCCACGCGGTCACCAGGTCGGCCCGCCGCGACGATGCGACGAGGACGCGCGTGCTGATCACGTCCTCGACCGCGGCCCCCGCGTCGGCGAGCGCGGTCCGCATGTTCTCGAAGGCCACCGCGGCCTGCCCGGCGTAGTCACCGATCGCCGCGGTGGTGCCGTCCGCGTCGAGCGGGCAGGCCCCGGCGAGGAAGATCATTCGCGCGTCGCCCGGGGCGGTCGCGGCGTAGGCGTACTCGGCGACGTCGGAGAGGGTGGCGGAGCGGATCAGGGTCACGACCGTGGACATCGACCCGGACGTTACCGGCGTCCCGTGCCCTGTCGATCGAATTGCGGCGCCCTTCGTCCGGACCGGGGGGCCATCACCGGATCGAGCCGACCCCCTGGATGGTCGCCTCCAGCGCCGATCCGGCGTCGACGGTGCAGGCGCGGACGGCGTAGGACCGACCGGGGGCGTGGGGCTCAGTGCCAGATGTCGACGCTGATCCCGGGGAACCGTTCGCTGAACACGCCGTCGGGGGAGGCCCGGGCGAGCAGCGCGCGGAGCCGGTCGTCGAAGGCGTCGAACCCGTCTCCGAACAGGTGCGGAGCGGCGCTGGACAGCGAGTAGACCGACGCCCGGACCTCCTCCGCGGTGCGCCGCACCGTCCACGCCGGCAGGTCCAGGCGCTCGGGACCGCGGAAGCCGGCGGCGCGGTAGATGTCCTCCTCACCGCCCGGGGTTCCGCCGGGCAGCACCGACCGCCCGGCCCGGCGCGTGTCGCCGAGGAACTCGCGGACCAGGTCGCGGACGGCGGCGCGCGGCGGCCGCGGGTGCGGCAGCCGCTCGTCGGTGTCCGTCCCCTCGTGGGTCGTGGCGCCGACGTGGACGACCGCGCCCCCGTCGGCGAGCATGCGCCGCAGGGTCCCCGCCACCCGGCGCCGGTCCATCCAGTGGAACGACTGGGCGAAGGTGACGACCGTGGGTCCGGCGATGTCGGCGGGCAGTTCCTCGCCGCGGAGGTGGCGCCAGGTCACGTTCCGGACCTTCGCGCGGTCGGCCTGGCGGGCGGCCTCGGCGAGCATGTCGGCGTCCGCGTCGACGCCCACGACGTCGGCGAACAGGTGGGCCAGGAGCAGGGTCAGCGAACCCGGCCCGCAGCCGACGTCGAGCAGGCGCCCCGACCCGTCGAGGTCGAGGGCGTCGGCCACCCGTTCGGCGAGCAGGGGCGGGTACGCCACCCGGCCGACCGGGTAGAACCGGGCGCTGCCGGCGTAGAGCGTGGTGTCCCAGGACCAGCTGTCGTCCGCCACCCCTGGATCCTGCCGCCGCAGCGCACCGGGCTCTACCGGGTTGCCCTCGCAGCCCGTCGCGCGTCGCGCAGACCTCGTGGTGCCCTCGCAGCCCGCCGGCCAGCTGCGAGGACGCCACACGGTCTGCGACGCTCGTGCCGAACGGCCAGGAACTCAGCCGGCCCGCCGCGCGACGAACACGAACTCCAGGCCGGGCCGGTCGGGCGCGCCGCGCACGTCCTCGACCGCGTAGCCGTGGCGGCGCAGGTCGCGCTCCACCTCCGCGCGCCCGCGGAAGCGCAGGGTGGAGTCCGAGGTGAGGACGGCGCCGTCGGACGCGAACACCCAGGTGTGGCGGAAGCCGACCAGGGGCAGGTCGACCGCCGTCACGTCCACCCAGGTCTCGACCACCCCGGCCCCGGCCAGGCGGACCCGGCGGTACGACTCGGACCTGGTCCAGCGCTCCCACGCCCGCGCGGCCGGGTCGCGCGTCTCGAACACGAAGCGCCCACCGGGGCGCAGGGCCAGGTGGGTGCGGTGCAGCAGGTCGTCCCAGTCGGCCGGGTCGACGACGGCCTGGGCGGCGTTGCCGGTCATCAGCACCAGGTCGGCCGCACCGGCCGGGAGCGCCGAGGCGTCGCCGAGGACCCAGCGCACCCGCTCCGCCCCGGGCTGCGACCGGGCGTGCTCCAGCGAGCCGGCCGCCGGGTCGACGCCGGTGACGGCGATGCCCGAGCCGGCCAGCCGCCGGGCCAGCACCCCCGTCCCGCAGCCCAGGTCGATCACCGACTCCGCCGCGCACTCCGCGACGACCGCGACGTAGGCGTCGAGGTCGCGGCGGTCGTCGAGCGCGTCGTAGATCCGGACCAGCCGCGGGTGTTCGAAGATCGCGTCAGGCACGGTGCGGCCCCACCCGGCAGCGCCGCGCGTCGCGCGTCGCGCAGCCCGTCGAGGGCCCTCGCAGCCCGCCGGCGGGCTGCGACGGCACCACCCGGGCTGCGCGACCCCGGCTTCTGCCGGGGCGGCGGGCTGCGAGGGGGCAGCGGGCGGTCAGGCTGGCACCGGCCGGCGTTGCCGGACCTCGGCCACCGCCCGCCGGGCGCGCCGCACGCGCTCGGCCGGGGCGGCGGCGTCGATCGAGGCGCCGGTGACCATCAGGATGCGTTCCCCGTCGAAGCACTCGACCTCGATCACGATGCCGTGCACGGTGTTGTGCACGGCCCGGATGTGCTGGTCGGAGAGCAGGACGCGGGACCGGTGGCGGGGGCAGTAGACGGTGAGCATGGGATGAGCCTGCGCCGGTACCGCTCGGCGCACGAGTGGCAGGAATGACGATTTCCGCCGGTATCCTGCCACCATGACGGACTGGCAGCTCCGCGACGTCGTCCTGGTCGCGCACGACGGCATGGGCACCTTCGGGCTGGGCGTGTTCAGCGAGGTGTTCGGCTACGACCGGACCGCCGCCGGGCTGCCCGGGTTCGACTTCGCCGTGGTCGGCGAGCAGGCCGAGGTCCGGACCGACACCGGGCTGCGGATCCGGCCCGACGCGGGGCTGGACCGGATGGCCACCGCGGACCTGGTGGTGCTCTCCGGCGCCGACGCCCACCAGTTGCCGTCGCCGGCGCTCGCCGCGGGCCTGATCGCGGCGGTGGACCGCGGGGCGCGCATCCTGGCCCAGTGCACCGGCGCGTTCACCGTCGCCGCCTGCGGGCTGCTCGACGGCCTGCCGGCCACCACCCACTGGTGCCACTCCGACGCGTTCGCCGACCGGTTCCCGCAGGTCCACCTCGACCCGGACGTGCTCTACATCGACGCCGGCCCGGTCGTCACCAGTGCCGGCACCGCGGCCGGCATCGACGCCTCGCTGTACCTGCTGCGGCAGGCGTTCGGCGGGGAGGTGGCCAACGCGATCGCCCGCCGGATGGTGGTCCCCCCGCACCGCGACGGCGGGCAGGCGCAGTTCATCCAGGCCCCGGTGCCCCGCGAGCAGGACCCGCTCGGCCCGGTGCTCGCCTGGGCGGCCGAGCACGCCGCCGAGCAGTTGAACGTCGAGGACCTGGCGGCCCGGGCGGCGCTGTCGCCGCGCACGTTCGCCCGGCGGTTCCGCGCCCACACCGGCACCACGCCCTACGCCTGGCTGCTCGCCCAGCGGGTCAAGCTCGCCGAGCGGATGCTGGAGACCGGCGACCTGCCGCTGGAGGAGGTCGCCCGGCGCGCCGGGTTCGGCACGGCCGCCGGGATGCGCGAGCACTTCGTGCGCGAGCGCGGGGTGCCGCCGCTGGCCTACCGGCGGACGTTCCGCACCGCGGTCTCCTGAGCGCGGCTCCGCGCCGGGAGCCGGGCTCGGTCCTCCCCGGCCGCGGCCGGCACCCGCCCGGTTCAGGAAAGCCACCTTCCTGCCCTGTGGGTTCCGGAAGGTGGCTTTCCTGACCTCGGGCGAGGCGGGACTGCCCGGACGGCGACGTCAGTCCGGCGGGCCGGTCAACCGGCGGGTGCTGGCCCGCAGCACCACCTCGCCGCGGACCCGCAGGGTGCGGGCCGGGGCGCCCGGTTCGGCGTCCAGGGCCAGGGCCGCGGCCCGCTCACCCATCTCCTCCAGCGGCAGGCTGACCGTGGTCAGCGACGGGACCAGGTCGCGCAGCGTGCGGATGTCGTCGAACCCGGCCACCGAGACGTCCTCGGGGATGGCCAGGCCGTGGTCGCGGAACGCGGCCATCGCCCCCACCGCCATGACGTCGTTGACGGCGAACACGCAGGTGGCGTCCAGTCCCTCGGCCACCAGTTGCGATGCGGCCGCGTAGCCGCCGTCGCGGGTGAACTGGCCGGCGACGGTCCGCACCACCGCGGCGGGCACCCCCGCCGCGGCCAGGCCCTCGACGAAGCCGGCGTGCCGGTCGCGGGCGGTGAGCAGGTCGGGCGGCCCGGTGAGCACGGCCAGCCTGCGGTGGCCGAGCGCGGCCAGCTCGCCGGCCAGCTCGCGGGCGCCGGCCCGGTTCTGCACCAGCACCGTGTGGGTGCCCAGCCGGTTCTGGCTGATCGCGGCCACCCGGCCGCCGGACTCGGCGAACCCGGCGATCTCCGCGGCCAGCCGGGCGGTGCGGTCCCGGTTGCCGGTCCGGCTGCCGACGATGATCAGCGCGCGGGCCCGCTGCGCGCGCATGGTGGCCACGTAGTCCAGCTCGCGCTCGGGGTCGCGGCGGGTGCTGGCGATGACCACCACCAGGCCGCGCTGCTCGCACTGGCGCATCACGCCGTCGGCGATGGTCGAGAAGTACGGGTCGGAGATGTCGTGCACGACCAGCCCGACGACGTCGCTCGCCCCGCGGGCGACCGCCTGGGCGTGCGGGTTGGCCCGGTAGCCCAGCTCGGCCGCGGCGGCCAGCACCCGGCCCCGGTGCGGCTCGCCCACCGAGCGGTGGCTGCCGTTGAGCACCCGGGAGGCGGTGGCCAGGGAGACCCCGGCTGCGGTGGCCACCTCGGCCAGCCGGACGGGTCGCCGGCGCGGTGGCGCGTGCTCGACCGGCACCGCGTCCTCCTCCTCACCGACGCCCCGGTGGCTCCGCGGGACGCTCACCAGGCAGGGTAGGCGACGTCGAGGGCCCCGTCGGCCACCAGCACGCGCACGCCACGGGTGATCGTGGTGCCGGGCGGGACGGCGACCGGCCGCCGCGCGGCCAGCTGCGAGCCGATCCCCGGGTAGCCCTCGACCCGGACGAACCACGGGTCGGCCCGGGTGGCGTCGTCGGCACCGGCGAGCACCAGGGTGAACGGGTCGGGCCCGCGCTCGGTCCAGACCAGCTGCGGCGCGACCCGGCCGTGCACCGCCGCTTCCCCGACCGCCCCGCCGGCCCGCACGTCCGGGGAGTGGGCGGGCGGCAACCGCCAGAACAGCCCGCCGTAGCCGGCGCCGGTGCGGCCGTTGGTCGCCGGGCTGCCCAGCCGCAGCTCCCGGCCGGTGGGGTTGGCCAGCTCGGTGGCCAGCTCCAGGGTCCAGCCGCGCGGGTCCGGTGCGGCGCGCACCGTGCGCCGCTCCTCCAGCAGCACCTCCCCGTCCGGGGCGACCCAGCGCAGCAGCTCGACGAAGCCGTCCGCGGCCCGCTCGGCGAACCCGGCGTGCTCGATCCGGCCGTGGTCGTCGCGCCAGGTGTAGCCCTGCTCGGGCAGGTAGGTGCGCCCGCCCCAGAAGTTGCGGCCGTCGACGTCCTGCACCGCCACCGAGACGCCGAGGTGCCAGCGGTGGTCGGCGGGCGCGGCGTCGGTGACGACCCGCCCGGACAGCGTGCGCACCGGGTGCAGGTGCGGCCGCGGGGCGAGCACCGCGTCCAGGCCGACCCCGTCGACGTAGTCGGCGACCGGCACCCCGTCGACCCGCAGCCGGGCGAGCTCACCCACCGGGCACCGCCGCGGGTCGGGCGGCCCAGGGCAGGCCCAGCTCGGAGAACGTGGCCAGCTCGGCGGCGGCCCGCGCGACGGCGCCGTCGACGCCGGGCACCACGGCGCGCGGGGCCGGGCCGCAGGTGTCGGTGCGCCGGTGCTCCGGCGGGATCTCCCGCGGCGCGGGCGCCAGCCGCACGGCCTCGACCACCTGCGTGAACGCCCGGGTCGCCGAGAGCGGGACGAGCAGCGGCACGGCCGGGTCGCCGACGTGCGCGACCAGGTTCTCCAGCAGGTCGGTGCCGGGGTGCTCGGTGGTGGTCGCCCCAGTTGTCGCTGTGGCGCCGGCCTCCAGCCGGACCCGGTCGCTCTTGTAGTGCAGCACGATGCGGCCCCGGGTGCCGTGCACCACCACGTAGGGCTCGTCCTGGCGCTCGGCGCACAGCGTGACCGCGACGACCACCGGTGTGCCGCGCGCGGTGACCAGCCGCAGGCAGGCGGTGTCGTCGGCTTCGATCGGGTTGGCCCGGTACAGCTCGACGCGGACCTCGCGCAGGTCGTCGGCGCCGGCGCCGTCGAGGGCCAGCGCGGTCGCGGTGGCGTGCGCGAACGGGTTGGTGAGCGCGCCGTCCACGACCGGCACGCCGCCCAGGCTGCGCCGGCCCGCCCAGGTGGCCCGCGCCCAGTAGGCGCTGTCGCGCACCCACGCCCCGGCGCCGCCGATGCCGCGCACGGCGCCGATCGCCCCGTCGGCGACCAGCTCGCGCACCCGGGGCACGGCAGCCGAGCCGAGGCTCTGGAACCCGACCTGGCAGGCCCGCCCGGTCGCGGCCAGGCCGGTGCGCAGCCGCTCGAACTCGGCCGCGGTCGGCGTGGGCGGCTTCTCCAGCAGCACGTGCGAGCCGGCCCGGGCGGCGGCCAGGGCGAGGTCGACGTGGGTGTGGATCGGCGTGCAGACCACGGTGACCCCGGGCCGGACGGTCGCCAGCAGCGCGTCGAGGTCGGGCCCGGTGGGCACGGCCCCGGTCCCGCCGGCCGCGTCGGCCAGGGCGAGCTGGTCGGGTTCGAGCGGGCGGGGGTCGCAGATCCCGGCCAGCCGCACCGGCGCGCCCGCCCGGTGCAGCCGGGCGAGGTTGCGCAGGTGCCAGCGGCCGTGGCCGTGGGCGCCGACGAGCAGCACCCCGGTCGGGGGCGGGGCGGCCATCTCGTCCTCCGGGTCCGGTTCCGGGCCGGACGGTAGCGGATGGGAAAGCGGTTGCCAAGCTGTTACCGATCCTTCGCCACTGGTCGAGTCCGATGAATCGCCAGCTCAGAGGCGGGATCCGAGTGGTGCAGCGCAGCGGGCTGCGGCAGCCGGGGTGTTGACAAGCCGATCCGGCGTGGCTTCCCTAGAAAGCGCTTACCCGACGGCACCCCTGGCGTCCCGCCCGGGCGAGAGGTGACGATGACCGAGCTCAGCGACGAGACCCGGAGCCCCGCCGCGGCGCGCGCGCAACCGCCGCCGCCGGCGGGTGCCGCGGTCCTCCGTACCCGGCGGCGGCGCTGGCGCCCGCCGCAGGTGAGCGAGCGGAAGGTGGCCTACCTGTTCCTGGCCCCGTGGTTCCTCGGGCTCGGGCTGATCACCATCGGGCCGATCCTGGGCTCGCTGTACCTGTCGTTCACCGACTACAGCCTGCTGGCCCCGCCGGAGTGGGTGGGCCTGGACAACTACGCCCGGATGGTCGGCGACCCGCGCTTCTTCCAGTCGCTGCAGGTCACCTTCACCTACGTGTTCGTCTCGGTGCCGCTGCAGCTGGCCTTCGCGCTGGCCCTGGCCCTGGTGCTGGACCGCGGGCTGCGCGGGTTGGCGGTCTACCGCTCGGTCTACTACCTGCCCTCGCTGCTCGGCGCGAGCGTGGCGGTCGCCGTGCTGTGGCGGCAGATGTTCGGGGCCGAGGGCCTGATCAACGCCGCGCTCACCGGGCTGGGCTTCGAGAACCTGCCCGGCTGGGTGTCCGACCCGGACTACGCGCTCGGCACGCTGATCATCCTCAACGTCTGGACGTTCGGCTCACCGATGGTCATCTTCCTGGCCGGCCTGCGGCAGATCCCGCAGATGTACCACGAGGCCGCGGCCATCGACGGCGCCGGACCGGTGCGCCGGTTCCGCTCCATCACGCTGCCGCTGCTCAGCCCGATCATCTTCTTCAACCTGGTGCTGCAGCTGATCGGGTCGTTCCAGTCGTTCACCCAGGCCTTCATCGTCAGCAGCGGTCGGGGCGGACCGGCCGACTCGACCCTGTTCTACACGCTCTACCTGTACATCCGCGGGTTCGGCAACTTCGACATGGGCTACGCCTCGGCGCTGGCCTGGGTGCTGCTGCTGATCGTCGGCCTGCTGACCGCGGCCAACTTCCTGGTCTCGAGGTTCTGGGTGTTCTATGGCGACGACTGAACCGGCGACCGGATCCGGCCCCGCCCGCGCCGCGGGCCGGCGCCGCCCGCTGGCCCACCTGGGCCTGATCCTGTTCGGCCTGCTGATGCTGTACCCGCTGATCTGGATGCTGTCCAGCTCGTTCAAGCCGACCGCGGAGATCTTCACCGAGCCGGGCCTGTGGTCGGCGAACTTCACCGTCGCCAACTACGTCGAGGGCTGGACGGCGCTGCCCCGGCCGTTCCACGCCTACATCCTGAACTCGCTGGTGGTGGTGGGCGGATCGATCATCGGCAACCTGCTGGCCTGCTCGCTGGCCGCCTACGCCTTCGCCCGGCTGGAGTTCCGGTTCAAGCGGTTCTGGTTCGCCGTCATGCTCGGCACGATCATGCTGCCGATCCACGTGGTGATCGTGCCGCAGTACGTGCTGTTCGCCCAGCTGGACTGGATCAACACCTTCTGGCCGTTGATCGTGCCGAAGCTGCTGGCCACCGACGCGTTCTTCATCTTCCTGATGGTCCAGTTCATCCGGGGCATCCCGCGCGAGCTCGACGAGGCCGCCCGGATCGACGGCTGCGGGCACTTCGGGATCTTCTGGCGGATCATCATGCCGATGTCGACGCCGGCCCTGGCCACGACGGCGATCTTCACCTTCATCTGGACCTGGAACGACTTCTTCAGCCAGCTGATCTTCCTGGCCGACCCCGACCTGTACACCGTGCCGGTCGCGCTGCGGACCTTCGCCGACTCCAACACCCAGACGCCGTGGGGTCCGGTGTTCGCCATGTCGATCGTCTCGCTCGGCCCGATCTTCGGCTTCTTCCTGGCCGGTCAGCGCTACCTCGTCCGGGGCATCGCGACGACCGGGCTCAAGTGACCCACCCAGCTGTGATCATCCATCCGAAGGGAACTGCACCGTGGCAGCACCACCCCCCGCCCCCGGCCGCCCGGCGTCCCGATTGCGCCGCACCCTCGTCGCCGGGGCGCTCAGCCTGGTCATGGCCGCCGGCACGGCCTGCGGCAGCGGCGGCGGCGAGCAGGCCGGCGCCGACGGCGGCCCGGTCACCCTGCGCTTCTACTGGTGGGGCAGCGACACCCGCCACCAGTACACCCAGCAGCTGATCGACTCCTACGAGGCCGCCAACCCGGGAGTCACCATCGAGGCCGAGTTCAGCGGTTTCGACGAGTACTGGGACCGGCTGGCCACCGCCACCGCCGGTGGCGACGCCCCCGACGTCATGCAGCAGGACACCCGCTACGTGCGCGAGTACGCCGACCGCGGGGCGCTGGCCGACCTGTCCGAGTACCTGCCCGACGTGATCGACACCGCGCAGCTCGACGAGGCGACGATGCGGTCCGGGCAGATCGACGACCAGACCTTCGCGATCCCGACCGGGGTGAACGCGTTCGCGCTGCTGGCCAACCCGAAGGTCTTCGCCGACACCGGGGTGGCGGTGCCCGACGACGAGACCTGGACCTGGGACCAGATGGTTCAGGTCAGCGCGCAGGTCAGCGCGGCCGGCGGGGGCCAGGTGTTCGGCGTGCAGGACCCGGCGTTCAACGAGACCACCTTCGAGATCTACGCCCGCCAGCGCGGCGAGGCCCTGTTCGACGAGGAGGGCGACGTCGGCTTCAGCCGCCAGACCCTGGTCGACTGGTGGAACCACATGATCGCGCTGCGGGACACCGGCGCCGCGGCCCCGCCGCCGATCACCGTCGAGTCCCAGGTCGGCGGCATCGACCAGTCGCTGACCTCGACCGGCCGGGCGGCGCTGGGCAGCTGGTGGACCAACCAGCTGCCGGCGCTGAGCAGCAACACCGGCCAGGACCTGCAGCTGCTGCGCTGGCCGGGGGAGTCGCCGCAGGCCGGGATGTACCTCAAGCCGGCGATGTTCTGGGCGGTGTCCGCGCGCACCGAGCACCCGGAGGAGTCGGCCCGGTTCATCGACTACCTGGTCAACTCGCCGGAGGTGGCGGAGGTGGCGCTCAGCGACCGCGGGCTGCCGATCAACACCGCGCTGCGCCAACAGATCGTCGACCAGCTCTCCCCGGCCGACCAGAAGTCCGCGGAGTTCCTCGAGGAGATCACCCCGGACCTGGCCGAGCCGCCGCCGCTGCCGCCGCCGGGCGCCGGCGAGGTGCAGCGGATCCTGCAGCAGCTGCACGAGCAGGTGCTGTTCGACCGGCTGACCGTCGAGGAGGCGGCCGACCGGTTCATGGCCGACGCCGACGCGGCCACCGCGTGAGCTCCGGCGGGCGGCGCGTCCCCTCCCCGCGCCGCCCGCCGGCCCGCCGTCCGCCCCAGCGCAGCCCCGAGGAGCACGATGAGCGACCGTCCGCGCCGCCGCCACGCGATCGTCGGCACCGGGCACCGCGCCCAGATGTACGTCGACGCCCTGCTGGGCAGCCACGCCGACGTGGGTGAGGTGGTGGCCCTGTGCGATCCCAACCCGACGCGGATGGGCTACTACCAGCGGCTGCACCGGCAGGCCCGGCCGGGTGCGCCGGACCTGCTGCAGTACCGCCCGGAGGAGTTCGCCGACCTGCTGGCCCGGGAGCGGCCGGACGCGGTCGTGGTGACCAGCGTGGACGCCACGCACGCCGGCTACGTCAGCCGCGCGCTGCGGGCGGGCTGCGCGGTGATCTGCGAGAAGCCGCTGACCACCACCGCCGAGGGCTGCCGGGAGGTGGCCGACGCGGTCGCGGAGACCGGCGGCGACCTGGTGGTCACCTTCAACTACCGCTACTCCCCGCGGAACTCCGCGGTGCGCGAGCTGATCGCCGGCGGCGCGGTCGGCGAGGTCACCTCGGTGCACTTCGAGTGGGCGCTGGACACCGTGCACGGCGCGGACTACTTCCGCCGCTGGCACCGCGAGAAGGACCGCTCCGGCGGGCTGCTGGTGCACAAGGCCAGCCACCACTTCGACCTGGTCAACTGGTGGATCGACGACGAGCCCGAGCAGGTGTTCGCGCGGGGCGCGCTGCGCTTCTACGGGGCGCGGGCGGCGGCCGCGCGCGGGGTCGGCGACCGTCCCGCGCGCAGCCACGGCTGGCCCGGCCTGGCCGACGACCCGTTCGGCCTGGACCTGGCGGGCGACCCGCGGCTGCGCGGCCTCTACCTCGACGCCGAGGCCGACGACGGGTACCTGCGCGACCGCGACGTGTTCGGCGAGGGCATCAGCATCGAGGACACCATGGCCGTGCTCGTCGGCTACCGCGGCGGCGCCCTGCTCACCTACTCGCTCACCGCGCACGCGCCGTGGGAGGGCTACCGGCTGTCGGTCAACGGCACCGCCGGGCGGCTGGAGCTCTCGGTCGTCGAGCGGGCCGAGGTGCGACCGCCGCGGGACGGGGCGCGCAGCGCGGTCGACCCGAGCGTCACCCCCGACGCCGGTGACCCCGAGCCCGCGGCCCGGGTTCCCGGCAGCGAGCTGGTGGTGCAGCGGCACTGGGAGCCGGCCCGCCGGGTGCCGATCGTCGAGGGCGCCGGCGCGCACGGCGGCGGCGACGCCCTGCTGCTCGACGACCTGTTCCGGCCGGACCGCCCGACCGACCCGCTGGGCCGGCGGGCGGGCTGGCGCGACGGGGTGCGCGCGGTCGGCGTGGGGATCGCCGCCAACGCGTCCCTGGCCACCGGCCGCCCGGTCTCCGCCGACGTGCTGGCCCGACCCGCTCCGACCTCCGCCTCCGCGGGGTGACGGCGTGACGTCGTTGCGGGTCGTGGTCACCGGCGGGGCCGGGCGGCTGGGGCGCTCGGTCGTCGCCGGGCTGGCCGGGCACGGCCACGAACCGGTGTCGGTCGACCTTGCCGCCGCGAGCGCCGGCGTGGAGAGCTTCCCGGCCGACCTCACCGACCCCGGCGAGGCCTACGCGGTGATGGCCCGCTACCGCCCCGACGCGGTGGTGCACCTGGCCGCGATCGCGGTGCCGTTCAGCCGTCCGGAGGCCACCATCCACCGGGTCAACACCGCGCTGGCGTTCAACACCCTGCAGGCCGCAGTCGACCTGGGCGTGCCGCGGATCGTGGTGGCCAGCAGCCCCACCGTGCACGGCTACGGCAACCCGGCCGGGTGGGCGCCCGACCGGCTGCCGCTGGACGAGGACTCCCCGGTGCGGCCCTGGCACGCCTACGCGCTGTCCAAGCTGGCCGCCGAGCAGACCGCGGCGATGGTCGCCGCCCGCCACGGCGCCGACGTGCACGTGTCGGTGGTCCGGCCGTGCTTCGTGGTGGCCCCGGAGGACTGGCGGGGCGCGCCCACCCAGTCCGGCCACACCGTCCGCGACCGGCTCGACCGCCCCGAGCTGGCCGCGCCCGCGCTGTTCAACTACGTCGACGCCCGCGACGCCGCCGACCTGGTCGCCGCCCTGCTCGACCCGCCCGACGCGGTGCGCAGCGGCGAGGTGTTCCTGGCCGGCGCGGCCGACGCGCTCGCCCGCGAGCCGCTCGCCGACCTGCTGCCCCGCCACCACCCCGGCCTGGCCGCGGCCGCCGCCGGGCTGACCGGCACCCGCCCCGCCTTCTCCGCCGCCAAGGCCGGCCGTCTGCTCGGATGGACCGCGCGGCGCAGTTGGCGCACCGAGCTCGGCTGAGCCCGCCCGAACCCCTGGAGGACACCCATGCCCCTGCCCCTGGACGGCGTCCTGTTCTTCCCGGTGACCCCGTTCACCGCGGCCGGGGACCTGGCGCCCGACCTGCTGGCCGAGCACGTCACCCGCGGGCTCGCGCACGGCCCGGGCGGGGTGTTCGCCGCGTGCGGCACCGGTGAGCTGCACGCGCTGTCGGTGGCCGAGCACGAGACCGTCGTCGACACGGCCGTGCGGGCCGTGGCCGGCCGGGTGCCGGTGGTCGCCGGGGCGGGCGGCCCGCTGCCGGTGGCCGTCGAGCAGGCCCGCCGCGCGGCCGGGGCCGGCGCCGACGGGCTGCTGCTGCTCCCGCCGTACCTGGTGGCCGGACCACCGGAGGGCACGCTGCGCTACCTGGAGGCGGTCGCCGCGGCCACCGACCTGCCGGTGGTCGTCTACCAGCGGGCCGGGGCGGTGTTCACCCCGGCGACCGCGGTCGCCGCGGCCCGGCTGCCGACCGTCGCCGGGTTCAAGGACGGGCTCGGCGACCTGGAGCGGATGACCGCGATCGTGCGGGCGGTGCGCTCCGCGGTGGGGCCGGGCTTCCCGTTCTTCAACGGCCTGCCGACCGCCGAGGTGACCGCCCCGGCCTACCGCGGGATCGGCGTCGAGCTGTACTCGTCGGCCGCGTTCTGCTTCGCACCCGAGGTGGCGATGGCGTTCCACCGGGCGCTGGTCACCGACGACCGCGCCGGCACCGACGGGCTGCTGGAGGAGTTCTTCCTGCCGCTGGCCCGGCTGCGCGACCGGGTCCCCGGCTACGCGGTCGCGCTGGTCAAGGCCGGGGTGCGGGCGCGCGGGCTGGACGTCGGCGGGGTCCGCCCGCCGCTGGTCGACCCGTCCGAGGGCGAGGTCGCCGAGCTGACCGGGCTGCTGAAGACCGGCCTGGAGCGGGTCGGGGCGAGCTGGTGACGCCCGCGGACCGGGTGGCCGAGCTGCGCACCCGGGCCCTGCGGGTGCCGCTGCCCCGCCCGTGGGGGCCGGACGTGCGGCACGTGCACCTGGTCCTCACCGAGGTCACCGCGGCCGACGGCGCCCGCGGCACCGGGTTCAGCTGGACGCCCACGATCGGCGCCGGCGCGATCCGGGCCCTGCTCGACGACGACTGCCGCCCGGTCGTCGTCGGCGGGCCCACCGCCCCGGCGGTCGTCTGGGACCGGCTGTGGTGGCACCTGCACGAGGCCGGCGGGGGCGGGCTGACCACGATGGCGATGGCCGGGGTGGACATCGCGCTGTGGGACCTGCTGGCCCGCCGCCGCGGCCTGCCGCTGGTCGAGCTGCTCGGCCGCCGGCACGACGCGGTCCCGGTCTACGGCAGCGGGGTCAACCGGCACTACCCGCTCGACGAGCTGACCGAGCAGGCCCGCCGCTGGGTCGCGGCCGGGCACACCGCGGTCAAGGTCAAGGTGGGCCGGGCCGACCTGGACGAGGACGAGGTGCGGGTCGCCGCCGTCCGCCGGGTGATCGGTCCCCGCTGCCGGCTGATGATCGACGCCAACCAGCTCTGGGACCTGCCGACGGCCGTGCGCGCGATCGGCCGGCTGTCCGCGTTCGACCTGCACTGGGTGGAGGAGCCGCTGCTCGCCGACGACGTCGCGGCGCACGCGGCGCTGCGGGCGCGGGTCGACGTGCCGCTGGCCGCGGGGGAGAGCGCCTACACCGTCCACCAGTTCCGCGAGCTCGCCCGCGCGGGCGTCGACGTGCTGCAGCCCAACGTCGTGCGGGTCGGCGGGATCACCCCGTTCCTGCGGATCGCCGAGCAGGCCCGGACCGGCGGCGCGGCCGTGGCGCCGCACCTGCTGCCCGACCTGTCCGGGCAGCTCGCCCTCTGCCTGCCCGGCCCGCCGGCGGTGGAGGACGTCGAGGACGCGTCGTTCGCCGCGCTCGGCGTGCTCGCCCGGCCGTCCGGGGTGCGCATCGACGGCGACCGGCTGTCCGCGGCGACCGCGCCGGGGCACGGCCTGGTCTTCGCCGACGACGCCGGGAGCTGAGGCGCCGGCCGCGCCCTCGCGGCCCGTCGAGCGTCGCGCAGCCCCGGGTGGTGCCCGCGCAGGCCGCCGGCGGTCTGCGCGGGCCCGCCACGGTCTGCGAGGACCGGTCACGGCCGGGCGGTCGTCCGCGCGGCCACGTGCGCCCGGAACAGCTCCGCGGCCGGCAGCAGCCGCCGCTCGGCCGCCCACGACATCCCGATGTCGCGGTGGGCGCCGTCGTCGGTGATCTCCAGGTGCTGCGGCCCGGTGGGCCCGTCGTGGGCCGCCGGGACGATCGCCACCCCCAGCCCGGCGGCCACGAACCCGCGGATGGTGGGCAGGTCGTCGCACTCGAAGGCGATCTCCGGGACGAACCCGGCCCGCTCGCACAGCTCGTCGCACTGCTGGCGCAGCACCGAGCTGGGCCGGATGGCGATGAACGGGTGGTGGGCGGCGTCGGCCAGGGAGACCTGCGGGTGCGCGGCGAGCGGGTGCCCGGTCGGCACCGCCAGGTGCAGGGGTTCGCGGGCCAGCCGCCGCCAGCGCACCGCCCGCGTCCCGACCCGCAGGGTGGACAGCTCCAGGTCGATCTCGCCGCGGGGGTGCAGCGAGGTCACCAGCTCGTCGCGCTTGGGCAGCAGCACGAACCGGACGCCGGGGTGCGCGGCGCGGAAGCTGCCGACCAGGTCGGGCACCAGCCAGGTGCCCAGCGAGGGCTGGAAGGCCAGCGTCACGGTGCCCGTCTCCGGCTCGACCAACTGCTGGACGGCGGCCAGGCCGTCGTCGAGCTCGTGCATCACCGCGTCCACGTGGCGCTTGAACGCGACCCCGGCGTGGGTCATCCGCAGGGTGCGGCCGGTCCGGCGCAGCAGCGGCGTGCCGACCTCGGCCTCCAGCCTGGCCAGCGCCCGGGACACCCCGGACTGGGTGGTCCCCTCCAGCTCGCTCACCTCGGTCACGGTGACCCCGTCGGCGACCTGCTGGAACCAGCGCAGCGCGTTCGTGTCCACATCAATGACGCTACTGCATGAGTCGCATATCAAAGTCTCATTGGACGCATGGATGCCCGGCGACGACACTGGACACCGTGAACATGAACCTGATGACCCGGGAGACCGCCACGACCACCACCGCGCCCGCTCCCGAGACCACCACCCGTCCCGAGACCACCACCACCGGCCCGGCCCGGACCGGTCGCCTGGCCGCCTTCCGCCGGGCCGTCGCCGCCCGCCGCGCCCGGCGCAGCGAGCTGTCCCGCACCATCGCCGCGTACCCGGCGACCCGCAGCGCCGCCTCCATCGCGCTGCTCACCAAGAGCGGCGCCTGAGCCCCGCTCTCGGATCCCGACCGCGGTCGGTCGACCGCGGCCCTCAGTCCCCCCAGCAGTTGCGCACGCCGTAGGCGACGTCCCGGGACTCGACGCCCGGCGCCGGATCACCGGTGATCAGCTGGACCCCGGTGTCGAGGTACTCGGCGGGGGCCTCGCCGCCCCGGGCGGCCCGGGCCACGGCCTCGACGCCCTCGCGGGCCATGTTCTCCGGGTACTGCTGGGCCGTCGCGTCGATGGTGCCCGGCCGCACCCCGTTCTTGATCGCCTCGCAGCCGCCGTCGACGGACACCACGATCACGTCGTCCAGGTTCCGGCCGGCCGCCTCCAGTGCCTCGATCGCGCCGAAGGCCGCCGGCTCGTTGACGGTGTAGACGACGTTGATGCCCGGATCGGCCGCGAGCAGCCGCTCCATGCCGGCCCGGGCCAGGTCCCGGTCGCCCTCGGTGTCGACCGCGGCCGGCTGCGGGCTGTCCTGGGGGAGTCCGAAGCCCTGCAGGAACCCCTCGCGGCGCAGCTCACCGGAGCGGATCCCGGGGGCCAGGTCGAGCAGCGCGACCCGCGGCTCGATGCCGCGCTCGGCGGCCTCGGCGCTCGCGTAGCGGCCGATCAGCTCACCGGCCCGGAAGTTGTCGGTGGCGAACAGCGCGTCGACCGCCGACTCGGGTTCGACCGGGGTGTCCACCGCGATCACGATCACCCCGGCCTCCCGGGCCCGCTCGATGGCCGGCACCAGCTCGGTGGAGTCGGTCGGGGCGATCAGGATGCCGGCCGCGCCGGCCTCGGTCATCGACTCGAGCGCGGCCACCTGGCTCTGCACGTCGGTGTCGCTGGTCCCGGTGGCGGTCAGCAGTTCGACGTTCTCGTCCTCGGCGGTGTCCTCCGCGACCTCCCGCATCGTCACCCAGAACGGGTTCTCCTCCTGCTTGGTGATCAGGCCGACGGTGACCGCCTCGGCGTCGTCCCCGCAGGCGGTGAGGGTCAGGCCGAGCAGCGCGGCACCGGCCAGCGCGACCAGGCGGCGGGGCAGCCGCCACGGGCTCCGGTGAAGAATCGACACGGACCTCTCCTCCGGAGTCGCTAGGGCGTGCCCGCCGGTTCGGGGGCGTCGCTGTCACGGGTGGTGCGCAGGTCGAACAGCGCGTAGGCCGCCACCAGGGCCAGGCAGACCCCCGGCACCACGTAGCCCGCCGCGGCGCCGACACGGTCCATGACCGCGGCGTGCACCATCGGCAGCAGCGCCCCGCCGAGGATGGCCATGACCAGCCCGGCGGCCCCGAACTTGGCGTCCTCGCCCAGGCCGTGCAGGGCGACGCCGTAGATCGTGGGGAACATCAGCGACAGCGACGCCGAGATCGCCACCACCGCGAGCAGCCCGACGATGTTCAGCGAGAAGACCGCCACCGCGCAGCACACCACCCCGAACAGCGCCATGATCAGCAGCAGTCGGGTGGGCCGGAACAGCCCCAGCAGCCAGGTCATCACGAACCGGGAGACCAGGAACAGGATCAGGCTGGCCTGCAGGTACCACCCGGAGTTCTCGGCCGACACCCCGACCACGTCCTGGGCGTAGAGGATGGTGAACGTCCACGTGCAGGTCTGCGCGGCGACGTTGAAGAACTGGGCGAGCACGCCGTAGCGGTAGTGCCGGTTGGCCCACAGCCGGCCGAAGGTGCTGCCGCTGGGCACCGCCTCGGCGTCCGGGACCGGCGGCAGGTCCATCCGGCGGAACGCGATCAGCAGCCAGATCGCCACCAGCACCGCGGCGATGCCGAGGTAGGGGCCGAGCACCAGCGCCAGGTCCTGCTCCTGGCTGGCCCGCAGCTCCTCCGGACTCATGATCGTCTTGGCCGGCTCGGGGGTGAGCGCGGGCAGGATGAGCAGCGCCCCGAGCAGGACGCCGATGTTCGCCCCGACCGGGTTGAACGCCTGGGCCAGGTTGAGCCGCTGGGTCGCCGACCGCTCCTCGCCCATCGCGATGACGAACGGGTTGGCCGAGGTCTCCAGGATGGACAACCCGCCGGCCAGCACGAACAGCGCCAGCAGGAAGGCCTCGTAGACCAGCAGCTCGCTGGCCGGCCAGAACAGCACCCCGCCGATGGCCGCCAGGCCCAGACCGACCAGCACGCCGGCCTTGTAGCCGAACCTCTTGTTGATCATTGCGGCTGGGATGGCCAGCGTGAAGTAGGCCCCGTAGTAGGCGAACTGGACCAGCGAGGACTGGAAGTTCGACATGTCGAAGATGCTGCGGAACACCCCGACCAGGATGTCGGTGAGGTTCGCCGCGGCGCCCCAGGCGGCGAAGCACAGCACGAGCAGGACGAACGGGACCACCAGGCTGCGGTGCACGAGCGGGGCTTTGCCCGCCTCCGGCACCGCCTGCTCCGCTGTCGCCACCCCCGACCACCACCCTCACGAGTGCCCCGGCACCGCCCGTCCCGGGCTCCGCGGGGACCATAGCCCCGATTCCGGACGCTGGCCGGGCGAGAGGTAGAATGCTCGGCTCGTTTCTCACTGCACGGGGAGTGTCGCCCCGATCGCGCACAGCGCGTCCAGCACCGTCGTGACGGCCGGCAGCGGCGGACCCCCGGCCGGCAGCACCGCCCGGATCGTCCGGTCCGCCGCCGGGGTGAGCGCGGTGGTGACGACGTCGTAGCGGCGGTCGACGGCCAGTTCCGGCAGCGCCGCCACCGCCAGCCCGCGCTCCACGTGCTGCAGCAACAGCGAGTAGCTGGTGTACCGACCGGCGACCACCGGCTCGAACCCGCGGCGCCGGCACAGCCGCACGACCAGGTCGTGGAAGTAGCTCCCGCGCTGGTCGAGCGCCCAGCGCTGGTCGGACAGCTCGGCCAGGTCGACCGTCGCCGCGGCCGCGGCGGGATGGTCGCGGGGCAGGACCAGCACGACCGGGTCGCCGGCCAGCGCGACCGCGCGCAACCGGTCGTCGACCGGGAGCCAGCCGTCGTGGAAGTCCACCACCAGCGCGAGGTCCAGTTCACCGCGGCGCAGTGCCGGCAGGCTGTCGTGCGACTCCAGCTCGGTGGCCTCGACGTGCAGCCGCGGGTGGTCGGCCCGCAGCCGCACGGCGGCCGGCAGGACCAGCGCGGGCAACCCGCTGGCGAACGAGCCCACCCGCACGGTCCCGATCGGCTCGGCCCGCCGTCGCGCGAGGTCGTCCTCGGCGGCCTCGATGCGCTGCAGGATCTCCCGGGCGTGCCCGGCCAGCAGCGCCCCGGCCGGGGTGAGCGCGACCCGCCGCCCGTGGTGCTCCAGCAGCGCCGCGCCGGCCTCCCGCTCGAGCACGGCGAGCTGCTGCGACACCGACGACGGGCTCAGGTGCAGCGCCTGGGCCACCGCCCGGACCGTGCCCAGGCTCTCCAGCTGCGCCAGCAGGCGCAGCCGCCAGGGGCTGAGCACAGCACCCTCCCTGTTCGACGATCCCGAACAACCAGAGCATATATCGTCGATGGACCTGCACGGACGGGCGACCTACCGTCGGGTCATGCCCAGCTCCGAGACCTTCTGGTCCGACGCCCACCGCCACCTCGTCCGCTACGCCGGGCCGTTCACCCCGCTGATCGTCGACCGGGCCGAGGGCAGCCACCTGGTCACCGAGGACGGCCGGCGCATCCTCGACTTCACCTCCGGCCAGATGAGCGCGATCCTCGGGCACAGCCACCCGGAGATCGTCGCCACCGTGCGCGAGTCGATCGGCACGCTGGACCACCTGTTCAGCGGGATGCTCTCGCGCCCGGTGGTCGACCTGGCCCGCCGGCTCGCCGGGTCGCTGCCCGACCCGCTGGAGAAGGTGCTGCTGCTGACCACCGGCGCCGAGTCCAACGAGGCCGCGATCCGGATGGCGAAGCTGGTGACCGGCGGGTTCGAGGTGGTCTCGTTCAGCCGGTCCTGGCACGGGATGACCCAGGCCGCGGTCAACGCCACCTACAGCGCCGGGCGCCGCGGCTACGGGCCCGCGGTGCCGGGCAACTTCGCGCTGCCCACCCCCGACCCGCGCTGGTCGGCCGGTGGCCCGGAGTACGAGGCGGCCTGGCGCCGCCAGCTCGACCAGGGCTTCGAGCTGATCGACGCGCAGTCGGTGGGCAGCCCGGCCGCCTGCATCGTCGAGCCGATCCTGAGCTCCGGCGGGGTGATCGACCTGCCGCTGGGCTACCTGGCCGCGCTGCGCGACAAGTGCCGCGAGCGCGGCATGCTGCTGATCCTGGACGAGGCGCAGACCGGGCTGTGCCGGACCGGCACCTGGTACGCCTTCCAGCGCGACGGCGTCGTCCCCGACATCCTGACGCTGTCCAAGACCCTCGGCGCCGGGCTGCCGCTGGCCGCCGTCGTCACCAGCGCGGAGATCGAGGCCGCCGCGCACGAGCGCGGCTACCTGTTCTACACCACCCACGTGTCCGACCCGCTGGTCGCCGCGGTCGGCAACACCGTGCTGGACGTGCTCGAACGCGACGGTATGGACGCCGTGGTCCGGGCCAAGGGCGACCTGCTGCGGGCCGGCCTGCTGGCGCTGAAGGACCGGCACGCGGTGGTCGGTGACGTGCGCGGCCGCGGGCTGCTGCAGGGCCTGGAGCTGGCCGGTGACGGCGGCGACCGGCTCGGTGCGGAGGTCACCAGGCGGTGCCTGGAGCTGGGTCTGCACATGAACGTCGTGCAGCTGCCCGGGATGGGCGGCACCTTCCGCATCGCCCCGCCGCTGACCAGCACCGACGAGGAGCTGGAGCGGGGCGTGGCGATCCTGGACCGGGCGCTCGGTGAGGTGGCGACGAGCCGCGCCGCCTGAGCCGGCCTTGACATGCAGCCGGATGGCTGCCTATGTTTCATGCAGCCAAGAGGCTGCATGAGGAGGGTGATGGACGAGGTGTTCCGGGCGCTGGCCGATCCCAGCCGCCGACGGCTGCTGGACAGCCTCGACGCCCGCAACGGGCAGAGCCTGCGCGAGCTGTGCTCCGGGCTGGAGATGGCCCGGCAGTCGGTGAGCAAGCACCTCGCCGTCCTCGAGGCGGCCGACCTGGTGACCACGACGTGGCGGGGGAGGGAGAAGTTGCACTTCCTCAACGCCGCCCCGATCAACGCCATCGCCGAGCGCTGGATCGACCGCTACGACCGCGGCCGGGCCCGGGCGCTGGGCGAGCTGACCCGAGCCCTGGAGGGCACATCCATGACCGCGACCGAAAGCCCCGTTTTCGTCTACGCGACCTACATCGACACCACCCCCGAACGCCTCTGGGACGCCCTGACCAGCCCGGAGTTCACCCGCCGGTACTGGGCCGGGGCCGCGCTGCACTCGGACTGGCGGGTGGGCTCGCCGGTGCTGTGGCAGGACGCGCCGGACGCCGAGCCGAAGGACCTCGGCCAGGTGGTGCTGGCGGCCGACCGCCCGCACCGGCTGTCCTACAGCTGGCACGGCTTCCAGCCCGAGCACGCCGAGTTCTTCGGCTGGAGCGACGAGGAGTACCGGGAGCGGTTGCGCGAGCCCCGGTCGAAGGTCGACTTCACCATCGAGCCGCACGGGCCGGTGGTCCGGCTGACCGTCACCCACGACGGCTTCGCCCCCGGCAGCGTGATGCACCAGGCCGTCAGCGGTGAGCTGCCGCCCAGCGGCGGCTGGCCCGAACTGCTGGCCGACCTCAAGACGCTGCTGGAGAAGGGCGAGGTCATGGCCGGCGTCGGCCACCGCACCTGACCCCACACCCCCCACCCCCGCCCCGATGTCAGGAAAGCCACTTTCAGGACCGGATCCGTCCTGAAAGTGGCTTTCCTGACACCCGGTGGGGACGGGAGTGGGGTTGTTGGCGGGCGGGATGCGCGACGAGACTGGGTGCCGTGCGGTGCGCGGCGGCGGGGCACCGGCCGGCACACCCGTTCCCGGCCGGTCGCTGATGGCTGCCCGCACGCTGAGCCGGATCGCCGGCACCCCGCTGTGGGTGCAACTGCTCGCGGACCTGCGCCGCCGGCTCGACCAGGAGGAGTTCGGCGCGGCGTTCCCCGGCGAGCTGGCCCTGGTCGCCGAGTACGGGGTGAGCCGGCACACCGTGCGCGAGGCCGTGCGCCGGCTGCGCGAGGAGGGCGTCGTGGTCGCCGGGCGCGGGCGGTCGCCGCGGCGGGCCCGGCCGGGCGGGATCGAACAGCCGCTCGGCGAGATCTACAGCCTGTTCTCCGCGGTCGAGGCCACCGGACGGGTGCAGCGCAGCGTGGTCCGCACGCTCGACGTCCGGGCCGACGGGGTGGTGGCCGCCCGGCTCGGGCTGGAGGAGTCGACCCCGCTGGTGCACCTGGAGCGGCTGCGGCTGGCCGACGCCGAGCCGCTGGCCGTGGACCGGGTCTGGCTGCCCGCCCGGCTGGCCGCCCCGCTGCTGGAGGTCGACTTCGCCCGCACCGGCCTGTACGCCGAGTACGCGACCCGGTGCGGGGTGCGGGTCACCGGCGGCAGCGAGCGGATCCGAGCGGTGCTGCCCGAGGGCGGTGAGCGCGAGCTGCTGGGCACCGGCGCGGGGGTGGCCGCGTTCGCCATCGACCGGCTCGGGCTGGCCGGCGACCAGCCGGTGGAGTGGCGGCAGACGCTGGTGCGCGGCGACCGGTTCAGCGTGACGGCCCGGTTCTCCGCCCGGGACGGCTACCGCATGGAAGGCGCCGGCTGACCGCCGCAGCTCGCGGGTTGTCGCGCAGCGCGTGTGGTGCCGTCGCAGCCCGCCGGCGGGCTGCGCGAACCCCCAACGGGCTGCGCCACCCGCGACGGTCTGCGAGAGCGGGGGCCGGGGTCAGTGCAGGTCGAGGAAGATGCGCACGGTGGTGCCGGTGGAGCGGCGGTGGATGCGGACCAGGTCGCAGACCTGGTGGACGATGTAGAGCCCGTGGCCGATCTCGGGCGGGGCCGGTGGGCGCCGGCCGGCCAGCGGGTCGGTGATCCGGCCGCCGTCCTGGACCTGGCAGACGACCTGCCCGTGCGCCGTCCAGATGCTGAGCAGGCCCTGGCCGCCGCTGTGCACCAGGGTGTTGACCACCAGTTCCTGGGTGGCCAGCCGCAGGTCGCCGAGCCGCTCCGGGGTCATCCCGGCGGACTCGCCGAAGTCGTGCACGAATCGGCGGGCCGCGCGGGTGCCGGTGGTCGGTCCGACGACCATCACGTCGGCGTCCGACGGGGCCGGGGCCAGCGGCGAGTCGAACAGGGTGGCCACCGCGACCGGGTCGGCGTAGCCGGGGCTGGTCCAGCGGTCGCTGTCGGAGGCCATGACGGGGTGGGTGCGGGTGGCGTCGAGGAGGACGGAGCGGTCGAGGTGGGTGACGTCGTAGGGGCAGCGGATGTAGGCGGGGTGGTTGCCGAGGGCGATGTTGATGAGTGCTTCGTGTTCGGCGGCGGCGGGGTATTCGTCGGTGGTGCGGCCGGCCCAGATGGGTTCGCCGATGATGCGGACGCGGGTGTGGGGGTGTTCGGCGACGAAGGCGGTGAGGACGGAGCCGATGATGCGTCCGGGGTTGCGGCCGGCGATGGACATGTCGGCGGTGCGGACGTGGGTGAGTTCGTCGTCGTCGAGGGCGGCGCGGAGGAGTCCGAGGCCGGGTTGGGGGACGGCGACGAGGACGGGTTCGTCGCGTTCGAGGCCTTCGCGGATGAACGACAGCAGTCCGGCGCGGTAGCCGGCCGCGTCGGAGTAGAGGAA
>JASLAP010000397.1 GCA_030147065.1 Pseudonocardia sp. | reverse complement strand
CCCATGACCGGACATCAGGGCCAGGTGGTCGAGGTGAAGTTGCGGGTGAACGGGACGGTGCGCCGGGTCGAGGTGGACCCCCGGGTCAGCCTGCTCGACGCGCTGCGCGAGCAGCTCGGGCTGACCGGCACCAAGAAGGGCTGCAACCAGGGTGCCTGCGGGGCGTGCACCGTGCTCGTCGACGGCGAGCGGATCGTGTCCTGCCTGGCCCTGGCCGTGCAGTACGACGGGCGGGAGATCACCACGATCGAGGGGGTCGCCGGAGCCGACGGCCCGCACCCCCTGCAGCGCGCGTTCATCGAGCGCGACGGGTTCCAGTGCGGCTTCTGCACGTCCGGGCAGATCTGCTCGGCGCTGGGGATGCTGGCCGAGCACCGGGCGGGCGCCCCGAGCGCGGTCACCGCGCACCCGTCGGACACCGGGGTCGAGCTCTCCGACGCCGAGATCAAGGAGCGGATGAGCGGCAACCTGTGCCGCTGCGGCGCCTACGAGGGCATCACCGACGCCATCCGCGACGTCGCCGAGGTCGCGTCATGAGGCCGTTCGCCTACGTCAGCGCGCCGGACGTGGCCACCGCGGTGCGGGCGGCCGGTCCCGGCACCCGGTTCCTCGGCGGCGGCACGAACCTGGTCGACCTGATGCGCCAGGACGTCGAGCACCCGGACACCGTGGTCGACATCTCCGGGTTGCCGCTGACCGGCGTCGAGGACCTGCCCGACGGCGGGCTGCGGATCGGCGCGCTGGTCCGCAACAGCGCGCTGGCCGCGCACCCGGCGGTCCGCACCCAATACCCGGTGCTGTCCCAGGCGCTGCTGGCCGGCGCGTCCGGGCAGCTGCGCAACATGGCGACCGTCGGCGGCAACCTGCTGCAGCGCACCCGCTGCCCGTACTTCACCGACGCCACCGCGGCCTGCAACAAGCGCGAGCCCGGCACCGGCTGCGCGGCGGTCGAGGGGTTCCACCGCGCCTCCGCGGTGCTCGGCACCAGCGCGCACTGCATCGCCACCCACGCGTCGGACATGGCGGTCGCGCTGGTCGCGCTGGACGCCGTGGTCGAGGTGCAGAGCGTGCGCGGCACCCGGCGCATCCCGCTGGTCGAGCTGCACCGGCTGCCCGGCGACAGCCCCGAGATCGAGACCGTGCTCGACCCGGACGAGCTGATCACCGCGGTCGACCTGCCGGCGACGCCGGTCGCGGCCCTGTCCCGCTACCGCAAGGTCCGCGACCGGGCCTCGTTCGCGTTCGCGCTGGTCTCGGTGGCCGCCGCGCTGGAGGTGCGGGACGGCACGGTGACCACGGCCCGGGTCGCGCTCGGCGGGGTCGCCGCCAAGCCCTGGCGCGCCCACGCGGCCGAGCGGCTGCTGGTCGGCGGTCCGGCCACCGAGGAGGCCTTCCGGGCCGCGGCCGCCGCCGAGCTGGCGCCGGCCGTCGGCCTGCCGCAGAACGAGTTCAAGATCGAGCTGGCGCAGCGCACGATCGTCGCGACGCTGCGCGAGCTGCTCACCGAGGGGAGCGCGGCATGACGCAGGCACCGGAGCGGGTCCGCCCGGCGGCCCCGCCGGCCCCGAGGACTTCACCGACAACGGACCCCGGCCCCGCGGTCGGCCGCCCGGTCGACCGGGTCGACGGGACCGTCAAGACCTCGGGCCAGGCGCAGTTCACCGCCGACGTCCCCTACCCCGACCTGGCGCACGCCGCCCTGGTGCACGCCGAGATCGCCCGCGGCCGGATCACCGACATCGACACCGCGCAGGCCGAGGCCGTCGAGGGCGTGCTGGCCGTGATCACCCACCGCAACGCCCCGCCGATGACCCCACCCCGCCGGCCCACCCCGCTGGACCTGAGCTCGATGGCCTCCGGCACCCGGGTCAACTACCTCAACACCGACGAGGTGCACTGGAACGGGCAGCCGGTCGCGGTCGTCGTCGCCGAGACGCCGCACGCCGCGCAGGCGGCCGCCCGGCTGGTCCGGGTGGAGTACGAGCAGTTGCCGGCGGTCACCGACTTCACCGTCGCGCAGGTCGACGCCACACCGGTCAAGGGCAGCATGCTGGAGATCGGCGAGGCGCGGAAGGGCGACGCCGGGGCCGCCCTGGCCGCGTCGCCGATCACCGTGGACGCCCGGTACACCACCCCGGAGCAGAACCACAACGCCATCGAGCCGCACGCCACCACCGCGTTCTGGGACGGCGACCGGCTCACCGTGCACGACCCCTCGCAGGGCATCGACTGGACGCGCAAGCAACTGGCCGCCCGGTTCGGCGTCCCGGTGGCCGACGTGCGGGTGATCGCCACCTACGTCGGCGGCGGGTTCGGCGGCAAGGGCTCGGTCTGGGCCGGCACGGTGCTGGCCGCGCTGGCCGCCCGGGTCACCGACCGGCCGGTGCGCCTGGCGCTGACCCGGGAAGCGGTGTTCCGGACCGTCGGCGGGCGCAGCGCCACCCTGCAGCGGGTGGCCCTGGGAGCCGACCCCGACGGGCGGCTCACCGCGCTGGTGCACACCGGCGTCTCCCGCGTCGGGCGCACGGGTGGCGGGGCCGAGCAGGTCGGCTCCCAGTCCCAGCACCTGTACGCGGCCCCGGCGATCCTGATCCGGCACAGCACGGTCGAGATGGACGCGCTGCCGAACACCTTCATGCGCGCTCCGGGCGAGGCGGTGGGGTCCTTCGCGCTGGAGTCGGCGGTCGACGAGCTGGCCGTCGAGCTGGGGATGGACCCGGTCGAGCTGCGGATGCGCAACGAGCCCGAGCGCAGCCCGTTGGACGGCAAGCGGTTCTCCCGGCGCGACCTGCGCGGCGCCTACGCGCTCGGCGCCCGGCAGTTCGGCTGGGCCGACCGCGCCCCGCAGCCGCGCGCCATGCGCGACGGGCGGTGGCTGGTCGGCTGGGGCGTGGCGACCGCGTTCCACATGCCGGTCCAGTTCCTGGCCGACGTGCTGGTGCGGCTGCGCGCGGACGGCACGGTGCTGGTGCGCAGCTCGTTCCACGAGATCGGGGTCGGTGCGGCGACCGCGCTGGGCCAGATCGTCGCGGACGAGCTAGGCGTGCCGGTCGGGGCGGTGACCGTCGAGCACGGCGACTCCGACCAGCCGGTCGGGCCGATCGCCGGCGGGTCCGGGCAGACCGCGAGCCTGGCCGCGGCGGCCCTGCAGGCCTGCGAGCAGATCACCCGCGCGGCCGCCGACCTGGCCCGCAAGGCCCCCGACTCGCCGCTGCACGGACGGCGCCCGGCCGAGCTGCGGCCGGCCCGCGGGGGGCTGGTCCGGACCGACGCCCCGGCCGGTGCCGAGCACGCCGGGGAGAGCTACGCCGCGATCCTGTCCCGGGCCGGGCTGGCCCAGCTGGAGCACCGCACCGGGTCGGACTCGCGGCTGCGGCAGGCCGCCGGGCAGGCCCGGTGGGCCGCCGGGTTCCTGCGCGACCGCCGCCGCTTCGTGCGGGCCGCGACCGGCGCGCACTTCTGCGAGGTGCGGGTGGACGCCGACACCGGCGAGGTGCGGGTGTCGCGCTGGCTGGGCGTGTTCGACGTCGGCCGGGTGATCAACGCCAAGACCGCGACCAGCCAGCTGCGCGGGGGCATCGTGATGGGGATCGGCTCGGCGCTGACCGAGGAGACCCTGGTCGACCCGCGCACCGGCCGGATCGTCAACGCCGGGCTGGGCGAGTACCACGTCCCGGTGCAGGCCGACGTGCCGGCGATCGGGATCGAGTACCTCGATGTCCCCGACCCCACCGCGCCCCTGGGCCTGCTCGGCGTCGGCGAGGTCAGCATCGTCGGGGTGGCCGCGGCCGTGGCCAACGCCGTGCACCACGCCACCGGCGTCCGCGTCCGCGACCTGCCCATCACCCTCGACCGCCTGCTCTGACCGCTCGTGAGTGGAAAGCAGTGCCCGGGCACTGCTTTCCACTCACGAGGCGGTGAGGGGGGCGGCGCCGAAGGAGACGCTGAACCGCTCGCACCAGATGCTGACGCTGGTCAGGCCGGTGAGGTCGGCGTCGGCGGGGATCGGGTAGTTGGCGCTGCCGAGGTTGCCCTTGAGATCGCCGAGGTCGAGGTAGCGGCCGTCGTCGAAGACGTGCCAGCCGTCCCGGCCCTCGATCACCGGCTGGTCGGTCAGCCACACCTTGAGGACCGGGCCGTTGCTGGTGTCGAGGTCCTCCAGGCGCAGCACCCGGGACCCGTCGGGCAGCTCCAGCAGCTGCGCCGAGCCGGTGGTGGCGTGCTCGTGGCTGATCAGCTCGCCGGTGGCGAGCACGGTCGGCCCGGCCGGCGCGGCGGGGGCCGCGGCGGGTTCTGCCGGGGCCGCGGCGGCCGGGGCGCCCGGCGGCGCCTCCTCGACGCTCTGGTCGACGAACAGTTTCCACGGCTGGAACAGCCACAGCGCGACCACCACGAGCACGGCGACGACGGCGAGCGCGACGAGGACGGCCGGGCGGCGGAACAGCGGGCTGGGCGGGGCGGTGGCCATGGCGGTCAGCCTGCCCGATCCGTCCCGCTCCGGGCGGGCCGCGTTCTTACGGAGTGCTGACCTGTGACCCGCGCCCGGCTACGGCTCGCGGATCTGCTGGGAGGGCAGCTCGCCGCGGGCCATCCGGCCCAGCAGGTCGCGGCGCATGAGCAGGATGCCGCCCCAGACCAGGGCGAAGACGACGCCGAGCACGGCCAGCGCCGGCACCCAGACCAGCCCGGCGAGGATCGTCAGGACCTGCAGGCCGAGCGCGAGGCCCAGGCCCCACGGCCGGCGCTGCAACCCGGCGGCCGCGACCATGGCGACGGCCAGCGTGGCGATCACCGCGACCCCGACCGGGGTAGCCCCGGTCCCGAACTTGGGCAGCACCAGCAGCGCCAGCCCGACCACGATCGACTCCAGGACGAGGACCGCGGCGTACACCCCGCGCAGGCCCTTCAACGGGTCCGGCGGGGCTGGCTTCGCCGGTCCGAGCGGCCCGTCGGCCGCGGACGTGGCGGGCGCGTCCGCCGGATCCGGCACGGCCGGACCGGCGGGTTCCGCGGCGGCCCGGGCCCCGTCCTCGGCCGGCTCCGGCGCGGTCACGCCGGTTCCCTGCCGAACAGCGTGCGGGTCTCCCCCGCGGTCACCACGGACCCGGTGACGATCACCCCGACGCCGGACTCGCCGGCCTCCTCGGCCAGCTCGCCGGCCTGCTCGACGGCGGCGGCCAGCACCGGCTCGACGCTGACCCGCGCGGCGCCGAACACCTCCACGGCCAGCGCGCCCAGCTCGTCGGGGTCCATCGACCGCGACGACGAGTTCGCGGTGACCACGACCTCGTGCAGCACCGGCTCCAGCTCCTGCAGGATCCCGCGCACGTCCTTGTCGCGCATGACCGCGAGCACCCCGACCAGCCGGGTGAAGCGGAACTCGGTGCTCAGCGCGGCGGCCAGGGCGCGGGCGCCGGACGGGTTGTGCGCGGCGTCGGTGAGCACGGTCGGCCCGCCGCCCCCGGCGGCCAGCCGCTCCAGCCGGCCGGGCGAGACGACCGAGGCGAACGCCGTGCGCACCGCCTCGGGGTCCAGCGGCTGCTGCGGCCCGGCGCCGACCAGCGCCTCGGCCGCGGCCAGCGCGATGGCGGCGTTGCTGGCCTGGTGCTCGCCGTGCAGCGGCAGGAAGATGTCGTCCACCAGGCCGCCGAGGCCGCGCAGGGCCAGCCGCTGCCCGCCGACGGCGATCTCCCGGTCCTGCACGCCGAACTCCGCACCCTCCCGGGCGACCTGGGCGTCGACCTCGATGCAGCGCTCCACCAGCACCTCGGCCACCGCCCTGTCCTGCGCGGCGAGCACGGCGACCGCACCCGGCTTGATGATGCCGGCCTTCTCCCGGGCGATGCCGAGCACGTCGGTGCCCAGGTACTGGGCGTGGTCCAGGCCGATCGGGGTGATCACCGCGACGGTGCCGTCGGCGACGTTGGTGGCGTCCCAGCGCCCGCCCAGCCCGACCTCGACGATCGCCGCCTCCACCGGGGCGTCGGCGAAGGCCGAGAACGCCATCGCCGTGAGCACCTCGAACTTCGAGAGCGCGACCCCTTCCTTGAGGTCGACGAGCTCCACGAACGGCTTCACGTCCCGGTAGACCTGCACGTACCTCTCGGGTGTCACCGGGCGGTTGTCGATGTTGATCCGCTCGGTGGCCCGCTGCAGGTGGGGGCTGGTGTAGCGCCCGGTGCGCAGGCCGATCTCGGTGAGCAGGGCGTCGACCATCCGCGCGGTGGACGTCTTGCCGTTGGTGCCGGTGACGTGCACCACCGGGTAGCCGCGGTGCGGCTCGCCGAGCACGTCCACCAGCGTGGCGATCCGGTCGAGCGAGGGCTCCATGACCGTCTCCGGCCACCGCCGGTCGAGCTCCTGCTCGACCGCGAGGAACTCCGCGAAACCGAGCGTGGAGGACTCGGCGGGCACCACATCGGGGGTGTCGCCACCGCGGATGGCGTCGAGGACGTGCGACACCACCGCGTCCTCC
>JASLAP010000390.1 GCA_030147065.1 Pseudonocardia sp. | reverse complement strand
CATCAGCCAGCCCAGGTCGGCCAGCGGGTCGCCGAGGGTGGCCAGCTCCCAGTCGAACACCGCGCGCACCCGCCCGTCCGGGCCGACGGCGAGGTTGCCCGGCCGGAAGTCGCCGTGCGCGATCCGCACGTCCGACGCCGGCAGCTGCGCCGCCCGGCGGACCAGCCGCTCGTGCGCGGCGTCCACGGTGGACAGGTCGGGCACCGCGGACTCGTGCACCTGGCGGTGCCAGCGGCGCAGCTGGCGCTCCAGGTAGCTGCCGGAGCGGCGCAGGTCGCCCAGCCCGACCTCGTCCGGGTCGACGGCGTGCAGGTCGGCCAGCACGTCGACGACGTCCAGCCCGAGGGTGCGCCGCGGCTGCCCGGCGGCCAGCCGGTTGCCCGACTCCGCGTCGCCGAGCACGTCGCCGTCGACGAACCCCATCAGGTAGAACGGCGCGCCGATCACCGACTCGTCGGCGCAGTAGGCCACCGGCGGCGCGACCGGCACCGCGGTGTCGGCCAGCGCGCTGATGAACCGCCACTCCCGGTGCATGTCGTGCGCGGTGGCCAGGACCATGCCGGTCGGCGGGCGGCGCAGCGCCCAGTACCCGCCCTCGGCGTCGGTGATCCGGTAGGTGAGGTTGGAGTGCCCGCCCGAGATCCGGTCCACCCCCACCGGCCGGTCGGCCACCGGGACGCCCGGCGCCCGCGTGCGCAGCCACTCGGTCAGCGGTCCGGCCGGGACGGCCTCGATCTCCGGTGATCGCGGGAGGGTCATCGACCCATCACAGCCGACCCCGGCGCGGTTGACCAGTGCGGTGTGCGCCACCGCTGCGCGTGGCAGGTGGTCGCACAGAGGGCTACGGTCCGCTGCACCGGCACGCTGACGCCCATGACGCGGCGGGAACGAGGAGGACGCGCACCATGAACGGACCGCTGACCCTGGCGATCGACGTCGGCGGATCGGGCCTCAAGGCGACGGTGCTGTCCCCCGACGGTGAGATGACCTCCGAGCGGGTCCGCCGGGAGACCCCCTACCCGTGCACGCCCGAGGTGCTCCTCGACGAGCTCGCCCTGCTGGCCGACACCCAACCGGCCTACGACCGGGTGTCGGTGGGCTTCCCCGGCGCGATCCGCCGCGGCATCGTCCGCGAGGTGACCGCGTTCGTCCGGCCCGGTCCCGGCCAGCCGCGCAGCCAGGAGCTGGTCGACCTGTGGTTCGGGTTCGACCTGCAGGCCGCGCTGGCCGAGCGGTTCGGCAAGCCGGTGCGGGTGGCCAACGACGCCGACGTGCAGGGCTGCGCGGTCATCCAGGGCACCGGCATGGAGCTGGTGATCACCCTGGGCACCGGCGTCGGCTGCGCGGTGTTCTACGACGGCGCCCTGCTGCCGCACATGGAGCTGTCCCACGGCCGGTTCGGCGAGGGGCTGTCGATCGAGGTGGCCTGCGGGGACAACGAGCGGCAGAAGGTCGGCAAGGAGACCTGGCGCAAGCGGGTGCTCGACGCGCTGCAGGCCTTCCACGACATGGTGCTGCCCGACCACATCTACATCGGCGGCGGCAACGCCAAGAAGCTCGACCCCGACGAGCTCGGCCCGAACCACACGGTCGTGCCGAACATCTCCGGCCTGCTCGGCGGGATCGCGCTCTGGGAGCGGACCGGCGACCCGACCAGCGCACCGGCCCACGAGGACCCGGTCCGCGAGGGCCCCGGCGGCGACGACGCACCCGGCGATCCGGCGCACGACGAGGGCGCCCCGGTCCGCGCCGGCGGCTGACGAGCGGCAGGATGACCGCCGTGGCCGCACTCGACATCACCAGCACCCCCGAATGGACCGCGCTCGCCGAGCACCACCGGGCGGTCGCCGGGCTGCACCTGCGCACGCTGTTCGACGACGACCCGGACCGCCCGGCGACGATGACCGTGTCCGGCGCGGACCTGGTGCTGGACTACTCCAAGCACCGGATCACCCGGGACACGGTGCCGCTGCTGGCCTCGCTGGCCCGGGCGGCCGGGCTGCCCGCGCGGATCGAGGCGATGCTGTCCGGGGAGCACATCAACACCAGCGAGGACCGCGCGGTGCTGCACACCGCGCTGCGGCTGCCCCGCGACGCCACGCTGACCGTCGACGGCCAGGACGTCGTGGCCGACGTGCACGCGGTGCTCGACCGGATGGGCGAGTTCACCGACGCCGTGCGCTCGGGGGCCTGGACCGGGCACACCGGCGAGCGCATCGCCACGATCGTCAACATCGGCATCGGCGGGTCGGACCTGGGCCCGGTGATGGCCTACGAGGCGCTGCGCGCCTACGCCGACCGGTCGCTGCAGTTCCGGTTCGTGTCCAACATCGACCCGACCGACATCAGCGAGGCCCTGCGCGACCTCGACCCGGCCACGACGCTGTTCGTCGTCTCGTCCAAGACGTTCACCACGATCGAGACGCTGACCAACGCCCGGGCCGCCCGGCAGTGGCTGGTCGACGGGCTGGGCAACCAGGACGCGGTGGCCAAGCACTTCGTCGCGGTGTCGACCAACGCGAAGGAGGTCTCGGCGTTCGGCATCGACGAGGCCAACATGTTCGGCTTCTGGGACTGGGTCGGCGGTCGCTACTCGGTCGACTCGGCCATCGGGCTGTCGCTGATGGCGGCGATCGGCAAGGAGCAGTTCGCCGAGTTCCTGGCCGGCATGCACGCGGTCGACGAGCACTTCCGGACCGCCCCGCTGGAGGAGAACCTGCCGGTGGTGGCCGGGCTGCTCGGGGTCTGGTACGTCAACTTCTTCGACGCCGGGACCCACGCCGTGCTGCCCTACAGCCAGTACCTGCACCGGCTGCCGGCCTACCTGCAGCAGCTGACGATGGAGAGCAACGGCAAGTCGGTGCGCGGCGACGGCAGCCCGGTGGTGACCGCGACCGGCGAGATCTACTGGGGCGAGCCGGGCACCAACGGCCAGCACGCCTTCTACCAGCTGATCCACCAGGGCACCCGGCTGATCCCGGTGGACTTCATCGGCTTCGCCGAGCCGCACCACGAGCTGCCCGCCGCGGACGCCGACGGCGGCGACATGCACGACCTGTTCATGGCCAACCTGTTCGCCCAGTCCTCGGCGCTGGCCTTCGGCAAGACCGCCGAGGAGATCGCCGCCGAGGGCACCCCGGCCGACGTGGTGCCGCACAAGGTGATGCCCGGCAACCGGCCCAGCTCCACGATCCTGGCCCGCCGGCTCACCCCGTCGGTGCTCGGCCAGCTGATCGCGTTCTACGAGCACGTCACGTTCGTGCAGGGGACCATCTGGGGGATCGACTCGTTCGACCAGTGGGGGGTCGAGCTGGGCAAGGTCCTGGCCCGCCGCCTCGGGCCCGCGCTGACCGGCGACGGGTCGGTCACCGGAGGGCTGGACAGCTCGACGGCGGCGCTGGTGGCGCGCTACCGGGAGTGGCGCGGACGGGCCTGACCCCGCCGGCGGCGACCGGGCGCGTCCGGCGGGAGGATGGGTCGATGGGGCTGGACGAGGGCGCTGCGGGCAGCGGCGGTGAGCGGGCGGGCAGTTCCCCGGGACCGGGTCCCGGGCACCGCCACCCCGCCGGGCTCGACCACCCGCTGGCCCCTCCCCCGGTCCGGCCGCTGCGGGCGGTCGCCGTGGTCCTGGGCCTCGCCCTGGCCGCCGCGGCCGCGGTGACCGCAGCGTTCGCCGGGGTCGGCCCGGCGATCGCGGACCGCACCGTACTGGGCGAGGTGATCGACGCGCGCTCGGAGCCGCTGACCGGGGTGGCCGTGTTCGTCACCAACGCCGGCAGCACGGCGGTGATGGGCGTGCTCGCGGCGCTGATCGCGCTGGTGCTGTTCCGGGCGCGCCGCCCGTACGACGCGATCTTCGTCGCGGCCACGGCGGCCGGGGCGAGCCTGCTGTTCAGCGGGCTCAAGCGGCTGCTCGACCGGGCCCGCCCGCCGCAGCCCGACCGACTGGTCGGGGTGGCGAACGAGTCGTTGCCCTCCGGGCACGCCACCATGGCGGTCGCGGTGCTCGGGTCACTGGTCGTGCTGGCCTGGGCGGGGCGCAGCACCCTCGCGCGGGTGGCGATGGTGGCCGCCGCCGCGACCTGGATCGGCGCGGTCGGGCTCACCCGGATCTACCTGGGTGTGCACTGGTTCAGCGACGTGGTGGCCGGCTGGCTGGTCGGCGGGGCCTGGCTGGCGCTGTGCGCGGTGCTCACCGCGGCGTGGCGGTCCCGGCGGCAGGCGGCCCGGACGCCGGGTTAGCCCTGCTCCTTTCCGCACCACCACGTCGAGCGCCCGCCGACCGTGCCGTGCACCATCGGCGCCCCGCAACGCGGGCAGCTCGCGTCCGGGTGCCGGAACGGGATGACCTCCCCGGTGTGCACCCCGCCGTTCGCGATGGCCGCCCGCAGGGCGCGCTCCAGGGCGTCGTACAGGTGGTCCAGGGTGCGGGCGTCCAGCTCGTCGACCGGGGCGGCCGGATTCAGCCCGGCCTGCCAGAGCGTCTCGTCGGCCAGCAGGTTGCCCACCCCGGCCAGCACCGCCTGGTCCAGCAGCCGCGCCTTCACCGCCGACCGCCCCCGCCCGACCCGGGTGCGGAACTCCACCCGGCCGATCTCCTCGGCGTCCGGGCCCAGCGCGCTCAGGTCGGGCTCCAGGCGGACCCGGCCCAGCCGGCGCTTGTCGAACAACCGCAGCCGGCCGCCGTCGGCGAAGGTCACCACGAACCGGTCCCACTCGGGCTTGCGCGGGGCCCGGTCCGAGCCGGCGACCGGACGCGGGTCACCCCCCGCCCGGCTGGAGTCGCCGTCGGAGACCACGATCCGCCCGCCCATGCCCAGGTGGACGCCCAGCCGTGGACCGGGCTCGCCGTCCCGCCCGACGGTCTCGCACCACATCGACTTGCCCCGCCGGTGGGCCGCGGTGAGCCGGCCGCCGACCAGCGTCCCGGCGATCTCCCCGGGTCGGTGCGGGCGGCAGACCCACTCGTCGGTGTCGTCGACACCGGTGATCCGGCGGTCCAGCGCGCCCTCCAGCACGGTGCGCGCCATCTCGACCTCGGGGAGCTCGGGCACCCCCGGAGTCTGGCGGCAGACGCCCACCCCCGCGACCCGGCCGCCGTCACCCGC
>JASLAP010000355.1 GCA_030147065.1 Pseudonocardia sp. | reverse complement strand
TCAAGACGCTGGTCCCGCACGGCGAGATCGGCGGCGAGCTGCGCGCGATCGGGCGTGACGACGACCGCGCCGCGCGTGATCAGCGCCGGTTGCTCAACCGGCTGCGCGCGGACCTGCAGACCGCCTACCCCGCCGCGCTCGCCCTGGCCGGCAAAGACCTCGGCGCGCCGACGGTGTTGCGGCTGCTCGAGCGCTGGCCCACCCAGGCTGAGCTGACCACGGCCACCCGTGAGGACCTGGTCGCGTTCGCCCGCGCCGGCCGCCACGGCTGGCCCGACCGGTTCGCCGACCGGGTCACCGCCGCGCTGACCGAGCCGTCGCTGCCCACCCGGGACTACCTCGTGCGCGCCACGGCCGCCGGGATCCGGCTGGCCGCGGTCCAACTGCTCGCCCTGCACGAGGCCCGTCGCGGGTGGGAACAGCGCATGGCCGAGTTGTTGCTGGGCGGGCCCCGCACCGGGCGTGACCGGACGGTGCAAGACCCTGATCCGGGAAAAGCGTTCCCGGGCGGGGAGATCTACCTGAGCTTCCCCGGCCTGGGTGATCGCCTCGCTGTTCGGGTGGCCGGTGAGATCGGTGACCACATCGGCCAGTTCGACGCACCAGCCGGGTTGCAGTGCTACGCCGGGGCCCGCGAGTTCTACGACGCCAAGATCGCCGCTAAGAAGGGCCACCACGCCGCGCTGCGGGCCCTGGCCAACCGCTGGCTCGAGGTCCTCTGGCACTGCCTGACCAAGAACATGCTCTACGACGAGGCCGTGCACGTCGCCAACCGCAACAGAGCCCTCGGACGCGCGGCCTGACCCGGGGGTTGACAGAGGGTGTCTCACTCGCCCACCACCAGCGACGCCGAGATCTCCCGGGCGGCCGCGAGGAGCTGGTCGGCGATGCGCGGGCGCAGCTCCCCGCCCACCCCGAACAGCTCCTCGACCGGCCCGATCACGCCCAGGGCGCCGGCCACGATCCCGCCGCTGGACCGCAGCGGCGCCGCCGCGCTGCCCTCCCCGCTGCGGTACTCCCCCACGTCGCAGGCCCAGCCCCGGCGCCGGGCCACCCCGAGGTGGGCCTCCAGCGCGGCCACCGTCGCGCAGGTGCGCCCGGTCCAGGGGTGCAGGTCCAGGTCGCGCACCGGCGGGGTGGCCACCGGCGCGAACGCCAGCAGGCACTTGCCCAGCCCGGTGGCGTGCAGCGGCTGGTGCTCGCCGGTGCGGATGCGCTGCGGGGTGCCGTCCGGGCGGAAGACGTGGTGCACCAACCGGACCGCGCCGTCGCCGACCACGCCCAGCTGCACGGCCAGCCCGGTGCTGCCGGCCAGCGAGTCCGCCCAGTTCATCGCGTGCGCCCGCAGGTCGTGCTGGTCCCAGCCGCCGCGGTCGAGCTCGCGCAGACCCGGTCCGAGCACGTAGCGGGTGGTGCCGGAGTCCTGGTCGACGAAGCCGACCTCGCGCAGCGTGCGGACGATGCCGTGGGCCGTCGGGCGGGGCAGGTCGAGCGCGTGGGCGATCTCGCCCAGCCCGAGCGGTCGGTCGGTGCTGCCGAGCAGGCGCAGCACCGCCGCGGCTCGCTCGATCGACTGGATGGAACCGGGCACTCGTCGACAGTACGCCGGGCGGGTGTGACTCTGATCGTTCCGCCGGTTCGACAATGCCGAACGAGTGGCGTTGACCGACGCGGGGACCGTTCCTAGCGTCCCGCACACCCCGCCACGGGCGCGGGGAACGACAAGGAGGACTTCGATGGCGAAGAACTCATCTCTCGGAGAGCTGTCCGCCGAATTCTTCGGCACCATGATCCTGATCCTGTTCGGTGTCGGCGTCGTCGCCCAGGTCGTCACCGCACCCGACGGCAGCCTGGGCGACCACGACTCCATCGCCTGGGCCTGGGGCATCGGCGTGACGATGGGCGTCTACGTGGCGGCCCGGCTGTCCGGGGCGCACATCAACCCGGCGGTCACCATCGCGTTCGCGGCGTTCAAGGGCTTCCCGTGGCGCAAGGTGGCGCCCTACTGCCTGGCCCAGACGGCCGGTGCGTTCGTCGCCGCCGCGATCGTGCGGGTGGTCTACGCCGACCTGATCAACAAGGTCGACCCCGAGCACACCATCGCCACCCAGGGCATCTTCTCCACGCTGCCGGGCAACGGCGTGGACGGCGTCTCCATCCCGACCGCCTTCTTCGACCAGATCGTCGGCACCGCGATCCTGGTCTTCGTGATCTTCGCCCTGACCAACGCGGCCAACAACCCGCCGCTGGCCAACTTCGGCCCGTTCATCATCGGGCTGCTGGTGGTCGGCATCGGGATGGCCTGGGGCGCCAACGCCGGCTACGCGATCAACCCGGCCCGCGACTTCGGGCCGCGCCTGCTGACCCTGATCACCGGCTACGAGGGGGCGCTGTTCGACCAGAACGGCACGTTGTACTTCTGGTTGCCCATCGTGGCGCCGATCATCGGCGGGCTGATCGGTGGCGCGCTGTTCAAGTTCGCCCTCGAGTCGTTCCTGCCCGAGGAGCCGGAGACCCTCACCGTCTCCGAGCCGACCAGCGGCACCGACGTCGACCCGATCGACGGGCCCGGCGGGACCGACCGGGCCTCCGGGAGCGGTCGCAGCGCCGACACCAGCCACAACGCCTGATTCCGCAACGAAGGGGAGCGACCATGGCCGATTTCGTCGGTGCCGTCGACCAGGGCACCACCAGCAGCCGTTTCATGATCTTCGATCACTCGGGCAACGAGGTGGGCCGCCACCAGCTCGAGCACGAGCAGATCCTGCCGCAGGCGGGCTGGGTGGAGCACAACCCGGTCGAGATCTGGGAGCGCACCTCGGCGGTGATGCAGTCCGCGCTGAACAAGTGCAACCTGCAGGCCTCCGACCTCGCCGCGCTGGGCATCACCAACCAGCGCGAGACCGCGGTCGTGTGGGACAAGCGCACCGGGCGCCCGCTGTACAACGCGATCGTCTGGCAGGACACCCGCACCGACCGGATCGCCTCGGCGCTCGACCGCGACGAGCGCGGCCAGACCATCCGGCAGAAGGCCGGCCTGCCCCCGGCCACCTACTTCTCCGGCGGCAAGATCCAGTGGATCCTGGAGAACGTCGACGGGGCCCGGGAGGCCGCCGAGAGCGGCAACGCGATCTTCGGCAACACCGACACCTGGCTGCTGTGGAACCTCACCGGCGGCAAGGACGGCGGGGTGCACGTCACCGACCCGACCAACGCCAGCCGCACCATGTTGATGAACCTGGAGACGCTCGACTGGGACGACGAGCTGCTCGGGTTCTTCGGCATCCCGCGGTCGATGCTGCCCGAGATCAAGCCCAGCTCCTGCCCGGAGGGCTACGGGTCGACGCTGGCCAACGGCCCGCTCGGCGGCGAGGTGCTGATCACCGGCGACCTCGGTGACCAGCAGGCGGCCACCGTCGGGCAGGTGTGCTTCGCCCCCGGCGAGGCCAAGAACACCTACGGCACCGGCAACTTCATGCTGCTCAACACCGGCACCGAGCTGGTCCGCTCGAACGCCGGGCTGCTGTCCACGGTCTGCTACAAGTTCGGCGACGAGCCGGTGGTCTACGCCCTGGAGGGCTCGATCGCGGTCACCGGGTCGGCCGTGCAGTGGCTGCGCGACCAGCTCGGGATCATCTCCGGGGCGTCGCAGAGCGAGTCGCTGGCCCGCCAGGTCGAGGACAACGGCGGGGTGTACTTCGTCCCGGCGTTCTCCGGGCTGTTCGCGCCCTACTGGCGCTCGGACGCGCGCGGTGCGATCGTCGGGCTGTCCCGCTACAACACCAACGCCCACCTGGCCCGGGCCACCCTGGAGGCGATCTGCTACCAGAGCCGGGACGTCGCGGAGGCCATGGAGAAGGACTCCGGGGTGCACCTGGAGGTGCTCAAGGTCGACGGCGGGGTCACCGCCAACGAGCTGTGCATGCAGATCCAGGCCGACGTGCTGGGCGTGCCGGTGAGCCGGCCGGTGGTCGCCGAGACCACCGCGCTGGGGGCGGCCTACGCGGCCGGCCTCGCGGTCGGGTTCTGGAAGAACACCGACGAGCTGCGCACCAACTGGAACGAGTCCAAGCGGTGGACCCCGGAGTGGAGCGAGGAGCAGCGCGACGCCGGCTACGCCCGGTGGAAGAAGGCCGTGGAGCGCACCCTGGACTGGGTCGACGTGGACTGACCGATCGGGGACGACGCCGTGGTGACCGACGAGCCATGTTGATCACCACGGCGTCGTTCTCACCGGTAGGACCACCGAAGAAGGGAACAGATATGCGATCGGTCGCGCTCTCCCCGCAGGCCCGCGAAGCCGCGCTGGACGCGATGGGCTCGGCCGAACTCGACGTGCTGGTCGTCGGGGGCGGGGTCGTGGGCAGCGGAGCAGCCCTCGACGCCGCCACCCGCGGACTGGCCGTCGGGCTCGTCGAGGCCCGGGACTTCGCCTCGGGCACCTCCAGCAGGTCGAGCAAGCTCATCCACGGCGGTCTGCGCTACCTGGAGATGCTGGACTTCCGGTTGGTCGCCGAGGCCCTGCAGGAACGCGGGCTGCTCATCCAGACCCTGGCCCCGCACCTGGTGCGGCCGGTGCCGTTCGTCTACCCGCTCAAGCACCGCGGCTGGGAGCGGATCTACGCGGGAGCGGGCGTGGCGCTCTACGACACCCTCGGCCTGCTGTCCGGCCGGTCCCGCGGCGTACCCGCCCACAAGCACCTCACCCGGACCGGCGCCCTCCGCGTCGTCCCGTCGCTGCGCAAGGACGCGCTGGTCGGTGCCCTGCAGTACTACGACGCGCAGGTCGACGACGCCCGGCACACCATGTTCATCGCCCGCACCGCCGCGGCCTACGGGGCGCACGTCGCCTCCCGCGCGCGGGTGACCGGGCTGCTGCGCGAGGGTGAGCGCGTCACCGGCGCCCAGGTGCACGACCTGGAGTCCGACCGGGTCGTCGACGTGCGCGCCAAGCAGGTCATCAACGCCACCGGGGTGTGGACCGACGAGACCCAGGGCCTGGTCGGCGAGCGCGGCCAGTTCAAGGTACGGGCCAGCAAGGGCATCCACCTGGTGGTGCCGCGCGACCGGATCCGCAGCGACGCCGGGCTGATCCTGCGCACCGAGAAGTCGGTGCTGTTCGTCATCCCGTGGGGCCGGCACTGGATCATCGGCACCACCGACACCGACTGGGAGCTGGGCAAGGCCCACCCGGCGGCCAGCGCGGCCGACATCGACTACCTGCTCGACCACGTCAACGAGGTGCTGGAGGTGCCGCTCACCCACGAGGACGTGGAGGGCGTCTACGCCGGGCTGCGGCCGCTGCTGCACGGGGAGTCGGACTCGACGTCCAAGCTGTCCCGCGAGCACGCCGTGGCGCACACCGTGCCGGGGCTGGTCGTGGTGGCCGGCGGCAAGTACACGACCTACCGGGTGATGGCCAAGGACGCCGTCGACGCCGCGGTGCACGCGATGGACGCCAAGGTCCCGCCGTCGGTGACCGAGAAGGTGCCGCTGCTCGGCGCCGAGGGGTACGAGGCGGTCAAGAACTCCCGGTACCTGCTGGCCCAGCGGCACCGGCTGCACGTGGCCCGGATCGAGCACTTGATCGGCCGGTACGGCTCGCTGGTCGACGAGGTGCTCGACCTGGTCGCCGAGGACCCGACGCTCGGCGAGCCGCTGGCCGGGGCGCCGGACTACCTGCGCGCCGAGGTCGTCTACGCGGCCTCGCACGAGGGCGCCCGGCACCTCGACGACGTCCTGGCCCGGCGCACCCGGATCTCCATCGAGACCTTCGACCGCGGGCTCGGGTCGGTCGAGGAGGCGTCCCGGCTGGTCGCCCCGGTGCTCGGCTGGAGCGACGACCAGGTCGAGCGGGAGGTCGAGCACTACCGCAAGCGGGTGGAGGCCGAGCGGGAGAGCCAGAAGATGCCCGACGACGAGACCGCCGACACCGCCCGGATGGGCGCACCGGAGATCGTCCCGGTGCGCTAACCGGGGTTAGCGTGGCGCTGGTGAGCGAGCTGATCGGCATCGACGACATCCGGGCGGCCGCGGAGCGGATCGCGCCGCACGTCCTGCGCACCCCGACCCTGCCCAGCCCCGGACTGACCGCCCACCTGGGCGTGCCGGTGACGCTCAAGCTGGAACTGCTGCAGCGCACCGGCTCGTTCAAGCCGCGGGCGTCGGTGCACAAACTGCTCTCGCTGTCCGACGCCGAGCGCGCGGCCGGGGTGGCCACGGTCAGCGGCGGCAACCACGGCACCGCCCTGGCCGACGTGGCCGGCTCGCTCGGGATCGCGGCGACGGTCGTGATGGCGGAGTCGGCGCCGGAGCGCTCGAAGGCCGCGGTCCGCGCGGCCGGCGCCGACCTGCGCCTCACCCCCGACATGGCCGGTGCGTTCGCCCTGCTCGACGAGCTGGTCGCGGGCGGGAAGACCCTCGTGCACCCCTTCGACGACCCGCTCGTGCTCGCCGGGCACGGCACCGTGGGCCTGGAGTTCGCCACCGACGCCCCCGACCTCACCGACGTGCTGGTCAGCGTGGGCGGAGGCGCGTTCATCTCGGGGATCGCCACCGCCTTCCGGGCGCTGCGGCCGGGCGTGCGGGTGTGGGGCGTGGAGACCGCGGGCGCCGACGCGATGTCGCAGGCCCTCGCGGCGAAGGCCCCGGTCCCGGTGCGGCTGTCCTCGATCGCCAGCACGCTGAGCGCCCCGCACGCCTCCCAGCTCACCCTCGACCACGTGGCGGCGCTGGTCGAGGACGTGCTGGTGGTGCCGGACGCGGACGCCGTGCGGGGCTGCCTCACCCTCGCCGAGCAGGCCAAGGTCTGGACCGAGCCGGCGGCCGGGTGCCTGGTACCGGCCGCGCTGCGGGTGCTGGAGCGGATCGGACCGGACGCCCGGCTGGGGCTGGTGGTGTGCGGCGGCAACGTCACGGCCGCCGACGTGACGGCGTGGGTGGAGCGGTTCGGCGCGACACCGTACCCGCCGCGGGTGCCGGTCCGGGCCTGATCAGCGGCCGGTCCGGCCGGTTGTCCACAGCGCCCAGCACCTGTGGACAACGGCCGGGCGGTGTCCGGTCACCGTGCCAGACTTGCTGGCATGACCGCGCTCCCTCAGCCACCACCGCAGCACGACGTGCCGCCGCTCACCCTGGCTGACTACCTCGCTCTCCCGGAGGAGGCCGACCGGCGCTTCGAGCTGCAGGAGGGGGCGCTGGTGATGACGCCGGGTCCGACCGGCGGCCATCAGAACGCAGGCCTGGAGCTCGTCGTCCAGATCAGGCAGGCGCTGCCCGACGGTCTGAAGGTCCTCCAGGACCTCGACGTGGACCTCGGGCTCGTGCCGCCCGAGCAACCGGCGACCGTGCGCAAGCCCGATCTCGTCGTCGTCCCGCGCGAGGCGTTCGAGCGCATCCGGAACGCCGGAACGCTCACGGCCTCCGAGGTGCTGCTCGCCATGGAGATCATCTCGCCCAGCTCGCGCCGGACCGACTCGGTCATGAAGCACTCCGAGTACGCCGACGCCGGCATCGGCCACTACTGGATGATCGACCTCACCGACGGGCCCAGCCTCACCGCCTGCCACCTGGGCGGCGAGTTCGGTTACGTCGACGCGGAGCCGGTGACCGGGGTGTTCGAGACCGACACCCCGTTCCCGGCCCGGATCGACCTGGGCCGACTGGTGCTGTGATCCTCCGTGCGACCAGAACGGCTCCCGGAGCTCGCAGCCCGAACCTGCCACACTCGTCGCCATGACCGCGCTCCCGCAGCCCACGGCGCCGTCCCTCACCGTCGCCGACTACCTGGCCCTCCCGGAGGATTCGGAGTCGCGGTTCGAACTGCAGGAAGGCAACCTGGTGATGTCGCCGCGGCCGGTCCCCGACCACCAGGCGGCGGGGTTCCAGCTCGGTCACCAGATCCAGATGTCGCTCCCGGAGCACCTGCAGATCGCGCCGGACGTCGACATCGACCTCGGGCTGGTGCCGGAGGACCAGCCGGGGACGGTGCGGGCGCCGGACCTGGCGATCGTGCTCCGGACGGGAATGCAGCGGGTGCGAACCCGGCGTGAGCTCCTCCGGGCGTCGGACGTGGTGCTGGCCATCGAGATCATCTCGCCCAACTCCCGACGGACGGACTCGGTGTTCAAGCACTCCGAGTACGCCGACGCCGGCATCGGCCATTACTGGATCATCGACCTGGACGACGGCCCGAGCCTCACCGCTTGCCACCTCGCCGGCGAGTTCGGCTACGTCGACGCGCAGCCGGTGAAGGGCGTCTTCGAGACCGACGCGCCCTTCCCGGCCCGGATCGACCTGACGCGACTCGTGTGACAGCCCCGTTCGTCTGAACGAGGAAGTCGGCCGGGCCGGCTGACCAGCCCGGCCCGACCGCCCCGCGGGCCGGACGTCAGACGTCGGTGCGCACCTCGGTGCCGTCCTGGCTCCACCGGGTGTGGTAGCTGCCCTCGGCGTCGATCCGGCGGTAGGTGTGGGCGCCGAAGTAGTCGCGCAGGCCCTGGATCAGGTTGGCCGGCACCCGCTCGCGGCGGTAGGCGTCGTAGTAGCTCAGCGAGCTGGCGAAGGCCGGGATCGGCACGCCCTGCTCGGTCGCGGTGACGACCACCCGCCGCCAGGCGTCCTGCGCGTTCGCGACCGCCTCGGTGAAGTACGGCACCATCAGCAGGTTCTCGACGTCACCGTGCTCGGCGTAGGCCTCGGTGATCCGGTTGAGGAACTGCGCCCGGATGATGCAGCCGCCGCGCCAGATTGTCGCCATGGCGCCCAGGTCGAGGTCCCAGCCGTTCGCCGTGGAGGCCGCGCGCATCTGGGCGAAGCCCTGGGCGTAGGCGACGACCTTGCTGGCGTAGAGGGCCTGGCGGATGTCGTCGATCAGGTCCTCGCGGTTCTCCGCGGCGGCCGGGTTGGGGCCGGACAGCGTCCTGGACGCGGCCTTGCGCTCGCCGCTCAGCGCCGAGAGCCCGCGGGCGAACACCGCCTCGGTGATCCCGGTGAGCGGCACGCCCAGGCCGAGCGCGTCGACCGCGGTCCAGGTGCCGGTGCCCTTCTGCTGGGCCTCGTCGACGATCACGTCGACCAGCGGGCGGCCGGTCTTCTCGTCGGTCTTGCCCAGCACCTTCGCGGTGATCTCGATCAGGAACGACTCCAGGTCGCCGGAGTTCCACTCCTCGAAGATCGCCGAGATGGCCGGCGCCTCCAGCCCGGCCACGTGCGTGAGCAGGTCGTAGGCCTCGGCGATGAGCTGGATGTCGGCGTACTCGATGCCGTTGTGCACCATCTTGACGTAGTGCCCGGCCCCGTCCGGGCCGACGTGCACGCAGCACGGGGTGCCGTCGACGACCGCGGCGATGCCGGTGAGGATCTCCTCGACCTCGGCGTAGGCGGCCGGGTCGCCGCCGGGCATGATGCTCGGCCCGAGCAGCGCGCCCTCCTCGCCGCCGGACACCCCGACACCCATGAACCGCAGGCCGCGCTCGGCGCAGGCCGCGGTGCGCCGGCGGGTGTCGTCGAAGTGCGAGTTGCCGGCGTCGATGATGATGTCGCCCTCGTCCAGCAGCGGACTCAGCTCGTCGATCACCGCGTCCACCGGCTTGCCGGCCTTGACCATGACGATGATCCGGCGGGGCCGCTCCAGGGCGGCCACGAAGTCCTCGAGGCTCTCGGCGGCGGTGAAGGCGCCCTCGTGGCCGTACTCGGCCATGAACTCCTTGGTCCGCGCCGTCGTCCGGTTGTGCACGGCGACCGCGGTGCCGCGGCCGGCGATGTTGCGGGCCAGGTTTGCCCCCATCACCGCCAGGCCGCTGACCCCGATCCGGCTGCCACCCGTGGACCCAGCTGCCGTGGACCCAGCTGCCGTGGACTCAGTCATCGTTCTCCCTCGCTACCGGCTCGGTACGCGCGACGGTACCGACTACCGCGCACACGGGGCAGGATCTCCCCCGGTTCGGACCGGCCCCGGGGAAGATCCGCAGGCGGCTACATCCGGGCGGCGGCCGGGATGACGTCCTTGGCGAAGCGCTCCAGCACCCCGGGCTCGGAGACCCGCGGCACGATGCCGTGCGCCTCCTGCACGCCGAGCGCGGCCAGACCCTCCAGCTGGGTGAGCAGCTGGTCGGTCTTCTCCCCCTGCTGACCGAGGTCCAGCGGCAGGATGACGGTCTTCTCGATCTCGTCGTAGTCCCGGCCGACGGCCTCGCAGTGCCCGCGCAGCACGTCGAGCTTGTGCGCCACCTCGGGCCCGGCGAACAGGTTGCAGGCCTGGGCGTACTGGGCCACCATCCGCAGCGTCTTCTTCTCCCCGCTGCCCCCGATCAGGATCGGCGGGTGCGGCCGGGTCAGCGGCTGGGGCACGTTGAGGGTGCGCTCCAGGGTGTAGTGCTTGCCGCGGTACGGCGCGTCGGAGTCGCTCCACATCTGCTGGCAGATCTGCAGCGTCTCCTCCAGCCGCTCGAAGCGCTCGGCGGTCGGCGGGAAGTGCAGGCCCAGGCCGCGCGCCTCGTCGGAGTTCCACGCCGCCCCGATGCCCAGCCACGCCCGGCCCTGCGACAGCACGTCAAGGGTGCTGACCAGCTTGGCGAGCATGCCCGGCTCGCGGTAGGTGACCGCGGTGACCCAGGCCAGCAGCTCGACCTTCGACGTGCGCGCCGCCAGGTAGCCCAGGGTCGTGTAGGCCTCCAGCATGTCGTGCTCGGGCGGACCCACCACGCCGATCTGCCAGACGTGGTCCATGACGCTGATCCGGGCGAAGCCGGCCTCCTCGGCCGTGGTCGCGATGCGGGTCAGGTCCTCGGCCAGGCCGGCGGGACCGGCCGGGTAGGTGAAGTCCGCGATGTGCAGACCGATCTTCACGGTGCCTCCCTACGTGGCGCCGCTCGGCGCCCCACGGACGACCCTACGCCTACCGGAGGAGGCTCCGCATAGTCCTGACACTCCCTGGCGGGCGGCCGGGCCCCGTGCTAGGTGCGGCTCACAGCGGGAAGGGCCCGAACCGCAGCACGGCCACCACCAGCGCGACGACCCCGAGCACCAGCGGCGCGACGAACTGCTCCTTGCGCCGGATGTGCACCACCACCGCACCCACCATGATCAGCGCCAGCCCGGTCGCGGCCAGCGGGACGAGGATCGGGGCGATCCCGGTGACCGCCGGCAGGATCAGCCCGACCGCGCCCAGCACCTCCAGCGCTCCGATGCCCTTGATCGCACCGTCGGAGAAGTCCTCCGCGTAGGCCATCCCGGACGCGACCAGGGCCGGCCGCGGACGGACCAGCTTCATCACCCCGGCCCCGAGCATCGCCCCGGCCAGCCCGATCGTCAGCACCCAGATCACGATCTCCACGTGCACCCCTCCGGTCGACCCCGATGAATGCTCAATAATCTACATCCCAGAACATTCGGAGCGGGGCGGCGAGACGTGATCGTGATCGCCGCCCGCGCGTCGCTCCGCTGCCGGCAGGCGCCCCGGGCAGGATGAGCCGGCCGCCGACGTCCGGTGGCTCCCCAGCCCGACCGGAGGCGGCGTGGCGGCGATCCTGCTCGCGCTCGGCACCGCCATCGGCTACGGCGCGGCCAACTACATCGCCCCGGTGCTCGGCCGGCGGATGCCGCTGGCCACGGTCCTGCTGGGCAGCCAGCTCGCCGGCCTGGCGGTGTCGGCCCTGCTCAGCCTGGGCGCCGACGTGCGGATGTCCGGTCCCGGGCTGGCCTTCGCGCTGGCCGCGGGCGCGGCCAACGCGGCCGCGCTGGCCTGCTTCTACCGGGCCGGCCAGACCGGCGACCTGAGCGTGCTGTCACCCATCGCGGCCAGCGGGGCGATCGTGCCGGTGCTGGTCGGGCTGGCGACCGGCGACCGGCCGAGCCCGGTGCAGCTGCTCGGCATCCCGGTCGTGCTGGTCGGCATCGTGCTCGCCGCGCGGCGCCCCCCGGCCCGGGCCGGTGACCGGCCGCGCGCCCCGGCCCGCGGGATCGGCTGGGCGCTGCTGGCCGGGCTGCTGTTCGGCACGTTCCTGGTCACCTACGCCGAGGCGGCGGACGAGTCGTCGGCGGGCGCGCTGCTCTGGTCCCGGATCGCCCTGCTGGCCTGCACCGCGGTCGGTGTGCTCGCGCTGCGGGCGGCGGTGCGGGTGCGCCTCCGGGACGCCGCCTGGACGCTGGTCCCCGGCCTCCTGCTGGCCCTTGGCACCTTCGCGTTCGGCGAGGCGAGCCGGATCGGCCTGCTCAGCGTGGTGTCGGTGATCGCGACGCTGAACCCGGTGGTCACCGTGGTGCTGGCGTTCCTGCTGCTGCGCGAGCGGCCGGCGCCCTCGCAGCGGTTCGGCGCGCTGATCGCCCTGGTCGGGATCGGGTTGCTGGCGGTGGGCTGATCCGTGGGCCGTGCCCGGCTCAGAAGGCCGGCCACGGGATCGCCGGGCCGCGCCCGTTCGGGCCGGGGTAGCAGGGGTCGGCCAGCAGCGCGTCGACCCGGCGGTTCAGCTTCCGGATCTCCCGCCGCGTGATGTGCTCGGCGAGGACGCCGGACAGAGCGCCGTCGAGCTCGGTGCGCAGCCGCTTGAGCGCGTCCACGACGTCCTCGGGCAGCGGGCGGCCGACCCAGCCCCAGAGCACGGTGCGCAGCTTGTCCTCGGTGTGCAGGCACAGCCCGTGGTCGACGCCGTAGACGTTGCCGTCGGTGCCGGCCAGCACGTGCCCGCCCTTGCGGTCGGCGTTGTTGGTGACCACGTCGAACGCCGCCATGGCCTGCAGCTCCGGCACATCGGCGTGCACCAGCACGGCCGGCTCCCCGCGGTCGCCGCGGGCCCGCAGCACGCCCAGCCAGCCCGGCGGCACCGCCGCCGGCTCGCAGACCTCGACCAGCTCGCGCTCGGAGGTCTCCACCCAGGCCTGCACCATGCCCGGGCCGAACGGCCCGTCGCGCAACACGGTCTGCGGGACGACGTGGAAGCCGGCCGCTTCGGAGATCAGGAACGAGGCGACCTCACGGCCGGCCAGGGTCCCGTCCGGGAAGTCCCACAGCGGCCGCTCCCCGCGCACCGGCTTGTAGACGCACTCCAGCTCGGTGCCGTCCAGGGTGGCCGTGCCGAACAGCGTCGCGTTCGAGGCGTCGACCAGCCGACCGGTGATCTCCAACCGGCCGCGGCTCAGGACGACGGGCACGGCGGGGTCGCGAGGGTCCATGTGGGCGCAGTGCTGCGTCAGTCCCCGATCGGGGACCTCTGGTGGTAGCCGTTGAGCCGGATGCAGACGTGCCCGGCCGGGTCGAGCGGCTCGGCGCACAGCGGGCACGGCGGGCGCCCGGCCGAGACCACCCGTTCGGCCCGGTCGGTGAACTCGCGGGCCTGCTCCGGGGACAGGAACACGCGCAGCGCGTCCGGGCCCTCCTCGGTGTCGTCGAGCACCACCGACTCGTCGACCTCCTCCTCGCTCACCGCGAGCAGTTCGACGACGATCGACTTGGAGTCGGCGTCCCAGCCCAGGCCCATGGTGCCGACCCGGAACTCCTCCTCCAGCGGCACGGCCAGCGGGTCGAGGTCGGTGCCCGTGGGTTCGTCGGGGATTTCCGGGCCGAACCGGCGGGCGACCTCCTCCAGGAGCGCGGCCATGCGCTCGGCGAGCACGGAGACCTGCTGCTTCTCCAGCAGCACGCTGATGGTGCGGGCCTGCTCGACCGCCTGCAGGTAGAAGGAGCGGTCGCCGGGCTCGCCGACGGTCCCGGCGACGAAGCGCTCGGGCTGGCGGAAGACGTGGATGACGCGTGACATGACTCTTCCGAGAGTAGGCCACCCGGGCGCGGACGGCACGCCGCGTGCGCCCGGGCTACGTGGTTCCGCCCACAACGGCGTCGGAGCTGCGCGGTTTGGCCGCCCGGCGGCGCTTCTTGGGCGGCGGCGGGATGAGCGCGGCCACGTCGCCGCCGACGTCGTTGACCCGGACCACGAACGGCCGGGTCTCGGTGTAGCTGATCACGCTGATCGAACAGGTGTCGACCACGATCCGCTGGAAGTTGTCCAGGTGCGTGGCCAGCGCGTCGGCCAGTACCGACTTGATCGGGTCGCCGTGGCTGCAGGCCAGCCACACCGCGTTCGGGCCGTGCTCGGCGGCGACCGCGGCGTCGTGGCGGCGGATCGCGGCGACCACCCGGGCCTGCATCGCGGCCAGCCCCTCGCCGTCCGGGAACACCGCGGCCGACGGGTGCGCCTGCACCACCCGCCACAGGGGCTCCTTGGCCAGCGACTTCAGCTCCGAGCCGGTCCACGAGCCGTAGTCGACCTCGGCCAGGTCGGGCTCGACGACCGGGGTCAGCTCGCGGGCCGCGGCCAGCGGCGCGACGGTCTGCGCGCACCGGTCCAGCGGCGAGTGCACGATCGCGGCCAGCGGCACCCCGTCGAGCCGGGCGATGACCTTCTCGGCCTGCGACCGCCCGGTCTCGTCGAGCTCGACGCCGGGGCTGCGGCCGGCGAGGACGCCCGCCACGTTGGCCGAGGAACGGCCGTGGCGGAGCAGGATGACGGTGGGCACGAACGCCGAGCCTACGTGCGCACCGGATCAGATGGCGGCCAGCGCCCCGGTGCTGAGCGCCACGAGCAGCCCGATGCCCAGCGCCACCCGGTACCAGACGAAGACGTAGACGCTGTGCCGCTCGACGTAGCGCAGCAGCCAGGCGATCGCCGCGTAGCCGATCACGAACGCGATCACCGTGGCCACCGTCATCTGCAGCCCGCTGGGCCCGTCCCCGGCGAACACGTCCGGGATCTGGAAGATGCCCGAGGCCACCACGGCCGGGATGGCCAGCAGGAACGAGTAGCGCACGATGGCCGGGCGGGTCATCCCCAGGAAGAGCCCGGCGGTGATCGTGCCGCCGGACCGGGACACCCCGGGGATCAGCGCCATGGCCTGGGCGAAGCCGAGCACGACGCCGTCGCTGGGCCGGATCTCGTTGAGCTCGATGCGCTTGCGGCCGACCCGCTCGGCCAGCCCGAGCAGCAACCCGAACACGATCAGCGTGGTGGCGATCAGCCACAGGTTGCGGGCCACGGTCTGGATCTGGTCCTCGAACAGCACGCCGAGCACCGCGATCGGTATGGTGCCGACGATCACCAGCCAGGCGATCCGGTAGTCGTCGGTGCGCCGGATCTCGGCGTCGGTGAAGCCGCGGAACCACGTCGAGAGCAGCCGCCCGATGTCGCGGGCGAAGTAGACGAGCACCGCGGCCTCGGTGCCGAGCTGGGTGACCGCGGTGAACGCCGCACCCGCGTCCTCGCCGAAGAACACCGCGGAGACGATCCGCAGGTGGGCCGACGAGGAGATCGGGAGGAACTCCGTCAGACCCTGCACGATGCCGAGAACGATCACTTCCAGCCAACTCACGGACGGACCGTACCGGGGCGGTCACGAGCGGCTCGGCCCAGGCCGCGTCCCGCGGATCATGAACTCGGTCTTCGCGCCCAGACCGTCCCTGGCGGCGTTTGCCGGCACGACCGGGTACAACCAGTACGACGGCTCGTACCGGCGCCTTGCCAGGAACGACCTGGATCACGAAGCCCTTCGTCCCTGATCCGCGGGACACGACCTAGGCTCCTGTCGTGCAGCGGCGAGGAGTCGGCTCCAGCGGCCTGTCCGTGTCCCGGCTCGGCCTGGGCACCCTGACCTGGGGTGACGGTACCGACCTCGACACGGCGACGGCCCAGTTGACGACGTTCGCCGATGCCGGCGGCACGCTGGTCGAGACCTGCGACGCCTACGCCGGGGGCGCCGCGCAGGCGGTGCTCGGCGAGGCGATGGTCGCCGGTGTCGCCCGCGACGAGCTGGTGATCGCCGGCCGGACGACGCTGCCGTCGGGCGTCGAACCGGCCCGCGGCGCGCTGCTCGCCGCCCTGGACGCGAGCCTCGCCCAGCTCGGCACCGACCACCTGGACCTGTGGCAGGTGCCCGCGGTCCCCGACCCGGACGGCCGGGTGCCGCTGGACGAGACGCTGACCGCGGTGCAGGTGGCGGTGCTGTCCGGGCGGGCCCGCTACGCCGGGCTGGTCGCGCCGCGGGGCTGGCAGCTGGCCACCGCCGCCGAGCGGGCGCGCGCCATCGGGGCGGTGTGCGTGCCGGTCTCGGCGCAGGTGGAGTACTCGCTGCTGGCCCGGGAGGCGGAGGCGGACCTGCTGCCGGCCGCCGGGTTCCACGGCGTCGGGGTGCTGGCCTGGGCACCGCTCGGGCGCGGCGTGCTGACCGGGAAGTACTCCGGCGGCGTCCCGGCCGACTCGCGCGGCGCCTCGGCCCGGCTGGCCCCCTACGTCGAGGCACGGCGCAACGAGCACTCGGCCCGGATCGTGCACGCCGTGCTCACCGCGGCCGACGGCCTGGGCACCTCGCCGCTGGCGGTGGCGCTGGCCTGGGTGCGGGACCGGCCGGGGATCGCGGCCGCGGTCGTCGGGGCCCGGGACGCGGCCCAGCTGTCCGCGTCGGTGGCGACCGAGCCGCTGCTGCTGCCGCCCGAGATCCGCGCCGCGCTCGACGACGTCAGCCGGCCGTTCTGAGGCCGTTCCCGGCTGCCGGACCACAGCGGACCTGGTCGGCGTCCCGGAATCGGGCATAGGGTGGTGCCGATTCACCCGGAGTTCATCGACGACGCCGGCGCCCGCGCGGACCGGCACCGCGACCCGGGACGGACTGGTGGGAGGTGAGCCGGTGGCACGAGGTGGTTCGACCGGCACGGTCGACGCAGGTGACGGCGAGGGGAATCCCGATGCCGGGTGGGAGTACCGCCCGGTGCAGCTGCCCGGAGACGTTCCCCGGATGACGGCGGCGGTGCGGCTGGCCATCCAGGCCGAGTTCGGCGGCTGGGAACTGTCCCGGGTGCGGCTCTACCCCGGCGGGGTGCGCAAGGTGTGGCTGCGCCGCAAGCGCACGGGCCGGCTGATGCCCGAACCGACGATCTGACGGTCGTGGCGGGGCCGGGCCCCGCCACGACAGGGGTCAGACGTCGTCGGTGGCGCGGTCCGGCGGGCGCTGGTGGCCGGCCGGGCCGGGGACCCCGCGGAACCCGTACGGGCCGGGCTCGCGGCCGGGCTGCACGTACCAGCACTCCCCCGGCTCGCCGCGCTCCAGGATCCCCCGCACGGCGTCGGCCACGTCCTGCGCGGACAGCAGCGGGAAGCCGGCGAAGCGGTCCTTGGCCGCGGCGATCAGCGGGGTGTCGGCGAAACCGGGGCACACCGCGTTGACCCGGATGCCCTCCCCGGCCAGCTGCGCGGCCGCCGAGCGGACGTAGCCGACGACGGCGTGCTTGGTCAGCGCGTACAGCGCGCCGCCGGGCACCGGCACCAGCCCGGCCAGCGACGCGGTGGCCACGATCGAACCGCCGCCGGCCCGGCGCAGCGCCGGCACCGCCGCGACCAGCCCGAACACCACGTGGTCGACGTTCACCGCCATCAACGTGCGGTACTTCTCCAGGTCGAGTTCGTCGATGCCCGGCTGGCCGCCGGTGATCCCGGCGTTGAGCAGGACGACGTCGAGGCGGCCGAAGTGCGCCTCGACCTGGTCCACGATGGTCTGCATGGCGTCGGGTACACCGACGTCGCCCGGGATCGCCAGGCCCCCGACCTCGTCGGCCACCGCCTTGGCCCCGGACTCGTCGAGGTCGACGACGGCGACCCGGGCACCGGCCGCGGCCAGCATCCGGGTGGCTGCCGCGCCGATCCCGGACCCACCCCCGGTGACCAGGGCGACCTTGTTCGACAGATCCATGCAACCACTCCTCGTCGAGAGCTCGCGGACGTGTTCGGACCGGGTGTTCAGACCGAGCGCAGGAACCGGTCGAGGACCCGGGCGCCGAACTTCAGCGCGTCCACCGGCACCCGCTCGTCGATGCCGTGGAACAGCGAGGCGAAGTCCAGGTCGGGCGGCAGCCGGAGCGGGGCGAACCCGAAGCAGCGCATGCCGAGCTCGGCGAAGGCCTTGGCGTCGGTCCCGCCGGAGAGCATGTAGGGCGCGGTCTGCGCGCCCGGGTCCTCGGCCAGCAGCGCCGCGGCCATCGCCTCGACCAGCGGGCCGTCGAAGGTCGTCTCCACCGGCGGCAGGTCGGTCACCCACTC
>JASLAP010000354.1 GCA_030147065.1 Pseudonocardia sp. | reverse complement strand
CACCGCAGCCGCCCGCTCCCGCCGCCGTTCCCGCTTCTCGCGACGCAGGGAGCGACGAGCCGCATGCCGTCCTGGACCCCGCGCCCGCAGCCGCCGTCACTCCGGTGGCCGGCGCGTCGTCCGGCAGCGCCGCCGAGGCCGAGATCCGGCCCGACCCGGCCGGCGCCGGGGAGGCGCGGTCCGCGCCCGGGGCCGGACGGCACGACGCCGATCGCCCTCCGGTCCACAACCGGGCGGAGGGTCCGTCGGCGCACGCGCCCGCGGCCGCGGCGACCAGCGTCGGAGGGACGGCCCGGTCGGCAGCCGGCGCCGTGGGCATCGAGCAGGTACCGGCCCCGGCCGGTCCGCCGACCGCCCGGCCGCAGGTCGGCCGGCACGCCCTCGCGGAATCCGCGCAACGTCGCGACGCTGGCCAGACCGCAGCCTCGAAAGGCCTGTCGCCAACTGCGAGGCCGGCTACACGGGCCGGTGCTGGCTCGAAGCCGCCTCGCCCGCGGCCGACCGTGCCGGGGAGTGCGCCGCTGGGTCCGGTCCGCCCGGCGCGGCCCACCCGGTCCACCCGCTGGTTCCCGGAGCGCGACGCGGGCCGCGCGCGCGGGCCCGCCACCGCGCCCGCCGAGGACGACGACGCCATCGAGGCCCGCAACCTCGCCGCCGATCGGCCGGACGGCGGGTGGATGGGGGCCGCGCGGACACCCGCGCCCGACCGACCCACCGGATCGCACCGAACCACAGGAGGCCCGCTGTGACCCGCGACGATCTCGAGGACCTGGTCCGCCGCTACCTCGCCACCGGGGTGACGATCCTGGTGGTGCTGGCCGCGCCGGCCACCGGCGGCACCCCGCCCGACCCGGAGGTGACCGCCGTCCGGGCCGACACCGGCACGTCCCGGTCCGACGCCGACGCCGACGGCGGTGGCGGTGGCGGTGGCGGTGGCGACCGGGACGGTTCCGGTCCCGGCGACCTCCGGCTGGCCGGAGCCGGGGACAGCGCCGCGGTCCGGCACGGCTGGGGTGCGCCCGACCTCGTCGAGGAGTTCGACGGGGACTCGGTCGAGGACCTGGACGGCTGGGGCGTCTACGACGGGCCCGGCCACGCCGGCAACGGCACCCGGTCCCCGTCGGCGGTCTCGCTCGACGACGGCATCCTGACGATCACCGGGGACGAGGACGGCACCACCGCAGGGATGGCCTGGGACGCCGGCCAGAAGTACGGGCGCTGGGAGGGTCGGGTGCGCGCCCCGGCCGCCGACCCGTCCTACAACGCCTTGTTGCTGCTCTGGCCGGACGCCGAGGACTTCCCGGTCGGCGGCGAGATCGACTTCATGGAGATGCTCGACGCCGACCGGCAGACCACCGACATCTTCGTCCACTACGGCGAGGACAACTCCCAGGTCCACGGCGACGTCGAGGTCGACGGCACGCGGTGGCACAACTGGGCCGTCGAGTGGACGCCGGACGCGATCACCGCCTACGTCGACGGCGAGGAGTGGTTCCGCACCACCGACCAGGAGGTCCTGCCGCCGCGACCGATGCACCTGAGCATCCAGCTCGACTGGTTCCCCGAGGACGGGCCGGTCGAGGAGTCGACGATGCACGTGGACTGGGTCGCCCAGTACTCCCTGGACAGCGACAACGACAGGGACAGCGACGGCCGGAAGCCCGGGGACGACCGCCGACCCGCCACGAAGGACGGCTCCGGGGACGGGCCCGGGACGGACGGCGACTCCCGCAGCGACCGCGGCTCCCGCAGTGACCGCGACTCCGGCGATGACGACGGATCCGGGAAGCACGACGAACACGACGACGAACACAGCGACGGGCACGACGACGGTGCCCGGAAGCCCGGCTCCGGCTCCGGCTCCGGCTCCGGCTCCGGCTCCGGCTCCGGCTCCGGCTCCGGCTCCGGCTCCGGCTCCGGCTCCGGCTCCGGCTCCGGCTCCGGCGAGCATCCGTGATGCGCTCGCCCCGTTACCCGTCGGTCCCCCGGCATCCCGGCGGAGCGGCCAACGGCAGCAACCCGGACGGGAACGGCGCCACCCGCCCGGCACCCCGATGTCGCCCACCGTTCGCCGGAAGTTCTCGTCGGGCTGGCGCAGACCCGGCCGGCGCTCGCCGCGTCGGGCCCACGGCAGCGGTCGCCCGTCCTAGGGTGCGCCCGTGCCCGACACGCAGGAGATCGCGGTCGTCCCCCCGCACCACGATCGGCCCGGCTCGAGCTGGGGGACGGTCGTCCTGACCCTGCTGCTCGCCACGCTCGTGGGGGTGGTCGGGGCGTTCGCCCTGGTGGTCGGGTTCTGGCCGGACCCGGCGGCGGACGCACCACCGCGCGTCGCCGCCGCCGAGGACCGCGAGGACGAGGACCGGGCGAGTGCGAGCACGGCCCTGGGCGCCGACCGGATCGCCCTGGACCCCGCCGTGCCGGCCGGCACCGAGGCCGCGGTGGTCGGCGGCTGGCCCCTGGTGGCCGCCGACGAGTTCGACGCCCCGGTGCTCGGCCCGGCGTTCTGGTTCCCCTACACGGGCGGTGCCGCCGGCGGCAACGGCAGCCGGTCGGAGGACAGCCTGTCGGTGGTCGACGGGGTGCTGACCGTCACCGCTCGCGGCCTGCAGTCCGGCGGGGTGGCCTGGCTGCCCGGCCAGACCCACGGCCGGTGGGAGGTGCGGGCCCGCACCGAGCCCGGGGCCGGCTACCGGCCGGCCGTGCTGCTGTGGCCGGACGCCGAGGACTGGCCGGAGGGCGGGGAGATCGACTTCCTGGACACCCCCGATCCCGACCGCGCCGAGACCAACTTCGTGGTGCACTTCGGCGCGGAGAACGACCAGGTCGGCAGCACCGTCGTCGGCGACTTCACCGAGTGGCGCACCTACGCCGTCGAGTGGACCCCCGACCACGTCGCGGGGTTCGTCGACGGCCAGGAGGTCTTCCGGACCACCGATCCGGCGCACATCCCCACCCGCCCCATGCACCTGGTCGTCCAGCAGGACGTCGGGCCGTCCGACGACGGCTGGACCCCCGCCCTGGACGGGCGCACCCCGCCGGAGGTCCGGATGGAGATCGACTGGGTGCGCGTCTACGGCCTCTGAGCAGCGCGGGCGGGCCCGGAACGGAACTCGGGGCCCCGGCCGGTGGCCGGGACCCCGAGTCTTCCCGAACTGACGCGCCGCTCCCACCACGAAGCGACGGGCTGAGGTTAGCCTAACCTGTACTCAGGTCGCAAGAGTGGGCTCGCCGGAGGCCCTACAGTGGCCCGGTGACCGATCCGCCGCCACTCCCCGCCTCGCTGAGCCGGCCCGGGGTGGTCGCCGCGGTGGGCACCGCGCTGTGGACGGTTCTGGCCGTGGGGCTGCTGATCGCCTGGTTCGTCGCCGGGCGGCCGCTGGACCTGCTGTTCACCACGTCGCTGACCGGGATCTTGATAGGCGGCTTCGGCTTCGGCGTGTTCGCCTGGCAGCGGTCCGCCGCGCGGCGCGGGTCGCGGTCGGCCCAGCAGGGCGTGGAGTGACCCCGGCTAGGCTCGTCGCATGAGCGACCGACCCACCGCCGTCGTCACCGGAGCCAGCTCGGGCATCGGCGCCGCGACCGCCCGTGCGCTGGCCGGGGCCGGCTTCCACGTGGTGCTCGGCGCCCGCCGGGTGGACCGGTGCGCCGAGATCGCCGCCGAGATCGACGGCACCGCGCTGCGCCTGGACGTCACCGACCCGGAGTCGGTGTCGGCGTTCGGCGCCGCCGTCCCGGACTGCCGCCTCCTGGTCAACAACGCCGGCGGCGCCAAGGGCCTGGAGCCGGTGATCGGCGCCGACGAGGACGACTGGCGCTGGATGTACGAGACCAACGTGATCGGCACGCTGCGGGTCACGAAGGCGCTGATGCCGGCCCTGCTGGCCTCGGGCGACGGCCATATCGTCACGGTGACGTCGATCGCGGCGGTGGAGACCTACGACAACGGCGCCGGGTACACCGGGGCCAAGCACGCCCAGGCGATGCTGCACCGGACGCTGCGCGGGGAGCTGATGGGCCAGCCGATCCGGCTCACCGAGATCCTGCCCGGCCTGGTCGAGACGGAGTTCTCGCTGGTCCGCTTCGAGGGCGACGCCCAGCGCGCCGACCAGGTCTACCAGGGGTTGACCCCGCTGACCGCCGACGACGTGGCCGACGTGATCGCGTTCGCGGCCACCCGGCCCAGCAACGTCAACATCGACCAGATCGTGCTCAAGCCGCGCGCGCAGGTGAACGCCTCCCGGGCGTACCGGGAGGGCTGACGGGCCGCTACGGCTCGACGGTCTCCGCGCTGGTCCGGCGCTCGTCGGCGCCGTCGGCCGGCTCGTTGCCCTCGACCGCGCCGGCGATGCGCTCCTCGGAGTCGGCCAGGATCGCCGCCGCCTCGGCCCGGCGGTCCTCGTCGCCGTGCTCGACGGCCCGCTCCTCGGGCAGCGGCTCGGCGCGGGTCGCGGACAGGTCGTCGGGGATGCTCATGGCCGGGACGTACCCCGGCCGCGGCCGGCCGGAAACCCGCGCTACAGGGCGGACAGGTCCTGCCACTGCTCCCAGGAGTAGGTCCAGTCGGAGATGTCGCCGTCCTGCGGGCCGAGCGGCACCCCGGTGCCGGTGACCTCCACCGGATCGCCGTAGAGCGCGGTGTCGTAGTAGGCCTTGGCGTCGGCGGTCGACAGGTTCACGCAGCCGTGCGAGACGTTCGCCGAGCCCTGCGCCGCGGACGAGGCCGGGTTGGCGTGGATGAACTCGCCGTTGTTGCTGATCCGCACGGCCCACTTCTCGATCAGGTCGTAGCCGTAGCGCTCGCTGACCATCCGCTTGTCGGTGAACTTCTCCGAGACCACGTGGATGCCCGAGCGGGTGTTGCGCTGCGGGTCGGAGTCCAGGCCGTAGCTGGCCGGGTAGTCCGCGACCTGCTGGCCGTCGACCAGCACGACCATCCGGTAGCTGGCCGCGTCGGCCTTGACCACCTGGGCCCGGCCGATCTCGAAGGTGGTGGTGACGTCGGCGGCGCCGTAGCGGCCGTCGCCATAGGCCACGCCGTACAGGTCCGCGGTGACCGTCACCGTCGTGTACGCGGGCCAGTAGTCCTTGGGCCGGTAGTCGACCCGGGAGCCGCCGTTCTCGTCCGGCAGCCAGCCCCAGGAGCCCTCGACCGGCACCGAGGTCTCCACCGACAGCGCCCGCTCCACCGCGGCCCGGTCCTCGACGTGGTCGTCGAACTGGATCCGCACCGGCGCGGCGACGCCGACCGTGCGGTCGTCGCCGATGTTGATGATGCCGCGGACGACCTCCGCCGGGGCCACCGTGCTGAACGTCCCGGCCACCGGGACCGGCGCCCCGTCGGCGCCGGTGGCGGTACCGCTCCAGGTGTAGGACGTGTCGTAGTCGAGGGCGCCGGTGCTGGTCCAGCCGGTGCGGTCGGCGGTGAGCTCACCGGCGACCGGCTCGCCCCCGGCCGCGGTGAGGGTGACGTCGGTCAGCGTGCCGTCGGTCACCGCTACGGTGGCCGGACCGGACGGCGCGACCCCGGTGGCGCCGGCAGCCGGGGTGAAGGCCAGCGTGGCGGGCGCTGCGGGGGTGTCCGGCGCGGTGGGCGCGGCACCCGGTGCGGGCGGCGTCCCGAGCCGGAACTGGCCACCCGACGCCGCCGTGACCACCCCCAGCGACCCGATCACGACGATGGCCAGGACCAGCAGGATCCGGCGCATTGCTCCCCTCGGTTCCCCCGCGGACGTACCTCTGTGAAGACGCCCGGACCCCTCTCCGGTTGCCTCCGCGACCGCCCACGGTACGCAGTCAGAGAGCGCAGCCGACCAGCACGGGCTCCGGCGCCAGGGTGATCCCGAACGTGTCGCGCACCCCGTCGCGCACCTCGCGGGCCAGCGCGACCAGGTCGGCGGTGGTGGCGGCGCCCCGGTTGGTGAGCGCGAGCACGTGCTTGCCCGACAGCGCCGCCCGCCCACCCGGACCGGCGTGCCCGCGGCGGAAGCCGGCGTGCTCGATCAGCCACGCGGCCGGCACCTTGACCAGGCCCGGACCGGCCGGCCAGCGCGGCGCGGCCGGCGGCGCGTCGGCCTCGGCCAGGATCGGGTTGGTGAAGAACGAGCCGGCGCTCCAGGTGTCGTGGTCGGCGGCGTCGAGCACCATCCCCTTGCCGCGGCGCAGGGCCAGCACGGCCTCCCGGACGGCGGCGGCGGGCGCCCGGGCACCCGGCTCGACGCCCAGCGCCCTGGCCAGTTCCGGGTAGCGGATCGGGGCGCTGGTGGCGTCCCCGGTCAGCGCGAACCGCACCCGCAGCACGACGGCGTCGGCGCTCCCCTTCAGCACGCTCGTCCGGTAGGCCAGGCCGAGTTCGGCGGCCGGGACGTGCGCGCGGACGACGTCGGCGCGCCGGTCGTAGAGGTCGACGTCGACCAGCAGGTCGGCGATCTCCACCCCGTACGCCCCGACGTTCTGCACCGGGGTGGCGCCGGTCCGGCCCGGGATGCCGGACAGGCACTCCAGCCCGCCCAGGCCGTCGGCGACGGTGGCCGCGACCAGGTCGTCCCACTCCTCGCCGGCCTCGGCGGTGAGCAGCACCGAGCCGTCGGGGCGGGCAGCGGTGGTCCGGCCGGTGGTGGCCACCCGGACCACCGTGCCCGGCCAGCCGTCGTCGCTGATCAGCAGGTTGGACCCACCGCCGACGAGCAGCAACGGCTCATCGTCGGCGTCCGCGGCGCGCACCGCCTCGACGACGGCGTCCGCGGTGGTGGCTTCGACCAGCCGGCGGGCCGGGCCGCCCAGCCGGAGGGTGGTCAGCGGGGCGAGCGCGCTCGCCACATCAGGAACCGGCACGGGGGGCAACGGTAGCCTCCGCGCATGGCCCGCCCGATCCACTACCGGTCCACGTCGCCGTTCACCGCCGAGCAGACGTTCGTCGTGATGGCCGACCCGGACTACCTCCGGGCCCGGCTGGAGAAGCTGGGTGGGCCCGGCGCGGCCCTGCTGGAGCACTCCGTCGACGGCGACGGCGTCCGGTACCGGCTGCGGCAGGGCCTGGACCACGCCGTGCTGCCGCCGCTGGTGCAGTCGCTGGTCGGCGACGACCTGGTGATCGAGCGCGACGAGTCGGTGCACCCGCACCCCGCGGGCTACCGCGGCGACGTGGGGGTCCGGGTGCCCGGCACGCCGGTGAGCGCGGCCGGCGCCATGGGCCTGCGCGACCTGGACGAGGGCAGCGAGTTCATGGTCCGGGCCGAGGTGGTGGTCCGGGTGCCGATCATGGGCGGCAAGCTGGAGACGATGATCGCCGAGCAGGTGCTGCGGCTGCTGGAGATCGAGACCGCGTTCACCCGGGAGTGGCTGGCCGCCCGACAGGGGTGAGGGGCCCGTGGGCCGCGTCGACGTCCGGTGACACCATTCCGGGGGTGGACCCCACCGCGGAGCGTCGCTACGTCATCACGCTGAGCTGCCCGGACACCACCGGGATCGTGGCCCGGATCTCGACGTTCCTGGCCGGGGCGGGCGGCTGGATCACCGAGGCCGGCTACCACTCCGACCCGGAGACCGGCTGGTTCTTCACCCGGCAGGTGGTGCGGGCGTCCTCGGTGCCGTTCGACGCGGCCGAGCTGCGCGAGCGGTTCGCCGCGATCGCCGCCGACCTCGGCGCCGAGGCCAGCTGGACGGTGACCGACACCGGCGTGCCCAAGCGGGCGGTGCTGCTGGTCAGCCGGGAGGCGCACTGCCTGCACGACCTGCTCGGCCGGGTGGCGACCGGCGAGCTACCGGTGCGGCTGGCCGCGGTGATCGGCAACCACGACGCCCTCGGCGACATCGTGCGCGCGCACGGCGTCCCGTTCCACCACGTGCCGTTCCCGCCGGCCGGGCAGAGCAAGGACGCGGCGTTCGGCCGGCTGCGCGAGCTGGTCGACGGCTGCGAGCCGGACGCGGTGGTGCTGGCCCGGTTCATGCAGATCCTGCCGCCGCAGCTGTGCCGGGCCTGGGCCGGGCGGGTGGTCAACATCCACCACAGCTTCCTGCCGTCGTTCGTCGGCGCGCGCCCCTACCACCAGGCCTACGCCCGCGGGGTGAAGCTGATCGGCGCGACCTGCCACTACGTCACCCCGGAACTGGACGCCGGCCCGATCATCGAGCAGGACGTCATCCGGGTCGACCACGGCGACACCGCCGCGGACATGGTCCGCCGCGGCCGCGACGCCGAGCGCCTGGTGCTGGCCCGCGGCCTGCGCTGGCACCTGGAGGACCGGGTCCTGCTGCACGGCAACAAGACCGTCGTCTTCCACTGAGCCT
>JASLAP010000321.1 GCA_030147065.1 Pseudonocardia sp. | reverse complement strand
GGTGCCACCGAGGACGGTCGGATCTTCGTGGTCACCCCCAACGCCATGGCAGTCGAAGGGCCTCCGGTGGCGCAGGTGGAGACCGACGACGACGAGAGCCCGCGCTCGGTGACCGAGATGGTCGAGCAGCCTGCCAAGGTGATGCGGATCGGCAACATGATCCGTCAGCTTCTGGACGAGGTGAAGTCTGCGCCGCTCGACGACGCCAGCCGGCAGCGGATGGGGATCATCCACCAGGCCTCCATCGCCGAGCTGAAAGATGGCCTGTCCCCTGAGCTGGTCGATGAGCTCGAGCGGATCACCTTGCCGTTCAGCGCCGACAGCACCCCGACCGATGCCGAGCTCAGGATCGCCCAGGCTCAGCTGGTGGGCTGGCTGGAGGGCCTGTTCCACGGCATCCAGACCGCGCTGTTCGCCCAGCAGATGGCGGCCCGCGCGCAGCTGGAGCAGATGCGCCGCGGCCTGCCCCCGGGCGCCACGCCGCAACCGGGCACCGAGGGCCTCACCCGCGGCACCGGCCAGTACCTCTGACCCCTACCCCCGTCGCTCCAGGTTCAGGAAAGCCACGTTCCGGCCCTGTGCGGGCAGGAACGTGGCTTTCCTGAACTTCCGGGGTGGGGTTACGGGACCGGGGTGATGCGGCCCTCGCCGCCCTCGGGGTAGTCGGCGGCGGTGATCGCGCCGCCCAGGTCGTCGGTCAGGTAGGCGGCCAGCGCCTGCTGGTAGCTCACCCCGACCGAGGTGAACGGCAGACCCCGGAACGGGTAGACGTCCCCGCCGCGGGCGGAGAAGTCGTTGGTCGCCACCGACACCGGCGGCCCGTCCACGACGACACCCCCGGTGACCAGCGGGGTGCCGTCGTCGAGCACCACCTCGGTGACCCGGGTGCCCGGCGTGGTGACGGTGCCGTCCTCGGCGGTCACCTGCGCCACCCCGGCCGCGCTCCAGGTGAACCGGAACCCGGCGACCTGGGCGAACCGGCCGTCGGCCGTCGGCAGCTGCGACACCGCGTTCTCCAGCAGCTCCTTGAACTGCGCGCGCGGCACGTCCGGCACCACGGCCACGAAGTTGGCGAACGGGGCGACGGCGAAGGTGTCCAGCTCGGTCACCGGGCCGGCCGGGATGAGCGAGTTGTTCCGGATGCCGCCACCGTTCTGCAGCGCGACCTGCGGCGCCGCCACCCCGAACTCCTCGGCCCCGTCCTGGCCGGCGTCGAGCAGGGCGTCGGCGAGCAGGTTGCCCAGGTTCGTCTCGACGGTGCGCACACCGGGCTCGCGGCGGCCCTCCAGGGCCACCTCGCTCTGCGCCAGCACGGTCGCGGCCAGGTCCGCGGTGTAGGCGGTCACCGGCTCGACCACCTCGGCCTGCACGGTCGGGTCGGGCGCGACCGCGTCGGCCTCCACGCCGGACACCCGCACGGGGCCCGAGCCGGGGTCGACCGCGGTGACCGCGCCGGCGTCGTCGAACGTCACGACCAGCCGGCCGACGTACTTGTAGTCGCCCGCGGTGGTCACCACCGGGACCGTCCGGCCGTCGGCGTCGGGGACCGCGATCGGGTAGCCGAACGGGGCCCCGGTGGCCGGGTCGAGCGACACCTCGTCGCCGGGGACGAGCGGGTTGCCGGGGTTGGCCAGCAGCTCGTCCCCGCCGCCGGCGATGGCCACGTCGACCCCGCGCAGCTGGCCGATCAGCGCCCGGTCCTCGCCGACGTCCTGCAGGTGCGAGATCAGCACGATCTTGTCGACGCCGTCCGCGGTGAGCTTGTCGACCTCGGTCTGCACGATGCCGAGCACGTCCTGCTCGACGACGACGTCGCGCGGGCTGGAGATCGACCGCAGGGCCGGGGTCGTGGCGCCGATGATGCCGATGCGTTCGCCGGCCTCCTCGACCACGGTGCTCGGCGCGATCCGGCCGGCGTCGGCCAGCTCGGCCAGCCGCGGTTCGGCCGAGACGTCCAGGTTGGCCGACAGGAACGGGGTCCCCGGGTCGAACCCGGAGATGAAGTCGGCCAGCGTGTCGGGGCCGAAGTCGAACTCGTGGTTGCCGATGGCCAGCGCGTCGTAGCCGACTTCGGCCAGACCGATCGAGTCGTAGAACGGCGGGCCCTTGTCCTGGCTGGCCGCGAAGCTCGGCCCGGCCAGGTAGTTGTCCCCGGAGGACACGGTGACCACGCCGCTGTCCGGGGCCGCGGTGGCGGCCTCCTGCAGGGCCCGCACCAGCGTCACGAACCGGGCGATGCCGCCGTAGGCCGGGTCGGCGGGAGCGCCGAGCAGCTGTGACTCGCCGTCGTTGTTGTGCAGGATCGTCAGCGTGAAACCCTGATCGGCGGGCGGTTCCGGGACCGGACCGGCGGTGAACGCCGCCGTCACACCGATGGAGACGGCGGTCGCGACGCCGAGCGCGCCGCGACGCACGAAGGGATGAGCCACAGGTGGTCTCCTCACGAAGCGTGTCGGGAGCAGCAGTATCGCGACCCGGGCCGTCGACGGCTCGACGCTGCGGCGAACGGCGCCCGGCCGGGCCGTGGACCGGCTGCCAACACCGCCCACGGGCCCGCCGGTACCCGCAGGTACCCTCGCCCGGTGGCGCAGACGATGACGGCTGGTGACGACCGCGCCGAGGAGACCGCGTCCGACCGCCCGGCGCTGGCCGACGCTCCCGGGCCGCGCAGCTGGAGCCGCGCGTTCGGCGACCTGCGCGGCGGCTGGAAGCAGCGGCCGCTGTGGGGCTACCTCGGCTGGCAGGACATCAAGCAGCGCTACCGGCGCTCGGTGCTCGGGCCGCTGTGGATCAGCATCAGCATGGGCGTCATCGCCACCGCGATGGGCATCCTCTACGGCGCGCTGTTCGGCGAGGACATCGCCACCTTCCTGCCCTACGTGGCCACCGGCCTGCTGATCTGGAACTTCGTCAGCGGCTGCATCCTCGAGGGCAGCGAGGTGTTCATCGCCAACGAGGGGCTGATCCGGTTCCTGCCGGCGCCGCTGAGCCTGCACGTCTACCGGCTGATCTGGCGGCAGACGCTGTTCTTCCTGCACAACCTGGTCATCTGGGGCATCCTGATGATCATCTTCCCGCAGCCGCTGAGCTGGACGCTGCTGCTGGCGATCCCGGCGTTCGCGGTGCTGGTGCTCAACGGCGCCTGGATCGCGGTGCTGTCGGGCATCGTGGCCACCCGGTTCCGGGACATCCCGCCGATCATCGCCAGCCTCACCCAGCTGCTGTTCTTCATGACCCCGATCGTGTGGCAGTACGAGACCCTGCTGCGCAACCCGGCGGTCGCCGAGCGCGCCCGGATCGCCGAGATCAACCCGGTGCTGCACTTCGTGGAGATCCTGCGCCAGCCGCTGCTGGGCAGGGACATCGTCTGGCACCACTGGATCGTGGTCGGGGCGATCACCGTGGTGGGCTGCGTCGCGGCGCTGGTCTGCCTGCGCAACTACCGCTCCCGCGTGGCGTACTGGGTCTAGAGGAGCGTCATGGTCAGCATCGACATCGACGGCGCGGCCGTCGACTTCCCCGTGTTCGACGCCAAGACCCGTTCGCTGAAGAAGGCGGTGCTCGGCCGGGCCGGCGGCGCCATCGGCACCGGGTCCAAGGTGCCGATCATCGAGGCGCTCCGGGACATCACCGTCTCGCTGCGCCAGGGCGAGCGGGTGGCGCTGGTCGGCCACAACGGGGCCGGCAAGTCCACCCTGCTGCGGCTGATGTCGGGCATCTACGAGCCCACCCGCGGCCGGGCCCGGGTGGTCGGCAAGGTCGCCCCGGTGTTCGACCTGGCGGTCGGCATGGACCCGGAGATCTCCGGGCTGGAGAACATCCTGATCCGCGGGCTGTTCCTGGGCATGACCCGCAAGCAGATGGAAGCCAAGGTCGACGACATCGCCACGTTCACCGAGCTCGGCGACTACCTGGCGATGCCGCTGCGCACCTACTCCACCGGCATGCGGGTGCGGCTCGCGCTGGGCGTGGTGACCAGCATCGACCCGGAGATCCTGCTGCTCGACGAGGGCATCGGCGCGGTCGACGCGGAGTTCCTGGCCAAGGCCCGCGCCCGGCTGCACGAACTGGTCGACCGGTCCGGGATCCTGGTCTTCGCCTCGCACTCCGACGAGTTCCTGGCCGACCTCTGCGACACCGCGATCTGGATGGACCGCGGCACCATCCGCGAGCACGGACCGCTGCGCGAGGTGCTGATGCACTACAAGGGACGTGACGTGCTGGCCGAGATCGACGCCCGGTGACCACCCAGGCGCTGCCCCCCGGATCCGTCGTCGCGGTGGTCGTCACCCGGCACCGGAGCGACCTGCTCGTCGACGCGCTGGACTCGCTGGCCAAGCAGACCCACCCGATCGCGCACCTGATCGTCGTCGACAACGGCCCGGACCGGCCGTCCCGCGAGGTCGTCGAGTCCTGCGGGCTGCCGGCCACCTGGCTGCCGTCGTGGAACAACCTGGGCGGGGCCGGCGGGTTCGCCCTGGGCATGCTGCACGCCCTGGCCATGGGCGCGGAGTGGATCTGGCTCGGCGACGACGACGGCCGGGCCGCCGACGAGACCGTGCTGGCCACCCTGGTCGAGGTGGCCGAGCGGCGCGGGCTGGCCGCGGTGTCGCCGGTGGTGGCCGACAAGGACGAGCCCGACCGGCTGGCCTTCCCGGTCCGCCGCGGGCTGACCTGGCACCGGTCCCGGGCCGCGCTGGCCGCCGACGTCGAGCACGGCGCGGACTCCGAACTGCTGCCCGACATCGCCGCGCTGTTCAACGGGGCGCTGTTCCGGGCCGCCACCATCGACGTGGTGGGCGTGCCGGACCTGCGGCTGTTCGTCCGCGGCGACGAGGTGGAGATGCACCGCAGGCTGGTCCGCTCCGGGCTGGCGTTCGGCACCGCGCTGGGCGCGGCCTACCTGCACCCGACCGGCGCCGAGGACGACAAGCCGATGCTGCGCGGGCGGCTGCACGCCCGCGACCCCGACGACCCGGTGAAGCGCTACTACACCTACCGCAACCGCGGCTACCTGGTGTCGCAGCCGGGCATGCGCAAGGTCGGGCTGCTGGAGTACCCGCGGTTCGCCTGGTACTTCCTGATCACCAAGCGCAGCCCGCGGCAGTTCGCGCAGTGGCTGCGGCTGCTGCGCCAGGGCAAGGCCGAGCGCTTCACCCGCGCCTGACCCCCGTCGAGAACGACGTCGTGGGATCGACTTCGGCGAAGTTGATCCCGTAGCGTCGTTCTCGACGGTCAGGTGCGGAAGACGACCGTCCGCAGCATCACGAAGTTGATCGCGGTGGCGGTGGCCTGGGCGATCACCCAGGCCAGGCTGACCCGCAGCGGGAGGTCCGGCAGCACCGCGAGCATCAGCGCGTTCATCCCGATGTTCAGCGCGAACGTGGTGCCGTAGAGCAGCACGAAGCCGGCGAACCGGCTGCGGCCCCCGTCGCTCGCGGCGAAGGTGAAGCGCCGGTTGAGCAGGTACGCCGTGGTGGTGCCGAGGACGAAGCTGATCGCCTTGGCCGCGTGCACCCAGGTCCCCGCGCCGAGCAGCAGGTGGTAGACGCCGAAGTCGACGAGTGCGGACAGCGCGCCGATGGCGACGAACCGGCTGAGCTGGGCCACCAGGCCGAGCCGGTCCGGGGCGGAGCTGGTCGCGGTCACCGGCTCAGGGTATCGGCCACCGGCCCGCGACCGGGCGGGCCCCGGCGGCGGTGGCCGACCGCGGCCGGCGGCGGCACGATCACCGGGTGACCATCCCCCGCCAGCCCACCGATCCGGCCGAACCGGTCGGGGTGCGCGCCCTCGCCGACGACTACGTCCGCCGCCTCGCCGACCTGGACACCCGGGTGGCGACCACGCTGGGCACCCACCCCGGCGACGACCGCGTCCCCGACCTGTCGCCGGACGGCCACGCGGCCACCGACGCGCTGGCCCGCGACGTGCTCGACCGGTTGCCGGGGGCGACCGTGGCCGACGACGACGACCGGCGCTGCGCGCGGCTGCTGCGCGAACGGCTGTCCGCGCAGCTCGCGGTCGGCGAGGCGCAGGAGCACCTGCGCACGATGCGCAACATCTTCGGCCCGCACCAGCAGGTGCGGCAGCTGTTCGAGCTGATGCCCACGGAGACCGCGGACGACTGGGCCGTCGTCGCCCGTCGGCTGGCCAAGGTCCCGCAGGCCTACGCCGGGTACACCGCGTCGCTGGCCGAGGGGTCGCGGCGCGGGCTGCACACCGCGCCCCGCCAGGTCGAGACAGTCGTCGGCCAGCTCGACGAGTGGATGGCGGGCGCCTGGTTCCCCACCTTCGCCAACGGCGCCCCCGCCGACCTGCCGGGCGCCGTCCGGGCCGACCTGGACGCCGGGGCGCTGGCCGCGCAGGCCGCCGTGGGCGAGCTGCGCGAGTTCCTCTCGACCCGGTACCTGCCGGCCGCCCAGGGCACCCCGGACGCCGTCGGCCCGGAGCGCTACCGGCTCGGCGCCCGGCTGAGCACCGGGGCCGACCTGGACCTGGCCGAGGCCTACGCGTGGGGCTGGGAGGAGTTCCGGCGGCTGGACGACGAGCTGCGCCGCGAGGCCGGCACCGTCCTGCCGGGCGCGGAGCCGGTGGCCGCCATGCGTCACCTCGACGAGAACGGTCTGGCCGTGGAGGGCGTCGAGGAGGTGCGCGCCTGGCTGCAGGAGATGATGGACACCGCCGTCTCCGACCTCGACGGCACCCACTTCGACCTGGCCGAACCGGTGCGCACGGTGGAGGCGATGATCGCGCCGGCGGGCAGCGCGGCGGCGCCGTACTACACCCGCCCGGCGCTGGGCTTCACCCGCCCGGGCCGGACCTGGCTGCCCACCCTGGGCGAGACCCGGTTCCCGCTCTGGGGGCTGGTCAGCACCTGGTACCACGAGGGCGTGCCGGGCCACCACCTGCAGTTCGCGCAGTGGACCCACCTGGCCGACCGGCTCTCCACCTACCAGGTCACGCTGGGCACCCAGTCCGGCAACACCGAGGGCTGGGCGCTCTATGCCGAGCGGCTGATGGACGAGCTGGGCTACCTGACCCTGCCCGGCGCCCGGCTCGGCTACCTCGACGCCCAGCAGATGCGGGCGATCCGGGTGGTCATCGACATCGGGATGCACCTGGAGCTGCGGGTTCCCGACGACTCCCCCGTCCACCCCGGCGAGCGGTGGACCCCGGCGGTGGCCCGGGAGTTCTTCGGCGCGCACTGCGGGCGGCCGCCGGCGTTCCTGGACAGCGAGATCGTCCGGTACCTGGGCTGGCCCGGGCAGGCGATCAGCTACAAGCTCGGCGAGCGGGCCTGGCTGGCCGGCCGGGACGCCGCGCGCGCCGCCCGCGGCCCGGACTTCGACCTCAAGGCCTGGCACGCCGCCGCGCTCTCGCAGGGCAGCCTGGGCCTCGACGACCTCACCGACGAACTGTCCCGCCTCTGACCTCGTGCGTGAGTTTCATGCCCATGGGCATGAAACTCACGCACGACCCCAGCGGAAGCGGCGGCGGACGACGACCGAGCCCATCGAGGCGCGGCCGGTCACCACGAAGTGCGGGACGCCCGGGCGCGGCTTGGACGGCACCTTGGACTTGACCGTGCCCATGGTCGCCACCACGCCGTCGACGTTGGCCGTGGCCTCGTCCGGGACGATGATCTTCGCCGAGCCGGCCCCCAGCTCCAGGTCGATCTCCACCACCGGGTGCGGGTTGTCGGCCTCGGTGAAGTCCAGCACCGCCGAGCCGCCCATCCCGGTGTGCACCTCGAGCCGGGCCGGCACCGACCACTCGCCGCTCCGCTTGATCGTCGACATGCCGGCGCGCAGCACCACCGGCTCCCCCGACGGCACGGCGACCGGCTTGTGCGCCGCCGGCTGCCCGCCCGGCAGGTCGGCCAGCGGCGGGAGGAGGTCGGCCTCGTACCGGGCGGCGTAGACCGTCGACAGCCGCTCCTCCAGCTCGGTGACGGTGATCCGGCCCTCGGCGAGGGCCTGGTGCAGCAGGGTGGCGGCGCGCTCGCGGTCGGCGTCGGAGAGCCGGATGCCCGGCTGGTGGGCGGGGTCCGGCGGCGGGACGGTCACCCGGCCGACAATAGTGCCGTCCCACCTCCGGTTCCCCGGCCATCCGGTTGATCCGCGACGGTCGGTCAGTCCTCCACCAGCACCCCCATCGAGCGCGCGGTGCCGGCGACGATGCGCATCGCGGCCGCCACGTCGTCGGTGTTCAGGTCCGCCAGCTTGCGCTCGGCCACCGACCGCAGCGCGCCCCGGCTGAGCGTGCCGGCCGGCTGGTGGCCCGGGCGGGCCGAGCCGGCCGAGCCGAGCGCCCGGCGGATCAGGAACGACGTCGGCGGGGTGCGCAGTTCCAGCGTGAACGAGCGGTCGTCGAACACGGTGATCAGCGCGGGCACCACGTCGCCGCGCTGACCGGCGCTGGCCTCGTCGTAGCGGCGCTTGACCTCGATCAGGTTCACGCCGGTCTGGCCGAGCATCTTGCCCAGTTCGGGGACGGCCGCCGCACCGGCCGTGAGCTGCAGGGTCACCCGGTGCACGGGTCGCTTGATCGCCATGGACGCAGCGTCGAGCCGGCAGCGGGTGGAGGGTCCAGCGCGATTTCGGCCCGGAGTAACCTTGGCCCGATGCCAGCTACGACGAGCCTGCGCGGCTGGGGCCGCACCGCCCCGACCGTCGCCCGGGTGCTCGTGCCCCGCTCCGTGGACGAGGTGGCGAACGCGGTCACCGCGGCGGGCCCGCGCGGGATCATCTGCCGCGGCCTGGGCCGCTCCTACGGCGACCCGGCGCAGAACGCCGGCGGCGTCGTGCTGGACATGACCGGCCTGGCCCGGGTGCACTCGATCGACGCCGACAGCGGCGTCGCGGTGGTCGACGCCGGGGTCAGCCTGGACACCCTGATGCGGGCCGCGCTGCCGTTCGGGCTGTGGGTGCCGGTGCTGCCGGGCACCCGCCAGGTCACCATCGGCGGCGCGATCGGCGCCGACGTGCACGGCAAGAACCACCACACCAAGGGCAGCTTCGGCAACCACGTGCTGGCCATGGACGTCGTGCTGGCCGACGGCACGGTCCGCGGCCTGACCCCGGACGGCCCGGACGCCGAGCTGTTCTGGGCCACCGTCGGCGGCATGGGGCTGACCGGCGTGATCGTCCGGGCGACCGTGCAGCTGCACCGCACCGAGTCGGCGTACTTCGTGGTCGACACCGACCGCACCGCCGACCTCGACGAGCTGATGGCGCTGCTCACCGACGGCTCCGACGACACCTACGGCTACTCGGCGGCCTGGTTCGACACCACGACCACCGGCGCCGCGCTGGGTCGCGCGGTGCTCACCCGCGGCTCGCTGGCCACGGTCGACCAGCTGCCGGCGAAGCTCCGCGGGCAACCGCTCAAGTTCGACGCCCCGCAGCTGCTGACCGTCCCGGACGTGTTCCCGAACGGCCTGGCCAACCGCTACACGCTGCGCGCGTTCAGCGAGCTCTGGTACCGCAAGGCGCCGCAGCGCCAGCGCGGCGCGGTGCAGAACATCTCGACCTTCTACCAGGTGCTCGACCTGTTCGGGGACTGGAACCGGCTCTACGGCTCGCGCGGGTTCCTGCAGTACCAGTTCGTGGTGCCGTTCGGCGAGGAGCCGACGTTCCGCCGGATCGTGGAGAAGATCGCGCACTCGCCGCACTGCTCGGGGCTCAACGTGCTCAAGCGGTTCGGCGAGGGCAACCCGGCGCCGCTGTCGTTCCCGGTGCCCGGTTGGACGATCACCGTGGACTTCCCGGTGGCCCGCGGGCTCGACCGGTTCTGCACCGAGCTGGACGAGCTGGTGCTCGCCGCCGGCGGTCGGCTGTACCTGGCCAAGGAGTCCCGGACCACGGCCGAGACGTTCCGCCGCGGCTACCCCCGGTTCGACGAGTGGCGCAAGATCCGCGACGCCGCCGACCCGGGCCGCGTGTTCAGCTCGGACATGGCGCGCCGCCTCGAGCTGACCTGACCGATCCCGTCCCCGACCCGACGAACCAGCCCCACGAAGCGGAGCACCCCACCATGATCGACGCCCTCGGCAACCCGCACAGCGTGCTGCTGGTCGGTGGCACCTCGGAGATCGGGCTGGCCGTGGTCGAGGCGTTCGCCACCGACCGCCCGCTGCGCGTGGTGCTGGCCGCCCGCCCGTCCGACCGCCTCGACGCCGCCCGCGCCCGGCTGGAGGAGCGCGGCTGCGCGGTGGAGACCGTCGAGTTCGACGCGATGGCCCACGAGTCGCACGGCGAGGTGATCCGCAAGGCCTGGGCCGGCGGCGACATCGACGTGGCGGTCGTGGCGTTCGGGCTGCTCGGCGACAACGAGACCGCCTGGACCGACCCGACCGCGGCGCTGCAGCTCACCCAGGTCAATTACACCGCCGCGGTGTCGGTGGGGGTGGCGCTGGCCGAGCGGATGAAGGAGCAGGGCTACGGCTCGATCGTGGCGCTGTCCTCGGTGGCCGGCGAGCGGATCCGCCGGGTCAACTTCGTCTACGGCTCGACCAAGGCCGGGATGGACGCGTTCTACTCCGGGCTGACCGAGGCCCTGCGCCCGCACGGGGTGCACGTCACCGTCGTCCGGCCGGGGTTCGTGCACACCCGGATGACCGAGGGCCGCGACCCGGCCCCGCTGTCGACGACCCCGGAGGCCGTCGCGCAGGTCGTGGTGGACGCGGTGCGCAACCGCAAGGAGCTGGTGTGGGCGCCGGCGCCGCTGCGCTTCGTGATGAGCGCCCTGCGCCACGTCCCCCGCGCGATCTTCCGCCGCCTCCCCGTCTGACCCCTCCCCGCCCTCCCGAACGTCAGGAAAGCCACTTTCAGGACCGAATCCGTCCTGAAAGTGGCTTTCCTGCCATCGGGCGGGCGATGGGTGTCAGGTGAGGGTGTGCAGGCGGGCGCTGCGGCGGTAGCGGTCCAGGGGGCGGGTGCCGGGGACGGGGCGCTGGTTCTGGGCCGCGATGAGCGCGCTGACCAGGGTCGAGCGCCGGCCGTTCGACAGGGCGTGCCGCGGCCCGGACGGGAACGGGTCGGCCGGCTCGCGGAGGACCCGGCGGCCGGTCCCCCCGCCGCCCCCGGACGGCAGCATCGCCTTCATCCGGCGCCGGGCCGGCTCCTCGACCAGCCGGAACCCCAGCGCGGCCACCGGCAGCGTGGCCAGCACCACCGCCACCCCGACGACGTAGGCGAGCGCGCGGTCCGGGCCCAGCGCCGGGACGGCCTGCAGGGCGGTCCAGTACACCTCGAACATCGGGATGTGGACCAGGTAGAGCGCGTAGGACAGCTTGCCGCCGTACACCGCCCAGCGGGTGGACAGGATCATCGCCGGGCCCCGGTCGGCCACCGCGATCACGCCGACCAGCAGCGGGAACAGCGCGATCACCAGGCCGCCGCGGCCGGGGCCGACCCGCTCGCCGAGCAGCAGCCCGGCGGCGATCACCACCGGCAGCGCGGCCGCCAGCGCGGAGGCCGTGCGGCGGGTCCGCTCGGTGGCGCGCAGCCGGCGGACCACCAGGAAGGTCAGCACACCGGCGCCGAACCCGCACACGATCCGGGTCAGCCAGCTCCACGGGTAGTACGGCGTGCCCAGCAGCAGGTAGGCCCCGGCCAGCGGAGCCATCAGCAGCAGCGCGCCGAGGGCCAGCAGCGGCACCGGCAGGTTGCGCAGCCGGTGCAGGCCCAGCGCGGCCACCGGGAACAGCAGGTAGGCCAGCCACTCGGCGCTGATCGACCAGGTCGAGCCGACCCAGGACGCGCCGTCCAGGAACGGACTGGTCCACATCTGGGCCATCGCCAGCTGCTCCAGCCACTCGCCCGGGGTCACCTCGGGCTGCCTGGCCTGCCAGGCGATCTGCGGGTCGGAGCCGAGCACCAGCCGGGCCACCAGCCAGATCCCGAACACGTGGAACACCAGCGCGTACAGCGGCCACATCCGGCTGGCCCTGGCCCAGACGAACCGGGCGGTCGCGCCGGCGCGCAGCCGCGGCCCGAGCTCGTCGAGGTAGGTGTAGGCGATGACGAACCCGCTCAGCACGAAGAACAGGTCGACGCCCAGCGCCCCGGTGGTGATCAGCGGCCCGAGGAGCGCGGAGAGCTCGGCGACCCCGGGCAGCGGGGTGAAGTGGAAGTGGAACAGCACCACCCAGACCGCGGCCACGATCCGCAACCCGGTCAGCCCGCGCAGCTCGCCGCGGGCGGCCGGGCCGGCCGCTGCGGCAGCGGCCGTCGGGCGGTCCGCGGGCTGGTCGGGGGCGAGGTGTCGGGGTCTCACGAACGGAGCAACGACCCCATCCTGGCCTGCGGTGCGTCCGCGGAGCCGAACGTACCGGGATGCCGCGCATGATCACTGCGGGTCCATCCGGGTCACCTGATCGGGCCCGCCGGCCCCGGCCGGTCCGCCGCCCGACGGCGACGGACCGCTACCGGAGGCCCGGCTACCAGCGGTCGACGTGCAGCACCTTGTCCAGGGGCTCGCGGGCGGCGGGCTTGAAGGTCTCGCCGGTGTAGTAGGCGGTGGGCAGCAGCACGCCCTGGCGCACGTTCGGGGGGATCCCGAGCAGCTCGGAGATCTCCCGCTCGTAGCGCAGGTGCAGGGTGGTCCAGGCGCTGCCCAGCCCGCGCGCGCGGGCGGCGAGCTGGTAGCTCCACGCCGCGGGCAGCAGCGAGCCCCACAGGCCGGCCTGGTTGCCGACGGGCAGCTCCTCGGCGGCGGTGATGCAGGCGATCACGTGCACCGGCACCTCGCCCATCCGCTCGGCGAGGTACACCGAGGAGTCGGCCACCCGGGCCTGCACGACCTGGCGCTCCTCGCTGAGCGCGGCGGCCCGGCCGGCGTAGGCCGACGAGCCGCGGTAGCGCTCGAAGGAGTCCCGGTAGTACTCGCCGATCTTCGCCCGCAGCTCGGCGTCGGTGACCACCATCCAGTGCCAGCCCTGCTGGTTGCTCCCGGACGGGGCCTGCAGCGCGATCTCGATGCTGTCGCGGACCAGGTGCATCGGCACCGGCCGGTCGAAGTCCAGGCGCTTGCGCACCGAGCGGGTGGTGCTGAGCAGCTCGTCGGGTCCCAGCGGCAGAACGTCGTCGGTCATGCCCCAACCTCTCACGATCCGATCACCGGTCCCACTGCGGCGTCGGTCACTCCGCGGTCGCGCAGGACGCGGCCAGCCACGGCTCGCGCGGGTAGCGGTAGCCGGTGCGTGCCGCGGCGCCGAGCAGGTTGTCCCCGAACCGCTCGACGGTCAGCGGGGCGCGCACCGAGTCCAGCACCTCGGCGGTGGCCGGGCAGGCCAGCGCGGCCCGGGCCTGGGCCACCTCGCCCTCCGGCGCGAGGCCCGCGGTGCCGGCCGCCCCGGCGTCGGCCAGGTACCAGGCCGGGGCGAGCTCCTTGTCGTGCCCGATCCGGCCGTCCGGCAGCCCGGTGGCGTGCGCGGCGACCGGGTTGACCAGACCCACCCCGTCCAGCACCCGGACGTCCAGCGGCGCCAGCTCGCCGACCGCGCCCAGGTTGAGCCAGGCGATGGTGTCCGGCGAGCCCGGCGGCAGGTCGACCAGGTTCCACACCAGGTCCTCGGTCGGGCCGGGAGCGGCCAGGGCGAGCTGCGGCCCGTCGGCCGCCGCCAGCGCGGCCAGACCCTCCGGCACCACCGGGTGCGACCGGTAGTCCTCGGTTCCCACCGGGTGCGGCACCCCGAGCAGGGAGACGTAGTAGAGCCGCTCGTTGGCGATCCCGCCCGGGCCGACCATCTCGTACGCCGGGCGCAGGCCGAGCACGGCGAGCACCGCCCATCCGGCGACGACCACGACCGGCAGCGCGGTCCGCGCCGCCAGCGGCACCACCATCACCGGCAGCAGCACCGCGAACAGCGCGGGCAGCAACATCCGGCCGTGCATGAAGTCGCCGCCGACCCGGGTCACGTACAGCGCCAGGAGCACCCCGGACAGCACCGGCGCGGCGACCACCGCGGTCCGCCGGTCGTGCGCGAGTTTCCTGCCCATGGGCAGGAAACTCACGCACGACCACACCAGCAGGGCGGCCAGCGGGATCCACAGCAGGTAGGTGCCGACCAGGTCGCCCAGGTACAGCAGGCCCTGGTCCCAGCGCGACCGGCCGGCCTCCTTGGCCAGCGCCGTGGAGGGCACCAGCAGCCCGTAGAAGCCGGCCCGGAACACCTCGTAGGCCAGCGGGACAGCGATGGCGGCGCCGGCCAGCCCGACCAGCCGGCGCAGCCCGCCCGGCCACTCCAGCAGCACCAGCACCGCGGCCACGAGCAGCCCGAACAGCGCCAGGTCCGGGCGGACCAGCGGAGCCAGCCCGAGCACGACCGCGACCGGCCAAGCCCGCCCGGCGGGGGCCGCGGGAGCCCGGCCCTGACCGAGGTCGAGCCGTCGGCGGGCCTCCCACCGGCGCACCAGCAGCCACCAGGTCAGCCCGAGCCAGCCGACGATCAGCCCGGTCTCCAGGCCGGAGGTGCCGAAGTCCCAGAACGGCGGCAGCGCCAGCACGACCAGCGCCCCCAGCGGCAGCACCCGCCGGTCGCCCGCGGTCAGCCGGCGCGCGGCGTCCATGCCCAGGCCCAGCCCCGTCACCGACGCCACCAGCCCGAGGACCACCGCCGCCCAGTTCAGCGAGACCCCGGGCAGCAGGCCGGGCAGGGCCAGCAGGTAGGTCCACAGGGTGGAGGTGTTGGCCTCCACCCGCTCGCCGGCGTTGAACACCGGCCCGGCGCCGGCCAGCAGCTGGCGGACCGTGCGCAGCACGATCAGGCCGTCGTCGCTGACCCAGCGGCGGTTCCAGATCAGCGCGGCGAACCCGACCAGCACGACGACGAGCACGGCGCGGTTCCACACCGAGCCGCCCCCGCGCTGCGCGGGGCGTGCCGGCGCGGGATCCGGCGCCGGGCCGACGGTCGGGTCGGCGGGGAGGTCGGTGGTCGCCGCCGGAGGCTCGTCGAGACCCCCCACGAACCTCCGGCGGGGGCCACTAGGGCCCGGCACGCTCGATCACGAACACCGAAGACTCCCCGGAGCCGGGGCGCAGGAACAGCCGCCCGGCCAGGAACTGGGTCAGCGACGGGACGGCGTGCACCAGCGCGTCGAGCAGCTTGGGCAGCCGGCCGTAGGGCACGTTCCACAGCCCGTCGCTGCCCTCGCGCAGCACGGTGAACCCGTGGGCCTGCAGGAACTCCCGCCACTGCGCGTGCGGCTTGAGGTTGATGTGCGTGGGGTCCTGGTAGCCCGTCCAGCCCTCGCCGGCCATCGCCCGGGCCCGGCCCGCCGGGTCGGGCATGACGACCAGCGCCCGCCCGCCCGGCACCAGGATCCGCCGCCAGCAGGCCAGCACCGCGGTGGCGGTCTCGTCGTCCAGGTGCTCCAGCACGTGGATGGCGGTCAGGCCGCGGAACACGCCGGTGGGGATGTCGTCCATCGTGGTGTGCACCGGCGAGCCGGGAGCGGTCTGCCGGGACAGCCCGGCGGAGTACTCGGAGATCTCGAACCCGGACGCCGACCCGTGCTCGGCGAGCCGGCGCAGCAGGTGCCCGGTGCCGCAGCCGAAGTCCAGGTACGGGCCGGCGCCGACGTAGCGGCGCACCATCCGGACGTACCAGCGCAGCGCGGGCCGGTCGCCGGCCTGCCCGTTGGCGTCGTAGTACGCCTCGTCGTAGTCGTCGGGCTTGCCCTGGGCGGCCTCGAACTCGAACTCCGACGTGGTCATCGGCCTGCCTTCCGGTGGTGGGCCGCCTTGTCCAGCAGGACCTCGTAGGCGTCGAGCACGGCGGAGACGGAGAACGCCTGGTGCGCGGCCTTCTCCCCGGCCGCCCGGTCCGGCGGGTCGGCCTGCAGGTGCCGCAGGCCCCGGGTGATCGCCGCCGGGTCGGCCGGCGGGACGACGGTGCCGAAGCCGGTCTGGGCGACCGGCTGGCGCACCCCGGGGATGTCGCTGGACAGCACCGGCACGCCAGCCAGCATGGCCACCGCCTGCACGATGCCGAACGCCTCGAACGCGTTCACCGACGGCAGCGTGAACACGTCCAGCGAGGCGTAGAAGTCGCCGATGCGCTCCTCGGGGACGAACCCGAGCAGCCGGATCCGCGGGTCGTCGCCGATCGCGGCGCGCACCTGCTGGACCACGCTGCCCCCGGCGACGTGGGTGAAGTCGCCGCCGATCAGCAGCCGGGCGTCCTCGTCGGGCAGCGCCCGGAAGCCGCGGACCAGGTACTCCAGGCCCTTCTCCCGGACGATCCGGCCGAGGAACCCGACGTGCAGGCCGTCGGTCTCGCGGTAGCTGGGCTCGCCGGGCGGCGGGGGCGGGCAGGGCGGCGCGACGATCGCCATGCCGGGCTCGATGGCCGACCACATCCGGCTGTTGCGGGCGTAGTCCTCGCTGGTCACCGCGACGATCGCGGACTTGCGCATGGCGTAGCCGTTGGACGCGTCGACCACCGCCCGCTGCGCGGCGTTGACCAGGCCGGGCGGCAGCGTGACGTCGCAGTGGTAGGTCGACACGATCGGCGTGCGCATCCCGGCGGCGATGGCGCCGGCCTCCAGCATCGGCAGTTGCAGCGCACCGACCCTGGCCCTGGCCATGGTCGACCGGGCCAGCGCGACCAGCTGCGGGGAGACCACCCCGCGGCCGAGCCGGGCGAGCACCGGGGCGCGCAGCACCCGCACCCCGTTGATCTCCTCCTCGCGGGGCAGCGCGGCGTCGTAGCGGCTGGTGACCACGGTGACCCGGCGCCCCCGCGCGGCCATGCCCTCGGCCAGGTCGCGGGCCATGTTGGTCAGCCCCGACACGTACGGGGCGTAGTAGGTCAGCGCGATGACCAGGTCGTCGCGGAAGGGCTCAGGCGACACTCTGCAACTCTCGCTCCCGTCGTTCGCTCAGCACCAGGGCGGTCCCGACCAGCCAGCCGGTCACCGAGCCGAGCAGGAAGGCCAGCTCGGCGCGCAGCAGCAGGTCCGGCACGACGGCCAGCACTCCCGCGGCGACGAGCAGGCCGGACAGCCAGCTCCAGGCCACCAGCCGGTGCCGGACCGAAGCCACGAGCACCTGGGTGACCAGGATCAGCACGATATAGGCCGCCACCCCGACGGCCAGCAGGGCCACGTGGATGCCGGGGAGCACGTACTCCGCGCCGAAGATGAGCCCGACCAGCCAGGGCCCGGCGAAGAACCCGAGCGCGAACGCGGCCCCGGCCAGCCCGAGCAGCGCCAGGGCCAGGATCCGCATCATCCGCACCAGCACCGACCGGTCGCCGCTGGCCAGGGCGGTGGTGAGCATCGGCAGCAGGGCGCTCTGCAGCGGCACGACCAGGAACAGCGGGATCCGGCTGAGGGTGAACGCGGCCAGCAACTGGCCCGCGCTGGTCGCCTCCTCCGGTGTCCGCGCCAGCACCGGGGCGAGCACCGGGATTCCGTTGAGCAGCAGCTGCGCGCAGACCGAGCCGAGCAGCAGCGGTGCCACCGCCGACCACACCTGGCGCGGGCGCAGCCGGCCCGACGCCGGGTCGGGCTCGGTGGCCGCCCGGGTGCGCCTGCGCAGCAGCGACAGCAGCTGCGGGGCGTGCGAGACGGCGATGGCCGCGGTCAGCGTCCAGGCGAACCCGGAGCTGCCCGGGTCCACGAACAGCGTGGCCACCAGGGCGGCGAACCCCACCCGCAGCAACGCGTCGACGAACATGATGAACGCGTGCCGGCCCATCCGGTCCATGCCGATCAGCGCGCCGCGCACCACGAACTGGCCGGCCGAGACCAGGCACAGCACCCCGAACGCGACCACCACCACGGCGTGGCCGCCGAAGGTGTTCTGCAGCAGCGGCCAGGCCAGCGCGACCAGCGCCAGCTGCGCGACGGCCATGGTGGCCGCGGTGAACAGGGTGGCCTTGAGCACGCCGAGCGGGCGGCGCGGGGTGTGCAGCAGCCGGGCGGTCTCCTGCTCGATCGACAGGAACATGCCGAACCCGGCGATCTGGGCCAGCGACCAGAACGCCCCGAAGTACGCGTACTCCGCGGCGGGCAGGTTGCGGGCCACGATGGCCAGGTAGACGTTGATCAGCAGGCCGGAACCCACGATGCCGAGCCCGACCAGCCCGAGCGACCGCGTGTGCGAGCCGGGGGTGCTAGCCAGGACTCTGACCTCCATCGGGTGCGTCCGGGGACCGTCCGATTATGCAGCGTGTCGCGCGCCACCACCGGCGCGCCCCCGGCGCGGCACTCACCAGCGGGCTCACTGCTCGGCGCGCACAACGTAGAGGTAGCTGCGCCAGCGCGGGCCGGCGCTGTCGTCCGGCTCCACCGACACGGTCACGCCACCGGCCTCGGCGACCAGCCGGGTGACCGCGTCCGCCGGGGTGCCGTACATCTGCATCCCGGCGCGCAGCCGGTCCAGCGCCGGGCGGGGCAGCATCCGCATCGCCCCGCCGACCAGCCCGGTCGGCGCCGCCGGCAGCTGGAACGCCACGACGGCGCCGGGCGCGGCGACCCGCAGGAAGTGCCGGATGTAGCCGTGGGCCAGCGCCGGGGGCAGGTGCTGCAGGACCCGGCAGGAGTAGACGAGGTCGATGCTGTCGTCGGCCACGGTGGCCAGCTCGGTGCCGTCGTCGTGGACGAACTCGCAGCGGTCGTCGTCGACGATCTCGCGGGCCTTGGCCAGCATGGTCGGTGAGAGGTCCACCCCGATGGCCCGGGTGAACCCGGCCGCGGCCAGGCCCGCGGTCAACCGGCCGGGCCCGCAGCCGAAGTCCAGCGCGGTGCCCGTCTTCGGGGTGACCCCGCGCCGGGTCAGCAGCGCCAGCACCGCGTCGACCTCGACGCGCCCGGTGCGCAGGAACTCGGCCGGGTCCCAGCGACCGCCCTTGCCGGCGTTGGTCAGCGCGGCCCACATCGGGTCGGTGTCACCGAGTTTGGTCCACCGGCGCGCCACGCCGCTCAAGGATCTGTCCACGAGTTGCACTGTAGGTTGCGCCGGGCGGGCGCCCGCCATCAGCTTGCCGGCCAGGTCGCAGCGCGTGTCCGGGCCGGACCCCACCGGCGGGCGCGCCGGGGTCGCTGCGGGGCGGCGCGGCCCGGCTGACACCATCGAATCCGTGACTGATGTGTCCGACGCCGTGCGCGACGACGTCGCCGACCGCGACGGGGAGGCCGACCCGGCCGACCCACCACCCCCGCCGGCCGCGGCCGAGACGGCCGTGGCGCGGCGCCGGGGCACCGCTCTGCTGGCCGGGCTGACCGCGATGGTCGCGGTGCTGTGCGGGGTGCTGCTGCCGTTCGCGCCGGTCTCGGTGAACGAGCCGACGGTGAGCTGGCCGCAGGACCCGGCCCGGCCGGAGTCGACGCTGCTGCAGCTGGCCTCCTACCGGCCGCTGGCCATGGACATCCGGTTCAGCTGCGAGGTGGCCGCGCTGGCCCAGGACCGCGGCGGGCTGGTGGTGTCGACCGCGGCGCCGTCCTCGCCGGTGGCCGGCGTCACCGGGCTCGTGGTCGCCGCGCGGGACGGCCGGCTGCAGATCGCCGGGATGGACCGGCAGCTGCTCGACGAGCCGCTCGCGGCCGGGCCGTGCGAGTACCGGATCACCGGGGAGAGCCGGGGCCTGCCCAGCTTCCAGGGCGAGCCGCCGCCGCCCGGCGATCCCACCGCCCCCGACCCGGACCTGCTCGCCGGGCCGGACAACGCCGAGGTGGTGATCAGCCGGGACGACACCGAGCTGGTCCGCACCGACGTCGCCCAGCTGCCCGACGTCGACGTGCTGGCGACGTCGCTGACCGCCGTCCCGCCCGGCTCGCTGAGCGTCGAGCTGCGGGTCGACGACGAGTTCGCCGCCGGCCCGACCCCGGTCAAGCAGGCCCTGGTGATCGGGCTGCTGGTCGCGCTGCTGATCACCGCACTGCTGCTGGCCCGGCTGGACACGTCCACCGCCCGGGTGCCGCCGCTGTGGCGGCCCGGGTGGCCACGGCTGGTCGACGTGCTGGTGCCGGCCGTGCTGGTGCTGTGGATGTTCATCGCCCCGGCCACCGACGACGACGGCTACTACGCCGCGATGGCCCGCAACGCCGCGCTGACCGGCGACGTCGGCAACTACTACCAGCTCTACGACCAGAGCTTCACCCCGTTCACCTGGTACTACCAGGCGCTGGGCTTCTGGCAGGAGTTCGCCGGCGACGCCGCGGTGCAGCAGCGGATCCCGGCGCTGGTGTTCGGCATCCTGACCTTCGTCGCGCTGCGCCGGGTCGTGGTGGTCGCGATGCGGGAGTGGGCCCCGGACCGGCCCCGCACCCGGGCCATGGCCGCGGCCGTGCTCGCGGTGACGTTCCTGGCCTGGTGGCTGCCCCAGGACATGGGCGTGCGGCCGGAGACCGTGGTCGCCCTGACCGGCGCGCTCACCCTGCTCGCGGTGCTGGCCGCGGCCCGGCGGCACCGGCTGTCGCTGGCCTGGCTGGCGTTCCTGGTGGCCGGCGTCGGGTTCACCGCGCACCCCACCGGCTTCACCCTGTTCGCCCCGCTGCTGGCCGGGCTGCCGCTGCTGTGGCCGCTGATCCGGGTGACCGGCGACCGGCTGGCCACCGCGGCGCGGGCGTTCGCGGTCGCCTCCGGCGGGATGATCGCGATGGGGACCGCGTTCGCCGACGGCAGCCTGCGCGACTTCCTGCGCGGCCAGGCGATCTTCCTGTCCATCCAGCCGCAGGACGGCTGGACCAACGAGATCCAGCGCTACTCGTTCCTGCTCAACGACATCCCGATGGGCAACTACGCCAAGCGCTCGGCGATCCTGGTCTGCCTGGTGGCGCTGGTCTGGTTCGCGGTGCTGGCCGCCGCGGCCCGGCTGCGGGACGTGACGCTGCCCACCCCGCTCTGGTACGCCGCGTCGACCACGGCGCTCGCCTTCGGCGCGCTGTGGCTCACCCCGTCCAAGTGGAGCCACCACTTCGGCTCGCTGGCCGGGGTCGGACCGGTGTTCCTGGCGTTGTTCCTGGTCACCGCGGTGCCGCTGACCCGCAGGGTGCTCGGCGACACCCGGGTGCCGGGCGGCGTGCTGGCCGCCGCGGCGACGTCGTTCCTGGTGGCGATCGCGCTGGCCTGGCACGGCCCCAACCAGTGGCCCTACGCCTGGCTCGACGGCATGCACCGGCCGGAGTACCCGCCGGCGGTCAGCACCATCGCCCTCGACAGCCCGGCCCTGTGGGTGCTCGGGTTCGCCCTGCTCGCCGTGGCGACCACGCTGCTGGCCCGGCGCTCCGGCGAGGGCGGCGTGCGGCTGGGCGTGCTGCGGGCGGTGCCGCTCGTGGTGGTGGTCTCGCTGATCGGGACCACCGGCTACCTGCTCGGCACGTTCACCCTGGCCGCGGTGCAGGGCGTGCCCAAGGAGTCGCTGTGGGCGCAGAGCTGGGCCGACCCGACCGGCGCGAACTGCGGCTCGGCCGCCGAGGTGCAGGTCTACGACCCGACCACCGCGGTGCCGCTGGCACCGCTGTCCCCCGCGCCGGTCACCGTCGCCGCGGGTGAGCCGGTCCCGGCGCCGAACCCGGCGCCGCCGTCCGAGCAGGACCCGGCCTTCGCGCAGGACTTCGTCACCGGCGGCTACTACGCCGGCAACAGCCCGCAGGGCAGCGGCGCCCAGCAGGTGTGGGGCAGCCTGCTCGGCCGCGACGGCCGCGCGCTGGAGGAGAACACCGGCCGGATGAGCACCGGCTGGTACGCGCTGCCCCCCGGCGCCGGCCCGGACAGCGACCCGAACAGCGCGGTCACCGTGCTGGCCGCCGGCACGCTGGCGGACGCGAACGCGCTGACCGCGGTCTACGGCAGCAGCACCGACGGCACCACCGTCGCCCGGGTCGGCGAGGAGGACCTCACCGACACCGCCCAGGCCCCGTCCTGGCGGACCTTCGTGCTGGCCCCGCCGCCCGGCGCGGACCGGGTGCGGCTGGAGGCCACGGACACCGCGGGCGGGCTGCACGGCTGGCTGGCGTTCACCGCGCCGGCCCGCTCCGAGGCCACCGTGCTGGCCGACTACATCCCGGCCGACGCCCCGGTGGCGCTGGGCTGGCCGATCGCGTTCAACTACCCGTGCCTGCGCCAGCCGACCATGGTGAACGGGGTGACCGAGTCGCCGGAGTACGCCGTGCTGTGGGGCGACCGGGCGCTGGGCGGGTTCGCCGACGGGGTGTGGCAGCCGTTCCGCGGTGGGGCGTTCGCCCAGGTGCCGCGCACCCAGTCGGTGCAGCAACTGGCCGTGGTCCCGGGGGTGGACCCGCGCATCGAGGTGTACTCGTTCGACACCGCGCTGGCGCGCGACGCCTACACCCTCACGACCACCCGCCGCACCGTCTCCGGCACCGACATCTCGGTCCGCGGGTAGCCGGCCGCCCCGGTCATCGCTCCGGGACGGGCTGCGCCGCCCGGACCGGGGTGAGCTCCGGGGCGACCGTCCGGTGGGTGATCCAGTCGGCCACCGCCCGGGTGAACAGTTCGGGGTGCTCGCCCACCCAGGCGTGCGACGCCTTCGCGGCCAGGGCCGCGGTCGCGCCGGTCGCGGCGAAGTCGACCAGGCCGCGCCGGACCGCGCGGGCCTCCCGGTCGCCGGCCAGGACCAGCAGGCGGTGCGCGGCGGGGCCGTCCAGGCCGACCGGTCGGCGGTGCCCGAGCAGCTCCCGGTAGATCCGCTCGATCGTCCGGGGCGACAGCCGGGCGGCGTCGGCGAGGTAGGCGGTCCGGGCGTCCGGCGGCAGCCGCATCATCCGGGCCGAGGCCCGGGCGACCAGCCGGCTGCGCAGCAGCGTCACCGCGGCCCGGACGGTGGGGCGGCGCAGCCGGGCGGGGACCAGCGGGCGCGTCGTCACCCCGCTGACCACCACCGACCGGACGACCTGCGGATGGCGGGCGAGCAGGTCGAGCGCCACGTACCCGCCCAGCGACAGCCCGACGACGTCGGCCCGGCCGTCCGCGGCCACCCGCCCGACGACCTCGGCGATCCGGTCGCCCGAGCCGGCGATCGACTCCCAGGGCTCGGCGTGGTTGGCGCCCTGGCCGGGCAGGTCGACGGTGACGCAGTGGTACCGCTCGGCCAGCCCCGCGACCTGCTCGTTCCACATCCAGCTGGTCACGCCGAACCCGTGCAGGAACACGACGGTGGGTGCACCGGGATCGCCGGTGGCGGTGGTCTGCAGGGACATGTCAGCTCCTTGGTTCCGGGATGACGCTGGAGGCGATGTGGTAGCGGCGGCGGTGCTCGGCGGGCGGGACCGCGAGCATCTCGCCGACCAGCTCGGCGAACCGTTGGGTGAAGTGGACGCGCTCGGCGTCGGACAGGTGCACGACAGCGCGGTTGTAGGACAGCCCGTCGGCGCTGGGACGGGCCCCCGGCGATGCGGCGTAGGCGGCCAGGGAGTCGATCAGCGACGCGGCGTAGACCGAGAAGTACTGCCGCTGCTGGTCGGCGGGCAGCCCGTCGAGCGTCTGCGCGGGCAGCCGGTCGGCGCCCGAGGAGACCCGGTAGACGCGCTCGGCCGGTCCGCCGGTGGGGCGCTGCGCGGTCACTTCCAGCACCCCGCCACGCACGAGCTCGGCGATGTGCCGGTACAGCGAGGTGTGCGGGACGTCGGGCAGCGCGGCGGCCAGCTCGCCGGTGCTGCGTTCCCGACCCGAGAACTCCCCGACGATGCGCAGCCGGACCGGGTGCAGGAGGAGGTCCGCCCGAGTAGTACCAACCATGGGACTACTGTACTCCCAGAATTGGGAGAACCGGGGCCCGGGTCGGTGCCGGGGCCGGTCGGCCTAGGGTGACGCCGTGTTCTCGCCCGCCCGGACGGCGACCCGACCCGAGCCGGACGGTCCGCCCCCCGCTCCGCCCGCCGGGCCCCGGTCGGGGGCGACCGGGCGGCTGGTCCTGGTACTCGGGCTGGTCGCGGCGCTGGCCGCGATGTCCTTCCCGTTCGCCCCGGTGCACCAGCCCGAGGTCCGCTACGCGTGGTCGGCGGCCGACGGGCCTACGGCGCTGCCGCTGATGCCCTACCAGCCGGTCGCGCTGAGCGTGACCACCAGCTGCTCGGCCGCCCGCGCGGCCGGCGACGGGGTGCTGCTGTCCACCGTGCCGCCGGCCCCCGACCCGGCGGCCGACCCGCTGTTCGGGCTGCGGCTCACCGGGACGGCCGCGGGCGACACGCTGCGGGTGCGCAGCGCCGGGGTCGACCTCGGCGAGGTCGCGCTGCCGGCCGGGGAGTGCGCGCTGACCGTCGTCTCCGACCCGGCCCGCACCGCGGTCCTGGTCGACGGCACCCCCGCGCTCACCCGGGACGGCGACGTCCGCCCGGACGTGGCCGGCGCGTTCAGCGACCTGCCCGGCGGCGTCGAGCTCGCGCTCACCGCGGACACCCGCTTCCAGACCTCGATCACCCCGGCCAAGGCCGGTCTCGCGGCGGTGGCCGTGCTGGCGCTGCTGGGCATGCTGATCGCGGTGCGCCGCGCGGACCGGGCGGTCTCCGCACCGCTGCGGCTGCTGCCCCGCCGCTGGTGGCGGCCCCGGCTGACCGACCTGGTGTTCTCCGGCGTGCTCGGGGCGTGGTGGGTGGCCGGCGCGATCACCGTGGACGACGGCTACATCGCCGGCATCGTCCGCAGCCGCGGCGACAACGGCTTCGTCGGCAACGTCTACCGCTGGCTGAACGCCCCGGAGGCCCCGTTCAGCTGGTTCTACGACCTGTACCACGGCTGGTCGCTGGTCTCGACCTCGACACCGTGGATGCGGCTGCCCTCGGTGCTGCTCGGGCTGCTGTGCTGGGCCCTGCTGACCCGGCTGGTGCTGCCCCGGTTGGGCCGGTTCGCGCACCGCCGCTGGGTGCCGTGGGCGGCCGCGCTGGGCCTGCTGACCTGGTGGGTGCCGCTGAACGTCGGCCTGCGGCCGGAGCCGTGGGTGGCCGTCGGCGGGCTGGCGGTGTTCCTGGCCGTGGAGCGCGCGGTGGCCACCCGGCGGCTGCTGCCGCTGGCCGTCGGGCTGGTCGTCGCCGCGGCCACCACCGCGGTGACCCCGGGCGGGCTGATGGCCTTCGCCCCGTTCCTGGCCGGTGCGCTGCCGGTGCTGCGGCTCCTGCGCGCCCGCCGCGACCTGCACGTCCTGCCGCTGCTCGCGGTGCTGGTGGCCGCGCCCGCCTCGGCGGTGCTGCTGATGGTCTCCGACCAGTCGCTGGCCGGGATGCTCGAGGCCACCCGGGTCCGCACCGCGATCGGCGGCGGCCTGGAGTGGTACGAGGAGTACGAGCGGTACTCCACGCTGCTGGAGCCGGCGTCGTTCCAGGGCTCGATCGGGCGCCGGGCCGCGGTGCTGGCCACCCTGCTCGCCGCCGTCGGCGTGCTGTGGGCGCTGCGCCGCCCCGACGTCCGCGCCCGCACCGGGATCGCCGCCGGACCGGCCCGCCGGCTGGTGCTGGGGCTGCTGCTGATGCTGGCCGTGATGACGGTCAGCCCGACCAAGTGGACCCAGCACTTCGGCGACCTGGCCGGCTACGGCGCCGCGGTGCTGGTGCTGGGCGCCGCGGCCTGGCCGGTCCGGGTACTGCGGCACCGGCCGCGTTCGGTGGCGGCGGGGCTCGGCGCGGCCACCGCGGTCAGCGCGCTGGCGCTGGCCGGCTACAACCTGTGGCCCTACGCCGGCGACTGGTACACCCCGACCTTCAGCACGCTGCCGCCGCAGGTCGCCGGCACCCCGCTGGCCACGATCGTCGCGGTCGCCGGGGGGCTGCTGGTCGCCGTGCTGGCCGCCCGGTCGGCCTGGCGGCGCTCCGGCACCCGGACCGCTCCGGACGCGCTGCCGGGGTGGGTGCCGTCCCCGGTGCCGGTCGTGGCCGTGGTGCTGGTCGGCGTGCTCGCCCTGCAGGTGGGCAGCTTCGCCCGGATCGCGCTCGGCCACCGGGACGGCTACACCCTGGCCTCAGACGCGCTGGCCACGGTCCGCGGCGAACCGTGCGGGCTGCAGCAGGTGCTGTCGGCGGAGACCGACCCGGGCGCCGGGTTGCTGCCCACGCAGGACGGCGGGCCGCCGTCCCCGCGGGTGCTCCCGGTGGACGTCGGCGGGGTGACCGTGCCCGGTACCGCGGTGGCGGGCCGGCTCACCACCGCGTGGTTCGCCCTGGACGCCGAGCAGCGCGCCGGCCGGCTGCCGGTGGTCGTCACGACCGCCGGGTCGGCCCGGGCCGGGGACGGGCTGTTCCTGGAGTTCGGCAGCGGGACCGGCCCCGACCAGGAGGTCGACGAGCGGCGGCGGATCACCCCGGGGGGCGAGCCGCGCGACCACCGCGAGCCGGTGCCGGCCGGGGCGCAGAACGTCCGGCTGGTGGTCGACGCACCCAACGCCGGCCCCCGCACGCCCGCGGTGGTGTCGCTGCCCCGCGTCCCCAGGCTGACCCCGATGACCGAACTGCTGCCCGCCGGCAGCACCGCGGTCCTGGACTGGCCGGTGGCCTTCCTGTTCCCGTGCCTGCGGCCGGCCGCCCTGCCCGACGGCACCGCCGAGCTGGCGCAGTGGCGGGTCGGGCCACCGGCCGCCGACCCGTCGGCCGGCATCACCTTCGCGCCGGGCTTCGGCGGGCCGTTCGCCGGTCCGCGGCTGCTGGTGACCGAGCAGCGGATGGCCACCTACCTGGCCGGCGACCCGCTGCGCGACGCGGCGCAGCTGTACCGGTGGACCCCGATCGAGGGGTTGGCGACGCCCCGGCCCACGGTCTCCGAGCGGACGGTGAGCGGCTGGCACCGCGACGGGCACGCGCGGGTGCCCGGGCTGGACCCGGTCGGCTGATCGACACACCGGAGTCGACGCGCCGCCCGGCCGGCGCCGAGCCGGACGCCGCGCGCGCACCCCGGGCCGGGGCTCGGCGGGCCGAGCCCGCACAATGCAGGGGTCAACGATTCCCCGGACCCGAGGACGTCGCCCCGCATGCTGCGCACACCGGAGACCACATCGGACACCGCATCGCCCGGGGCGGTGGAGGACCCGAGGCGGGGACCGACCGGCCCGCCGTCGCGGCTGGTCGTGCAGCGGGGGCTGTTCTTCGGCCCCACCGGACTGGTCCCCGAGGACCTGTACGCGGTGGTCGAACGGGGCACCGCACGCCGCGAGCGCGGCCGGGTGCACCTCGCGGCCGGCAGCCGGGTCAGCACCAACACCTACTTCGGCCGGTTCCACGCCACCTACTGGCAGCGCTGGACCGCAGTGCCGGAGGTCGAGGTGACCGCCACGCTCAGCGGCACCGGGCGGATCCGGCTGATGTCCTCGGACACCAACAAGGTGTGGCGCATCACCGCCGCACAGGACGTGACCGACGAGACCCGCACCGTCCGGCTGGTCGCCCCGATCGACCGGTTCGTCGACGGCGGCGGGATGTGGATCGAGCTGTCCACCGAGACCGGTGAGCTGACCGCGTCCGACGTGCGCTGGACCGTCTCCACCGGCCGCCCGGTGCCCCGCACCGACGTCGTGGTCTGCACCTTCAACCGGGTCGAGGACTGCCTGAACACCCTGCAGGCGATGGCCGACGACCCGGAGGCCCTCGACCATGTGGGCACCGTGCACGTCATCGACCAGGGCAGCGACCCGCTGGAGTCGCGGCCGCGGTTCGCCGAGGTCTCCGCCGCGCTGGGCGAGCGGCTGCGCTACGTGCGCCAGCCCAACCTGGGCGGGGCCGGCGGGTTCACCCGCGGCCTGTTCGACGCCACCGCGGGCGATCCGGCCGGGCACGCCGACGTCCTGCTGATGGACGACGACGTGCTGCTGGAGCCGGAGATCCTGATCCGGCTCACCGGGTTCGCCGCCAGCACCAGCCACCCGACGATCGTCGGCGGGCAGATGCTGAACCTGCTGCACCCGGCCCACCTGCACATCTCCGCCGAGTACGCCGACCCCGAGCTGCTCTCGGTCGGGATGCCGATGCCCGGCGCGCTCCGGGAGGCCTACCTGCTCGGGCTCGACGAGCGCCAGCTGCCGACCAACCAGGAGCGCCGGGTCGACACCGAGTACAACGGCTGGTGGTCCTGCCTGATCCCGGCGAGCATCGTCGGCGCGATCGGCTACCCGCTGCCGCTGTTCTTCCAGTGGGACGACATCGAGTTCGGCTACCGCGCCCGCGCGCACGGGTTCCCCACGGTCGCCCTGCCCGGGGCCGGCGTCTGGCACGCCGACTTCGGCTGGAAGGACTGGGACGAGTGGCACCGCTACTTCAACATGCGCAACGGCCTGATCACCGCGGCCCTGCACACCGACTTCTCCACCAAGCGGATCATCCGCCGGCTCGGCCAGCTGCTCGGGCAGTACCTGGTGGCCATGCACTACGGGCTGGCCGCGACCCTGATCAAGGCGGTCGACGACTTCCTGGACGGCCCGGACGTCCTGCACGACGGCTCGGCCGCGGCGGCCGCGGAGATCCG
>JASLAP010000273.1 GCA_030147065.1 Pseudonocardia sp. | reverse complement strand
GCCGACCTGGAGCAGGCCGTCGCCATCGGGCGGCTGCTCCCGATCATGGACGGCGCGGTCGAGGTGCGGCCGCTGCTCGAACCGTGACGGCGGTCGAGGACGCGGTCGCCGACGCGCACCGCCGCGAGTGGGCCGCCGTGCTCGCCGCGACGGTGCGCGTCACCCGCGACCTCGACCTCGCCGAGGAGTGCGTGCAGGACGCCTACGCCGCCGCCCTGGTCGAGTGGGTGCGCTCCGGCGTCCCGACCCGGCCCGGGGCCTGGCTGACCACCGCGGCCCGGCACAACGCGCTGGACGCGCTGCGCCGGGCCGGGACGCTGCGGTCCAAGCTGCACCTGCTGGTCGAACCGGTGGCCGTCGAGCCCGACCTGCCCGCCGACCCGGTGGTCCAGGACGACCGGCTGCGGTTGGTCTTCCTGTGCTGCCACCCCGCGCTGGCCGTCGAGGCGCAGGTGGCGCTCGTCCTGCGGCTGGTGTGCGGGGTGGCGACGCCGGACGTCGCGGCCGCGTTCCTGGTCGCCGAGGCGACCATGGCCGCCCGCATCACCCGGGCCAAGAAGAAGATCACCGCGGCCCGGATCCCGTTCCGGATGCCGCCGGCGGCCCAGCTGCCGGACCGGCTCGACGCCGTCCTGACCGCGGTCCACCTGCTGTCCAGCACCGGCCACACCGCGCCCAGCGGGTCCGCGCTGACCCGCGACGACCTGGCCGGCCGCGCGCTCGACCTGGCCCGCATGCTGCGACGGTTGATGCCCGACGAGCGCGAGGTCCGCGGGCTGCTCGCGCTGCTGCTGGCCCACCACGCCCGGCGGGCCACCCGGACCACCGCGGACGGCCGCCTGCTGCTGCTGGCCGAGGCCGACGAGCTGGTCGTGGGGGCGCTGCGCGGCGGTGAGCCCGGCCGGTTCGCCCTGCAGGCCGCCATCGCGACCCTGCACGCCACCGCGCCCACCTACGCCGACACCGACTGGGCCCAGATCCTCGCCCTCTACGACGCCCTGCTGCGGGTCTGGCCGTCGCCGGTGGTCGCGCTCAACCGGGCGGTGGCCGTCGCGGAGGTGCACGGCCCGGCGGCCGGCCTCGCCGAGGTCGACGCGCTGGCCGGGGACGGTCGACTGGCCGGCTACCGCTACCTGCCGGCCGTCCGGGCCGACCTGCTGCGCCGCCTCGGCCGCACCGCGCAGGCCGCCGCGGCCTACGAGCAGGCGATCGCGCTCACCGGCAACGACGCCGAACGCGCCTTCCTCGCCGGCCGGGTCGCCGAGGTCTCCGCGCAACGATGACATCCCACGTCGGACGGAGTCCCCTCGACCGGAGGGCGCCCGCGCACTCCGTCCGTCGTCGCGGTCGATCCCGGGCATGCCCGTCCGTCGTAGTCGACGAGGGCGTCACCCGACGCGCTCGCGACGACGGAAGGACACCCGATGACCACCACCCACACCATCACCGTGCCGGGCGGCCGGCAGTACTACGAGGTCCGCGGATCAGGGCCGCTGCTGGTGCTCCTGGGCTCCCCGATGGCCGCGCCGTTCTTCGCGCCGACGGCCGACGCGCTGGCCGACGACCACACCGTCGTCACCCTCGACCCCCGCGGCATCGGCCGCAGCCCGGTGGACGACCCGGAGCAGGACTCCACCCCCGACCTGCGTGCCGACGACGTCGTCGCGGTGCTGGACGCGCTGGGCGCGGACACCGCCGACGTGTTCGGCAGCAGCGGTGGCGCGGTCACCGGGCTCGCGCTGGTCGTCCGGCACCCCGGGCGGGTCCGCACGCTCGTCGCGCACGAGCCGCCGGTGCTGGAACTGCTGCCCGACGCCGCCGAGCAGCGGGTCCACACCGACGACATCGTGGCGACGTTCCGGCGCGAGGGCATCGGGGCGGCCTGGGCGAAGTTCATGGGCAACGCCGGCTTCGAGCCGGGCGACGACGGCGCCCCGGCCGCGCCTCCCGGCGACTCCGCCGAGCAGGACCTCGCCGACAGCGCCCGTTTCTTCGGCCACGAGCTGCAGGGCACCACCCGGTACGTGCCCGACATCGCCGCGCTGACCGCGTCGTCGACCCGGGTCGTGGTCGGCATCGGCGCGGACTCCGGGGGCCTGATCACCCACCGCACGTCGACCGCACTGGCGCAGCGGCTCGGCACCGGACCCGCCGAGTTCCCGGGCGACCACGGGGGATTCGTCGGTCAGCCCCGGGAGTTCGCCGACGCGCTGCGCAAGGTGCTCGCCGGCTGAGCCTCACGCACCGACCGGCGGCACCGGCACGCTGGTCATGAGCAGCGTCGTGACGTCGCGGTTGCGGTCGATCTGGACGTTGTCCATGCAGGTGTGGATCGTCAGCAGGCCCAGGCCGGGCTGGGTCGGGGTGGGGCACCAGCGCCGGTTGTCCGACACCCCGACCACCACCCGCCGCCAGCCGCCGGCGTCGATGAACGGGCGCGCGGCCACCCGGACCTCGGCGGCGAATCCGGGCGGGTCGGCGTGCTCGACCGCGTTGGACACCGCCTCGCTCACCGCGAGCACGATGTCGTCGACCTCGTCGGCGGGCCAGCACAGGTCGGCCAGCCAGGTGCGGAAGCGCTGGCGCACCACCGACAGCGACACCGGGTCGGCCATGAGCACCATGGACATCACCGCGGGGGTGGCCGGTTGCTGCACCGGCTCGGCCACGCTCACCCCCGATCAGCCCGCGACGGCCTCGTGCACCGTGTTGTACAGGGACAGCACGTCGTCCAGGCCCATCGTGCGGATCGGCCGCATCACCGGTCGGGTCTGGTCGACGACCACCCGCAGCGGCGTGCCGGCGGCGCGGGCGTCGTCGTTGAGCGACACCAGCACGCCCAACCCGGACGAGGACAGGAACTCCACTGCGAGCAGGTCGAGGATCACCGGGCGACCGTTGGCGGCCTGCAGCGCGTCGCCGGCCGCCTCGGCCAGCCGTCCGCCGGTGCTCAGGTCGACCTCCCCGCGGACGACGAGCACGACGCACCCGTCCCGGTCCTCCCGGGAGACGGTCATGAGCAGTTCGGCTTGCGGTACGCCGCCGAGCGGACCAGTCATGCTGACGGAGGGTACAGAGGGTCGGCCGGCGTCCCCCGCTGCCCGGGGGGTGTGCACAGCCGGCCGGGAGCGGGATCCGGGCCAGGTCTGCCCGACTGGCGCCATGGTGAGGAGTACCCCGTCGGCGGTGGGTCGTACACCTGCCGCGGACGCCCGGTGCCGGGCGGCGGGGCCGCGCCGCGGCCTGGGACACTGGTCGGGACAAGGCGGGCCGGCGGGTCCACCGGGAAAGGGGAACCGTGACGGCCACCGACCAGGCCCTCGACATGGCCCGCGTGGCCGTCGTCGCGGCCTCGGACAAGAAGGCGCTGGACATCGTCGTGCTCGACGTGTCCGAGCAGCTCGTCATCACCGACTGCTTCGTGATCGCGTCAGCGCCCAACGAGCGCCAGGTGCAGGCCATCGTCGACGAGGTCGAGGAGAAGCTGCGCCTGCACGGGGCCAAGCCGACCCGGCGCGAGGGCACCCGGGAGGGCCGCTGGGTGCTGCTGGACTTCGTCGACGTCGTCGTGCACGTCCAGCACGCCGAGGAGCGCGGGTTCTACGGGCTGGACCGGCTGTGGAAGGACTGCCCGCGGGTGCAGTTCCCGGAGGCCGAACCCGACCCTTCGGCCGCTGCGCCCGCCGACCGGATCGAGGACGGCACCGGGTGACGCTGCGGATGCTGGTGCTGCTGCGCCACGGCCAGACCGACTACAACGTGGCCGGCCGCATGCAGGGCCACCTCGACTCGGTGCTGACCGACACCGGGCTCGCCCAGGCGATGGCCGCGGCCCCGGACATCGCCAAGGTGGCCCCGGAACGGATCATCAGCTCCGACCTGCAGCGCGCCCGCCACACCGCCGACCTGGTCGGCGGGGCCTGCGGGTTGCCGGTCGCGCTGGACCCGCGGCTGCGCGAGACCCACCTCGGCGAGTGGCAGGGCCGCACCGTCCCGGAGATCGAACGGGACTACCCGGGGGCGATCGCGACCTGGCGGGCCGACCCGACGTGGGCGCCGCCCGGGGGCGAGTCCCGGGTGGATGTCGTGCGCCGGTCCCGGCCGGTGGTCGAGGAACTCGACGACGAACTGGCCGGCGCGGCCGCGGCCACCGTGGTGCTGGTGGCGCACGGCGGCCTGATCGCCGGGCTGGTGTGCGGTCTGCTCGGCCTGCCCACCCCGGCCTGGCCGTCGGTCGGCGGGCTGGGCAACTGCCGCTGGGCCGTCCTGGCCCGCCGCGAGGACCACCCGCGCTGGAGGTTGACCGGCTACAACGTCGGCGCGGCGGGGTGATCCCGGCGGCCGGCCCGACACTGCTGGTGCTGGCCGACTCGCTGGCCTTCCACGGCCCGCAGCGGGCCGAGCCGGCCGACGAGCCGGGGCTGTGGCCCAACGTGGCCGCGGCCGAGCTGGGCGGTCGCGCCGAGCTGGTCGCCAGGATCGGCTGGACCGCCCGGCACGCCTGGCACGCGCTCACCCACGACCCGCGGGTCTGGGCGCTGCTGCCCCGGGTGGACGCGCTCGTGCTGGGGGTGGGCGGGATGGACACCCTGCCGTCGCCGCTGCCCACCGCCCTGCGCGAGCTGATCCCGGTCCTGCGCCCGCCCCGGCTGCGCCGCACCGTCCGGACCGCGTACCTCGCCGCGCAGCCCTTGCTGGCCCGCGGGTTCGCCCGGGTCCTGCCCGGTGGCGGCCCGGTGGCGCTGCCGCCCCGGGAGACCGTCCGGCACCTGGAGCTGTGCCGGCGCGCGGTGCTGGCCCTGCGGCCGGGGATCCCGGTGGTCGCCGTCCTGCCGCCGGTCCACCGGGCCGAGGTGTACGGGACGGTGCACGCCGGACGCCCGGCCGCCGAGCGAGCCACCCGGGCCTGGGCCGGCGCCGTCGGTGTCGACCTGCTCGACCTGCGCGCACTCGTCGCCGACCACGTCCTGGCCGGGCACGGCAACCCGGACGGCATGCACTGGGGCTGGGCGGCGCACAAGGCCGTGGGCGGGGCCTGCGCGGAGCTGCTGCGCCCGGCGCTGCGGATGTGAGCTGGGGCACTAGGGTTGCGGGTCGTGCCCGTCGTCGTCGTCACCGACTCCACCTCGTACCTCCCCGACGGCCTGGCCGAGGCCCGCGGTCTGCGGGTGGTACCGCTGGAGGTGCGGCTGGGGTCCCGGGTCGGCCGGGAGGGCGTGGATATCGACACCCCGCAACTGGTCGCCGCGCTGGCCGACAGATCGCTGACCGTGCAGACCTCCCGACCCACCCCGGCCGAGTTCGCCGGGCACTTCCGCGCCGCCCTGGACGGCGGAGCGACCGCGGTGGTCTCGGTGCACCTGTCCCGCGAGCTGTCGGGCACCTGGGACGCCGCCCGCCAGGCCGCTGAAGAGGTCGACGCAGCCCGGGTGCACGTCGTGGACTCCCAGGCCACCGGCATGGGCCTCGGCTTCGCCGTGCTGGCCGCCGCCGACGCGGCCGACGCCGGCGCCGACGGTGCGGCCGTCGAGTCCGCCGCGGCGGACGTCGCCGCCCGCTGCCGGATGTTCTTCTCCGTGGAGACGCTGGACCGGCTGCGCCGCGGCGGCCGCATCGGCACCGCGGCCGCCCTGTTCGGCACGGCCCTCGCGGTCAAGCCGCTGCTGCACGTCGCCCAGGGCCGGATCCTGCCGCTGGAGAAGGTGAGGACGACCGCCAAGGCCGCCCAACGACTCGTCGAGCTGGCCGTCAAGGCCGCCGGCGATGGCCCCGTCGACCTCGCGGTGCACCACCTCGGCGCGGCGGCCCGGGCCGAGGAGGTGGCCGCGCGGTTGCGCGAGCGGCTGCCGGGGACAGCGCGGCTGCTGGTGTCCGAGGTGGGGGCGGTGATCGGCGCGCACGTGGGGATGGGGCTGCTGGCCGTCGTCGTCGTCCCGCACCGCCGCCCCTGACACCGGCACGCGGCCTCCGGCCGAGGCTCGACCACGCGCACCGCCGGCAGAGCCCCGAAGCCGGGCTGGAGGGCGCGGCCGATCACGTGAGTCCCCGGTCCGCGAGCCGCATCAGCAACGCGCCGACCCCACTTCCCGGCCCTGTCGAGTCCACGGTCGTGACGAACCCAGCAGCCCACACCTCGACCGGCCCGCTCGGCGGTGGTGATCATCATCGGGGGACCGGCCTTCGGGTCGGCCCTGCACGCCGGAGCGTGAACGGTCTACCCGGCCGGTGCGGCGACCGGGCCCGGGAACCTCGGCGGGGTCGCCGGTCGGGATCCAGCCAGGCCGGCGGCCGGAACTCGGGCAGCCCGTCCGGCGCTACCCGTACCACCCAGCCGGTCGAGTGGATCTCCCGGTGGTGGACCCGGCACAACATCACGAGGTTGTCCAGGCGGGTCTGCCCGCCGCGGGACCATTCGCGGATGTGGTGGATTTCGCACCAGGTCGGCGGGCGGTCGCAGCCGGGGTGGGCGCAGCCGCGGTCCCGCGCGGTGACCGCGCGGCGGAGTCCGTCGGGGATGGTGCGGGTGGCGCGGCCGACGTCGAGGGGTTGTCCGGCGCCGTTCATGACGACCGGGATGACGGTGGCGTCGCAGCACAGCATCCGCAGCGCGGTGGGGGTGGGGTGGCTGCCGAGGTCGAGGCAGGCGGCGCGGGCCCGGTTCTCCAGGTCGGTGAGTTCGGCGGTCAGGGTCACCTGGGGGCGCTGCCCGCCGACCGAGGGCAGGATCTGGGTGTCGCCGTGGTCGGCGAC
>JASLAP010000261.1 GCA_030147065.1 Pseudonocardia sp. | reverse complement strand
CCTGGCAGGCCTGGCTGTCGCTGGCGACCGGCCTCGGGTCGTTCTACCTGCTGCAGAACGCGCTGGCCGCGGGGCGGCTGGTGGCCGTCGAGCCCGGCATCACGCTGACCAACCCGCTGGTGGCGGTCACCTGGGGCGTGGTCGTGTTCGACGAGGGGGTGGCCGGCGGGCTCGGCCTGCTCGGCGCCGCGGCCGGCGGTGGGCTGCTCGTGGCCGGGGTCCTGGTCCTGGCCCGCTCACCGGTGCTGGAGAGCCACGAGGAGCGGCCCGGTGGGGACGACGGTGGGGACGACCGCGAGGACGACGGTCGATCCGGGGATCGGCGCAGCACCCCACCAGCCGGGGCGAGTCGTAGGCCGGCCCAGCGCCCGGCGAGCGGTGCCCCGCGCAGCGGGGCGAGCCGCCCGCCGTCCCCGTACGCCGGGTGCCTCACTCGATCGGGTCGGTCCCGGCCGCGGCCCGCGCCGCCTGGACGTCCTCGCGCAGCCCGTCGACGGCCCGCTCGGGTACGAGCGGCAGGGTGCGGCGCAGCTCCTCGATCCCGGCGCCGGCCAGCACGACCGCGCCGCCGCCGTAGAGGGCGGTGGTGAACAGCGCCGCGGTCGCCCGCGGCAGGAACTTCTCCAGGGTGCGGGTGAGCACCGCGGCCGAGCTGCCCACGGCCAGCGCGCCGAGGACCGCGGCCCCGCCGAGCAGCGCCGCGCCCTTCCCGGCCTGCCGCGCCTTGCCGGTCAGCTCGTCCTGGGCGGTGCGCACCTCCTGGCGCACCAGCGCCCGCACATCGTCGGTCAGGGCGCTCACCAGATCCCCGGAGCTCCGCGATCCCTGGGTGCCGCGGGGTTCGGGGCCGGTTCCGCCGGGACCGGTTCGGCCTGGGGTGGTCATGGGGTCTCCCCTCGTCGTCCTGCCGTCCCACCGCCCGCGGGGGACCGGCCTGTCCCCGGCAGGGTCCCCGGTCCGGAGCCCGGTGAACGCCCGCGCCGAGGCGGACTGACCGCGAGGCGCCCGGGCACCCGCGTGCCCGTGGACCCCGCCGGCCCCGACCCCGCCCGGATCGCCGCCGCGCTGGTCGCGCCGCTGCTGGTCGTTGTGGCGGCGCCGAGGGGTCGACGCTACCCTGGCCGCGCTGCAGGAGCGGCAGCCCGGCCGGCCACCCGCCCGCTGCCGCAGCTGCCGATCGCGGTGGGCGAGGACGGCTACTTCGTGGCGACCGGGGACGTCGCCGAGCCGGTCGGACCGGCGTTCTGGGAGATGCGGGCCAACCCGGACCTGTGACCGGCTCCCAGGCCGGCCGGCCGGGCGAGCGGGCCGGGTCAGGTCGAGGGCTCCGGCCGGGCGGGTCGACCCCCGGTGCGGCGCAGCCGCTCGCGGCGTTGTCTCCCGGGCTGCGAACGGCAGGTGCTCGCGGCGGCGTGCCCGGTTGCGCACGATCACGACCGCCAGCACCCCGACAACCAGCACGAACGCGCCGGCGGCGATCAGCGTCTGCAACGTGAAGACCTGCTGGAACACCTCGCGGAAGAGCATCGGTTCCTCTCGGTGGATCGTCGACGCGGGGCAACCCTCCCCGGTTGGGCCGATCGACCGCGTGATCCGGCCGGACGATCCCCGTGCGGCCCGGTGCCGGCGTGCCCGGCGCAGGTGCGGTGTCCGCGCCTGCACCGCTCCCCGGGGTTTCACCGCCCGCCGCCCCGGCAACTCCCGGGGTAGATCGACACGAGGAGGTCGCCGTGGCGGGATCGAGCGTCAAGGACAAGAAGACTTACAAGGAGGTGCGCGAGAGCGGCGCGTCGAACGAGAAGGCGGCCCGGGTGGCGAACGCGGCGGCCGGGCAGGGCCGCAAGAAGGTCGCGAGCAAGGGCGGCAAGTCGTCGAAGTACGACGACATGAAGAAGAACGAGCTGCTCGACCGGGCCAAGAAGGTCGGGATCAAGGGCCGGTCGAAGATGTCCAAGAAGGACCTCGTCAAAGCCCTGCGCGACCACTGACCGGCCGGTGACCGACCGCGGCACCGGAACCGCGGTGCCGCGGCTCATCGCAGTGCGGACAGCGGACTCCGTGGAACAAGCCCCACCACCCGTAGCAGGACCCTCGCCGCGACCGAGGCATCGGCGTGATGCCCGAACCCGCTGCGGTCTGCTGGTGCCGGCCTGGGCCGAAGCTCGGAGACTGGTTGCGGCTGAAGTACCCCGTGGCGAACTGCTCGTAGGAGGCGGTGTCGAACGCCGCGTCCGTCACCGGGTAGAACAGCACCTGCTGGACGATCGGGACGTCGCCGCGCTCCTTGGCCATCAGCGGCAGCGCGGCCGCCATGTTGCCGCCGGCCGAGTCGCCGGCGACGGCGATCCGGGTGGGGTCGAGGCGGCGGTGGCGCCGGTGCCGACGGCGAGCTCGCGCACCAGGCGGTCGTGGGTGTGCGCGTTGCCGAAGACCCACCCGGCGCCGTGCAGGTAGAGGATCACTGGCACCACGTCGACGGCATCGACCGGCCTGACGATCCGGACCTCGACCGATCCGGTCGGACCGCCCTCGACGGTGAGCCACTCGTCGTGGACTTCCGGCTTGGCGATCTCGCCCGCCTGCACTCGTCCACCGTCTTGCGGCCTCCACCGGGCCCAGGTCGGGGGCGCGGAGGTGGCGGGGCGTGCGGTGCCGTTCGCCGGGGACTCGGTGGTGAGGTCCCGGTGGCGGTCAGCGGTCCCAGCATGGCCGGGTGGCGCCCGGGTGCGGTCCGGCCCGCTCGGCGATCTCGATCGTGGTGCCGGGCAAGCGCATCCGCAACCGCACGGTCCCGGGCCGCCGGGTTCGCCGCTGCCGGTCCCGGTGTAGGTGCAGGTAGGGAGCCCCTCGTCATCCTCGCGGCAGGGCACCACCCCGGCAGAGCCACCGACCGGTCGGCAGGACCACCGTCGGCGTTCCGGGAGGGGTCGGACCGGTCATGCGCGGACTCCGGTGTGCAGCGTGCGGGCGGTGAGCAGGTACAGGCCGGGGTGGTGGCCGAGGAACACGGTGTCGTCGGGGTCGAGCAGCCGCTGCCAGACCGCGGCGTCGTCGGCGGACAGGTGGTCGCGGGCGCGGTCGACGCGGGCGGCGAGCAGGGCGAGGGCGACCTCGCGGGCGGGTCCGGCCAGGGGGGCGGGAAGGTCGAGCACCGCCGAGCGGCTGGTGACCTCGTGCAGGCCGGCGGCGCGCAGCAGCTCCAGCCAGCCGCGGGGCTCGCGGACGACCCCGGTGCGGCCGGTGTGCCAACGGTGGAACCAGGCGTCGTGGGCGGCGTCGAGGCGGACCTCCAGTCCGGGCCGGCCGATCCCGACGTCCCACGGCAGGCTCCGGGTCGGCAGTCCGCCCTCGCCGAGGGCGAGGACCCCGCCGGGGGCCAGCAGGGTGGCCAGCCCGCGCACGGCGGCGGCGTGGTCGAGGGTGTGGTGCACGCACGCGCTCGCCCACACCAGCGCCACGGGTTCGGGCAGCGGCGGCGGGCCGGTGTCGAGGTCGTGGTGCAGCGGCTGGACGCGGTCCCCGGCCCCGGCGGCGGCGGCGCGTCGATGCAGGGCGGTGAGGGAGTCGGCGTCGATGTCGACGGCGTGCACGCGGACGGCGTGCGCGGCCAGGCGCAGGGTCGCGCCGCCGGCGCCGGGTCCGATGTCGGCCACCGCGTGGTCGGGTCGGAGGCGGCCGAGCAGGGGAGCGAGCAGGACGGCGTCCAGGGGGGCGAAGACCGCTTCCGCGGTGACGGGGTCATCGGTGGCGGTGCCGAGGTGCGAGTCCGCGGTCACGGGGTCGGCACCGGGTGGACGTGGTCGTGCAGGTCGTGGTCGTGCAGGTCCTCGAAGTCCCAGGACGGGAGCGGGTCGGGGTAGGCCCGCCAGGCGTCCGGGCCGGCGGCGAGCTCGGCGTCGGTGAGCAGGGCGGCGTCGAGGCGGCGGTGGGTCTCGGCGCGGGTGACCCCGGTGCCGATGACGACGAGTCCCTGCCCGTGGCGGGCGGTGTCGGTGATCAGCTCGCCGGGTTCGAAGGTGAGGTTGGGCCCGGCCTGGGACCAGACGGCGAGGACGTCGGGGCGGGTGCGACCCGGCAGAAGCCCTTGCTGCGCAGCACGCCCGGCCAGTCCTCGACGGCGGCGAGCAGCCGGGCGGGGTGGAACGGGCGGGCGGCGCGGTAGACCACCGAGGAGATGCCGTACTCCTCGGTCTCCGGCGTGTGACTGCCGGCGAGCTCGGCGGCCCAGCCCGGCGTCGTCGCGGCGGCGACCGGGTCGTACAGGCCGGTGTCGAGCACGTGGGCGAGGTCGACCCGGCCGCGCCGGGCCCGGACCAGTCGGGCGGTGGGGTTGAGCCGGCGCAGCAGGGCCTCGACGGTGCCGAGCTGGTCGGGGTCGACCAGGTCGGTCTTGTTGAGCACGAGGACGTCGGCGAACTCGACCTGGTCGACCAGCAGGTCGGAGATCGTCCGCTCGTCGGTGTCGGCGGCCTGCAGGCCGCGCTCGGCCAGGGCATTGCCCTCGACGAGCTCGGTGAGGAACCCGGCGGCGTCGACGACGGTGACCATGGTGTCGAGGCGGGCGTGGTCGGACAAGCTGGTGCCGTCGTCGAAGACCCACTCGAACGTCGCGGCGACGGGCATCGGCTCGGAGATGCCGCTGGACTCGACGAGCACCGTGTCGAACCGCCCGGCGCGGGCCAGTTCGCCGACGGTCTGGAGCAGGTCCTCGCGCAGGGTGCAGCAGATGCAGCCGTTGGTGAGCTCGACCAGCCTCTCCTCGGTGCGGTCGAGGCGGCCCTGCCCGGCGACGAGCGCGGCGTCGATGTTGATCTCGCTCATGTCGTTGACGACCACCGCGACCCGGCGGCCGTCGCGGTTGGCCAGCACGTGGTCGAGCAGGGTGGTCTTGCCGGCGCCCAGGAAGCCGGACAGCACGGTGACGGGGACGCGACCCACGGGGGTGGCCACCGGTACCTCCATCAGATCTTCTCCCCGTGGGCGCGCATCCGGGCCACGGCTGCCTCGACGCCGAGCTTGTCGACGGTCTTGATGCCCTTGGCGGACAGCTTCAGGCGGATCCAGCGGTTCTCACCGGGCAGCCAGTAGCGCCGGGTCTGGATGTTGGGGTCCCAGCGCCGGTTGGTGCGGCGGTGGGAGTGGGACACGGACTTTCCGAAACCGGGCCGGCGGCCGGTGAGCTGGCAGTGTCGCGACATCGTGCGGTCAACCCTTCGCGGTACGGGGCCGGGGTCGGGCCGTGATCGGAGGCGGTCCGATCCCGCCCGGTGGCCACTACAGTGAAACGATTATCATTGTCATGTGGGGCGACGGTAGCAGTGCGGTGACGAGGGGACGCCGCCGATCCACCTCGAGGGGCTCGTTGACACCGGCACTCAGTGAGTTTAGGTTCCCCTTACTGCTGGCGTACTATGTACTCACCCGTGAGGTGGCCATGACCCGCCCCCTGTCCCGGTGTGCTCGGTTGCGTGGCCGGTGAGCGCCCGATGAAGGGCCGGGTCCTGCCCCTGCTGCTCGGCGCCGTCCTGGTGGTCTACACCGCCCAGCAGCTGCTGAGCCCGGTGCTGGCCCCGCTGTCGCGGGAGGTCGGGCTCACCGAGTTCCAGCTCGGCCTCGTCATCACCACCGCCGCGGTGGTGTTCACCGCGTCCAGCTTGGGCTGGGGGCGGGTGGTGGACCGGTGGGGCCATCGCCGCGTACTGCTGACCGGGCTGGTGCTGGGCGCGGCCGGCATGGCGGCGTTCGCGCTCGTCTGCCGCTGGGCACTGGCCGACGAGCCCGCGCCGGAGCCGGTGCTGCTGGCCATGCTGCTCACCCGCTCCGTGCTGTTCGGCGTGGGCGTCGGCGCGGTGCCGGTCGCCGCGCTGGCCTACGTGGGGTCGACGACGACCGGGGAGGCGGAGCGCACCCGCGCCGTGTCGCTGGTCGGCGCGGCGCAGGCGGTCTCCCTGGTCCTCGGTCCGGGGCTGGGCGGCGCGCTCGCCGTAGCCGACCTGCTGATGCCGGTCTACCTGGCCCCGCTGCTGCTGGCTCTGGCGGCCGCGGCGGTGGCGGTCCTGCTGCCCCGTCCGCCGTCGACCGCGCCGGCGGGGGGTGGCGGTCACCGGGGCCGGTCGCTGGCACCGTGGGACGCGCGGGTCCGGCCGTTCCTCGCCGTCGGGTTCCTGCTGTACCTCTCGCTGGGGATGATGCAGGTGATCATCGGGTTCCTGGTGCAGGACCGGCTGGTGCTCGACGCCCGCGAGACCGCGGTCGCGGTCGGCGCCGCGTTCTTCGTCACCGGGCTGGTGCTCGTGGCCACCCAGGCCGCGGTCGTGCCGAAGCTGCGATGGGCGCCGGCACGGCTGTTGCGGGTCGGCGCACCGATCGCCGCCGCGGGGTTCGCCGGGCTCGCCGTGGCCGCACAGCTCTGGTCGATCACCGCGGGGATGGCGGTGATCGCACTCGGGCTGGGGATGGCCATGCCCGGCTTCACCGCCGGCGCCAGCCTGCGCGTCGGACCCGCCGAGCAGGGCGCGGTCGCGGGCCTGGTCGGCGCCACCACCGGCGCCACCTTCGTCGTCGGCCCCCTGCTGGGCACGGGGCTCTACGCGGCCACCCCGGCGCTACCCCTGTGGCTGGGCGTGGTGTCGTGCCTGCTCGGCGCGGCGGTGGCCGGGCTCAGCCGGGGGATCGCGACCGCCCCCGACGTGCCGGTCGGCAACCCGCCCGGCCCGGCGGGTTGAATCACCGTCGATGGGTGCGCGACCGCAAGGCCCGCGCCGCGGTTATGGCAGGCTCGACCGCGGCGACATCGTCACGGTTGCGATCGGCGTCGCCCGCACCGAGGGCATCCACGCGCTGACCATGCGGCGGGTCGCCGAAGGGCTGGGCCACGCTCCGATGTCGCTGTACCGCCACGTCGCCGACCGGCAGGCCCTACTGCTGGCCATGCTCGACGACGTCGCCGCCCGCATCGAGCTGCCCGCGCCGGTCGACGACCCGCGCGTGGAGATCACTGCGCTGATGCTCGCCGCGCACCGAGTGATGGCCGCCGACGCCTGGGTCGTGACCGTGCTCGTCGTCGACGGCCTGGCCAGCCCGCTCATCCTGCCGCTCGTCGAGCGGCTCGTCGCGGCGTTCGTCCGGGCCGGGCTCGACGGGCGCCGGGCCATGGCCGCGCACGCCCTGCTGTGGCAGTTCACCTACGGCGAGCTGCTCACCACCCACCACGACCGCGTCGACGCGTGGAACAAGCGGATGGTCCGCGAGAGCGACCCGCAGCACTTCCCGCAGCTGCACGCCGCACTCCACGAGCTCGAGCCGGACGGGGTGCCGGAGCGCTACGCCGACAACCTGGCCATCGTGGTCGAGGGCCTGCTGGAGACGGCCGGTCGCTGATCGGCTTGCGGGCGTTCCACAGCAGCGCGCGGCGAACGGCCAGGGCGCGCCGATCTTCCGGTTCGAGCCCGCCGGGGGAGCGCGGTTTGGCACGATCCGCGTCCATGACCGTTCTGGCGAGCCGCGGCCGCGTCACGTCGCTGCACGTGTTCTGCGCGGTGCTGGTGGCCGCGATCCTGGTCCGGCCGTGGCTGGAGCAGGCGGTGCTGGCGCCGGTGGTGCGCACCGCGGCGACGGTGTTCGTGGCGGTGTGCGTGCAGGCGCTGCCGTTCCTGGTTCTGGGGGTGCTGCTGTCCGGGATGATCGCGGCGTTCGTCTCGCCGGCGGTGCTGCGCCGGCTGCTGCCGGACTGACCTGCCCGGGCGGTACCGGTCGCCGGGGTGGCCGGGATGGTCCTGCCGGGGTGCGAGTGCGCCTCGGTGCCGGTGGCCCGGCGGCTGATCGGACAGGGTGTGCCGGACGCGGTCGCGCTGACGTTCCTGCTCGCCGCGCCCGCGGTCAACCCGGTGGTGCTGGTGGCGACCGCGGTGGCGTTCCCGGACGAGCCCGGGATGGCGGTGGCCCGGTTGCTCGGTTCGCTGGCGACGGCGTGCGCGATGGGATGGCTGTGGCAGCGGGTCGGGCGGGTGGAGTGGATCGCGGCCCGGGCCCGGCGCGGGGTCGATGCCCCGGTGGGTGCGGGGAGGTGGGCGGTGCTGGCCGAGACCGCGCGGCACGACCTGGTCTCCGCCGGCGGGTTCCTCGTCGGTGGCGCCTTCGTGGCCGCTGTGCTGTCGGTGCTGGTGCCGCCGTCGTGGCTGGACGCGTTGGCCGGGCAGCTCATCCTGGCGATCGTGGTGCTGGCGGTGCTCGCGGTGCTGCTCGCGCTGTGCAGCGAGGCCGACGCCTTCGTGGCCGCGTCGTTGTCGATGCTGCCGCTGCTGCCCCGGCTGGTGTTCCTGGTCGTCGGGCCCGCGGTGGACGTCAAGCTGATCGCGCTGCAGGCCGGCACGTTCGGGCGGGGGTTCGCCGCCCGCTTCGCCCCGGCGACGTTCCTGGTGGCGGTGCTGTGCGCGGTGGGCGCGGGCGTGCTCGTGCTCGGGGTGCGCTAATCCGAAAATGAAGCCGGGGACGGGGGAACGAGATCGTGGCGCGACCGGAGCGGTCGAACCCGTGGCGGTGTGTGTTGTTCCTGGTCAGGCGCCGGGGGTGAGGGTGACGGCGTAGCCGAGTGCTTCGAGTTGTCGGACGTGGTTGCGGGTGCGGTGCTGGGGGTCGATCCGTCGGCGCACGTAGTCCGAGCCGAGGTCCTGGTAGTGGGCGTCGTGGTCGGAGAGCAGGTGCCAGATGATGACCAGGATGGAGCGTCCGACCGCGACGATCGCGCGGGCTGATCCGCGGCGGCGGGCCAGGCGGCGGTAGCGGTCGCCGAGGAAGGTGTTGGTGCGCCCGGCGGTGACAGCGGCCTCGCCGAGGACCTGGGCGAGGTAGGGGTTGCCGCGCCCGGTGGCGCCGCGACCCTTCTTCTTCCCGGCTGATTCGTTGACCCCGGGCGCGAACCGGGCCCAGGAGGACAGGTGCGCCGCGGTGGGCAAGCGGGACATGTCCATTCCGATCTCGGCGATGACGGTGCGGGCACCGTTAACGCCGAGCCCGGTGATCTCATCGAGTCGGGCCACGACCTCGGCGAACGGGGCGGTCAACTGCTCGATCCGGGCTTCGAGGGCGGTGATGTCGGCGGTGGTCTGGTCGATCCGGGCCAGCATGGTGTGCAGCAGGAACGCGTGATGATCGGTGAACCGCCCGACGAACGCCTCCTCCAGCAAGGGGATCTTGGCCCGCATCCGGGTCCGGGCCGGCTGTGCGAGCACCGCCGGCTGGCGTTGTCCGGCCAGCAGGGCGGCGAGCATCTCCCGGCCGGACACCCCGAAGATGTCCGAGACCACCGAGGACAGCTTGATCTGGGCGTCCTCGAGGAGCTTCGCGACCCGGTTCTTCTCCGCGGTGCGCACCGCGACCAGGTTGGCCCGGTAACGGGTCAGATCCCGCAGCAGCCGGATCGGCGCAGGCGGGACGAAGCTGGGACGAAGCATCTGCCGCTCGGCGACCTTGGCCAGCCAGACCGCGTCGAGCCGGTCGGTCTTCGGACGTCCAGGCAGGTGCTTGACGTCGCGGGCGTTGACCAGCCACGGGTCGAACCCGCGGGTCTCGAGCAGGTAGAACACCGGCTTCCAGTAGTCCGAGGTGGCCTCCATCACGACCCGGGTCACGCCCGCCTCGTGGAGTCGGTCGGCCAGTCCGAGCAGCCGCGGGGTCAGCGTGGCGGTGTGGATGATCTCCTGCAGGCGGCGGCCCGGCCGCTGCGGGTCCGGGACGCGCAGACAGGCCACGAGCTCGGCCTTCCCGATGTCGATGGCGGCGACCCGTTCGATGATCTCCTCGTTGTCGTCGGCGCGTTGCATGCACGGCTCCCTCCACCGCGGACGGGCCCGCAGGGTGCGGGCCCGGTGGGAGCGGCCCGTGAGAGCCGGCTTGATCGATCGACGCTAATCCGCGTGCTCGCAGCACAGTGAAGGACCCACAGCGCAGCCCTCAGCGCCCGACTCAGTTACGACCTCGAAGATCAGAGTGACGCGGCGTCAACGGGCCGCCAGCACCAGATTTTCAGCCCCGAACGGACCGGCCGCCAGGCCGAACGATGACTCAGTTGGTCACACCGACCGGCCCGCAACGACCGAACGGCCTGGCCCTCAGCTCCAGTAGGAGCCGCTGACCAGGCCGTTCAGCTGGTGGGCGATACTGGGATTGAACCAGTGACCTCTTCCGTGTCAAGGAAGCGCTCTCCCACTGAGCTAATCACCCGAGGTGGAGACGGGAATCGAACCCGTGTACAGGGCTTTGCAGGCCCTTGCCTAAGCCACTCGGCCACTCCACCGACGAAGTCCCCGGAGCGGCCTCGCTCGCCGCGAGCCACCGTGTGTGTCGTGACCGAACGGTCGGACGGGACCCGAGGTATCTCCGAGCGGACGACGGGATTCGAACCCGCGACCCTCACCTTGGCAAGGTGATGCGCTACCAGCTGCGCTACGTCCGCAAGTGCAGCGTTGCCGCTGCGGTGATGGAAGAACCTTAGCGCAGCCCCGGCGGCGGCTCCACACCACCCCCCGGGTCGTCGCGCTCAGGCCCTCCACCTGCGCTCAGTCCCGGGCGGGATCGTTCAGCAGGTCCGACAGCGCCAGATCGAAGTCGAGCCAGGAGTACTCCGTGTCCGGGCGGACGGCCTCGAAGGTGCGGTGCAGGAAGTCGCCCAGCGTCTGCGCGCAGGTGGTGAACACCGCGTGCCCGGAGGGGGAGGAGAGCTCCAGCTGCACCCGGCTGGGGTCCTCGGGCATCGGCTGGACCCGGACGTCCCCCGTCCCGGCCGGAGCGATCAGCCCGTCGTGCAGCAGGTCGCGGGCGAACACCCAGTCGACCGCGGTGCCGTTCCCGGTGCGGAAAGATGCCTGCACCGCGTAGGGGTCCCGACTGCTGTAGGTCAGATCGACCTTGACGGGCACGACAGGCGCATCGGGGGCGATCAGTTCGAACACCGCCGGTGAGCAGATGACCGTGTGCTCGTCGCGCATCGTACGTCCTCTTTCATGGGGTCCCGCGTGGTTCGTCATGCAGAGAAACGACGGCGTCGCGATTATGTGACGGGTGACGGCACAAGGACCCCCCGGTTGACCCCTTGATGTCACTCGGTCGGGGTAGTGGGTCGCTCTCTGCTCCGGGCGGTCACCGCCCGTAGAACGTGCCGGACTAGGCTGAACCGTACGCTGCGCGGCAGCGAACACGAGACGTGAGGATCCCGCTGGTGGCCGATGTCGCCGATGCTGCAGGTCCACCCGGTCCACCCGGTCGGCCTGACCGGGCGGCAGCGCGGGCGCGGGCCGGCCGGACGCACGATCCGGTGGACGAGAAGCTGGTCCAGAAGGTCACCGACGGTGACCAGCAGGCGCTGGGCGAGCTCTACGACCGCTACGGCCGCCCCGCCTACTCGCTCGCGCGCCGCATCTGCGCCGACGAGGGACTGGCCGAGGACGTCGTGCAGGAGGTCTTCCTGGCCTTCTGGCGCGACCCGCGCCGCTTCGATCCGACCCGGGGCACCTTCGTGACCTGGCTGCTCACCCTGGTGCACCACAAATCGGTGGACGCCGTGCGGCGGGAGAGCGCGATCCGCCGCCGGACCGTCCCGGCGGCCGAGGACGGCGAGGAGCGCTCGGCCCCACCCGGCCCCGGTGCCGACCAGGCCGCGCTGGGCGCGGTCGTGGCCGGCCAGGTGCGCGCCGCCCTTGATCGGCTGCCCGCCGAACAGCGGCAAGCACTGGCGCTGGCCTACTACGGCGGATACACCCAGAGAGAGGTGGCCGCACTGACCGGAGTGCCGGTGGGCACGGTGAAGTCCCGGATGTTCACCGGCGTGCAGCGGCTCCGCAGCGTGCTCGGACCCCTCTTCGGCGATCCCGCCGACCAGCCGGGAGGTGCGCGGTGACCGGCTCGCAGAACGATCCCTGCGGCTACCAGGAGCAGGCGGTGGCCTGGGCGCTGCACGCCCTGGAGCCCGATGACGAGCAGGAGTTCCGCGGGCACCTGCCGCGGTGCGCGTACTGCCGCGCCGTCGTCGCGGATGCGGACGAAGTACTGGCCGGCCTGGGTGCGGCCGTCGAGCAGCTCGAGCCGCCACCGTCCCTGCGGGCCTCGTTGATGTCGGCTGTGGCTCAGACCCCGCAGGGCCGGCAGACGGCCGTCCCGGAGCCGCAGAAGGGCGACGAGGAGCCCTCGGACGAACCGCCCGCCAGGTCCTCTGACGAGCCGGCCGCGCCGCGCCACGACCGCCCGACCACTACCGGCCCTGCCCCGACTCGCCCGCCCCGCGAATCCCGGCGACCTCGCCGCACCCGTCGCCTGGTCGCCGCCGCGGTGGTGTTGCTCGGTGTGATCGCGATCGGCGGCCTCGCCACTCGAACGGCCCAATTGCAACAACAGCGTGACGCGGAGGTTGCGCAGGCGCAGAGCCTTTCCCGACTGTTCGACCAGATCGCGCAACCCGGCACTCGTTACGCTCTATTGGCTCAGGACGGCGACGCCGTCGCAGCGGTGCTCGTCGACGACGGTCGCCGGGAGGTCTTCACCCTGGGCCTGCCGGTCAACGAGGCCGACCGCGACACCTACGTGCTGTGGGGGCTACCCGAGAGCGGAGACCCCCGCGCCCTCGGCACCTTCGACGTACCGGCCGCCGACCCCGGCGTCCGCACGGTGGGCCCGGCCGACGAGGACGAGGAGTTCGGTCAGTACGCCATCTCCATAGAGCCCGGACGGGTCGCCCCGGCGGCACCGAGCGAGGTGGTCGCGGTCGGGGAGGTGGCGACGTGAGGGCGGGGCTGGGTGCACAGGCCGCGGGGGGCGTGTTGTAGGGTTCTCAGCGCAGCGGGCGATTAGCTCAGGGGGAGAGCGCTTCGTTCACACCGAAGAGGTCACTGGTTCGATCCCAGTATCGCCCACAGCGAACGGCCTGGTCAGAGGCTCCGAGAGGAGCTTCGGACCAGGCCGTTTCTCTGTGTCGAGCGGGCTGAGTGACTAAGTGAGTGACTACGGGCGCGGCCGGTACGGGACGTCGGTGGACGTGCTCGCACGTGGCTCCCTGGGAGCCCGTATCGGGGACGTCCAGGGTCTGCGTCAGACGCCCGGTCGTTGCCCGGCCAGTGAGCCAGCCGCGGAGGCCGTACGGAGACGCTGGCGGGCGTGGGTGGCCGGTCGGGCCAGGCGCGGATCAGCCGAGCTGGGGCCCGCGCTCCTGCGGGTTCGCCGGCGGCCGGGCGGCGCGGCGTGCGCCGAAGACTCGGTCCATGACGGTGGCACCGTCGTCGATGACCGGGCGGAGCTGCTTGCGGTAGACGGTTTCGGTGACCGTGGAGCCGCCGGCGTGCCCGACGAGGCGGGCGATCTGCTCGACGGGGACGCCTTCGTCGGAGAGCAGGGACACGAAGCTGTGGCGCAGCTCGCGCGGGGTCCAGTCCTTGGCGGTGAGTCCGGCGGCAGTGGCGATGCGGCGGAAGCCGCGGCGGACGTTGGCCGAGTCCAGTGCGGTGCCGACCGAGGTGGTGAAGACGAGGTCGTTGTCGATCCAGCGGTTGCCGGCCCGGTCCCTGGCCGCTGCTTGGCGGGTCTGGTGCTCGCGCAGGGCTTCGACGCAGCGCTGGGGGAGGGCGAGGGTGCGTCGGGAGGTGCGGGTTTTAGTGTCGCCGCCGGCGCGGACCGAGCGCCAGACCATCATGTGTGGCAGGACCGGTGGGTCGGCGTGTGGGCTGCCGGCCAGGTTGACGTGGCTCCAGGTCAGCGCGCGGAGCTCCTCGGTGCGGGCTCCGGTGAGCAGCGACAGCAGGACGTAGGCGCCCATGGTCGAACCGGCCGCGTGCTCGACCAGCGCCTCGGCCTGTCGCAGGTTCAGTGCCTTGGAGGGGCGGCCGATCTGCCCGGTCGGGGTTTCGCAGAGCAGCACGACGTTGCGTTTGACCTTGTCTCGGGCTTGGGCGCGGGTGATGGAGCGGCTCAGGATCGATTTGATGTCCTGCAGGGTTCGGGTGCTGAGGGTGCGGGCCCTCTCGGCGAGCCACCGGTCGACGTCTTCGGCGGAGAGCTCGGTGAGCTTGCGGGCGCCGAGGGCGGGGATGACGTGGTGCTTGGCGAGGCTGCGGCGGGCGGCGATGGTGTTCGGGTCGCGGGCGCTGAGGCCGTGTTCGAGCCAGTCGGTGACGGCGTCGGTGACGGTGTAGCCGCGGCGGGCGGTGGCGGTGAGGCCGTCTTCGTGGTCGCGGACGAGTTCGCGGAGTCTGGCGCGGGCCTCGGTCTTGGTGGGGCCGCTGGCCCGCTTGACGATGCGTTTGCCCGAGGGCGCGTATCCGACGGTGACGGTGGCGATCCAGCGTTGTCGGGTCTCGTCCCAGTGCAGGCCGCCGTCGCCACGGCTACGTCGTGCCGGCATCGTCGGTGGCCTCGCGGACCAGCATGGCGACGTAGTCGGCGATCGCGTCGGCGGGGATGAGGCGGGTTCGGCCCTGGGTGACGGACCTGAGCCGGCCGGATCGGATCTGCTCGTAGATCACCGTGCGGCTCATCGACAGCAGCTGCATGGCCTCCGGGACCCGGTAGAGCCGCCAGCCGGGCACCCCGGTCTGTATCGGGTCGCTCATCGCCAGCTCCCGGTGAGGCACCGATGGCGTGCCGCCGGCTCGGGTCGGCCTGCTTCAGGGCGCAGCTCGCGGCGGTGACGGGCGCCGTTCAACAGCCCAACGAGCATTGGTGCCTCCCACCTGGCCTCGGAGTACGACGAGCGTCGCGAGTGCGGTGGGTGGATCGGTGGCTGGAGGTGGCCGCTGAGTAGGCGGCGGCGTGGTCAAACCGTGGTCAACCGAAGCAACGGTCCCGCCGGTCGACCCAGGGCGTATCGGCTCTACCGTCGGTCCGCGACCACTTCGTCCCGAAGCAACGCAGCCGTCCCCGCTACCTGGGTATCTTCGCAGCTCAGCGGGCTTCAGTTGTCCGTCACAGTCCACTGGCGAGCGGGGTTGTCCAAGGTCGTCGTCACTCAGTTCGTCCCTCAGTCAGCCTTTGCCAACCTGGTGAGGCGGCTGGCCAGCGGTTGTGCGGCGTGGCGTGCGGCCCGGGAGTGGATGTGCCAGCGCTGCGGCCGTCGTGGGCAGTTGGTGGGGGGCGGTGGTAAAGGTGGTGCCCACCGTCCTGGGCGGACGGATCGATCGCGTCGCCTTCGCGGTTGGAGTGTCCGACACTCCTACGTCCGACGTGCTCCCTAGAGTCCGGCGGGTGAGTGAGAACGAAGCGTTGGATCGGACCCGCCGAGACTACGACGAGGTCGCCGAGTTGTACGACGACATGGTGCGACAGGGCGACCAAGTCATCGATGCGCTGTCAGCAGGGATGATCAACG
>JASLAP010000211.1 GCA_030147065.1 Pseudonocardia sp. | reverse complement strand
CGGCCTGCAGGCGGTCTCGCCGCTGCACGTCTGGTACGCCCAGCAGGGCCGGATGTACGCCATGTTGACGTCTTCGCCGCGGTGGCGCTGCTGTGCCTGGTGCGGCTGCTGGTCGGCGGGCATTCCCGGCGCACGGTCCTGCTGTGCTGGGCGGGCGGAATCCGGTCCACCCCGGCGGTGGTGGGCGACGTGGTCTACACCGGGAGCCAGGACCGCTCCTTGCACGCTGTAGACCGGGCGACCGGGGTCGGGCGGTGGCGCTACGAGACCCCCGGCCCGCTCGACGACTCCTCGCCGGTCGTCGCCGACGGGCTGGTTCACGTGGGCAGCCTGAGCAACGCGGTGTTCGCGGTGGACGCCGAGACCGGTGAGGGACCGCCGGCCTGACGCAGGACCAGCCCGCGTTCCCCAGCAGGAGCCCACGGACGGCTCATGGTGTCTGGCGGTCAAGATCGGCCTTCCGGGACGGGACTCGATCGCCGTTCCCCGTGGCGCCGACGAACTCGGACTGCCTGACCGGACTGCCCGGCCGGACTGCCCGGGCCGCACTGCCCGACCGGGCCGAGTAGGCGACGGAAGCGGCTTTCACGACCGGAAGCGGCGGCGGAAGCCGTGGTTGGCGGCCAGGTCGCCGATCATGACCTTGCCAGCGAACGGGGCGGTCCCACTACGCCGGGGTGCGTGGGCCTGACACCCCTCCGCGAGGTCACTTTCCACGGGGCGCGGAGCGTCTACGTCTACGACGCGGCCTGCGAGCGCGGCTTGCCACACGGCAAAGGCTCTGACGTGCGGAGCCGGAGTGGGGCTTGCGCGTAGCCACCGCCCGCGCCGGCTTCGTTGTTCTCAGGCCCGTCGCTGATCAGAACGGTGGGCGATCGTCGTTGACCGGTGTAGTTGCGGCGGCAGATGGGGCCGGTGGCTGGATGCGGCTACGGAGGTTCCGGTCGATCGGGTCGTCGTAGCGGTAGTCGTAGGGGTCGCTGGTGTAGCTGTGCCCGGTCGGGGTGGTCCAGGTGATCCGGGCGTCGGGGTGCTGGGTGACCGTCCAGCCGGGGGCGTCGTGTTTGAGGTGGTGGTGCCCGGTGCAGGACCCGTGCAGGTTCGCTTCGCAGGTGTCACCGCCGTCGGCATAGGCGATGGCGTGGTCCAGCTCGGAGTCGATCGCGCGGCGCCGGCAGATCGGATGGCGGCAGGTGACGTCGCGGGCGCGGACGAAGTCGGCCAGCGCTGCGGGTGGTCGGTAGGTGGTGCGGCCGTGGTCGAGGAGTGCGCCGGTGAGGGGGTCGGTGACCAGGCGTTTCCAGATGGCGTCGGTGGCGATGTGGCGGGCGAGGTCGGCGGGGATGGGTCCGTAGCCGATGAGGTCGCCGGGGTGGTCGGCTTCGCCGGGAGGGTGGTGAACGGGACGATGACCTGGATCAGCGGCTTGCCGGGGTTGACCGGTTGGGGCATCGGGATCCGACCCGGCTCGGCCTGTGCGCGGTTGGGCTGCTGGTGGGGGCGTCGGGTGGGGTGGCACCGCCGGCCGGGCCCGGCGGGGGCGCTGTGTCATCGGCCGTTGCACCTGCTGAGGTCACGGCCGGTCTGCGGTCCTGGTTGGTGGCCGCTCCGCCGACCGGGCTGGCGAACGTGCCGCTGACCGGGACGCTGACCGGGCCGCTGACCGGGCCGCTGACCGGGCCGCTGACCGGGCCGCTGACCGGGCTGGCGACCCCGCGGCCGCTGGGATCGATGACCGGGCTGGTCACCGGGTCGTGGGCGGGGCTGCTCTCCGAGTGATCGCCCGGGCCGCCGGCCGAGGTGTTGTTCGGACCGGCGGCGGGGTCGGTGATCTGCTCGCCCTCCGCCGCCACCCCGGGGGCCGCGTCGGGGGCGGCGACGGTGAGCCGTCCGGTCAGCAGGGCGGTGAGGAGGTCGGCGCGGCGGGCGTTCATCCCGCGGGGGTCGTCGGCGCCCATGCCGCGGGCGAGGCGGGTGAGCCATTCGTAGGCTGAGAGGGCGTCGGGGGCGGCGAGGATCGCGTTGAGTGAGGCCATGCCGTCGCGGTCGGGGTTGACCGCGACCCGCCGCTCCCGCCGCGCCACCTGATGGCGCTCCGCCGCGCCGGCGGCATCCACGGCAATCACCGCTCGTGCGAGGGCGGCGCGGAGCTGCCCGGCGGTCTGACCACTCGCGCGGGGCAGCACCCGGTCCTGCACCGCAGTCACCCTGGCCGGGTCGAGGTGGTCGGTGGCATCGACGATGGCACGGACCTTGGTGGCGTCGAGGCGCCCGTCCTGCCAGGCCCGCAACGTCTCCGCCAACACCTCGGTGAGCCGGACCGCCTGACAGAGCCGGACCGACGCGGTTCCCCGGGCCACCCGCAACGCCAACCCGATCTCATCAGCCGCGTACGGGCTCATCTCCGGCGCGGTGCCCCTCTGTGCGGCGGCGGAGTCATCGGGGCGGCGGCGGGCGAACTCCGCCAACAACCGGGACTGCCGGGCGGCGGCCCAGGCCGCGACCCGGTCGAACGCCGCGATCGCGTCAACGAGTTGGGTGTCGTCGAGCAGGGCGGGGTCGGAGGTCTCCAGGTCGAGATCGACCGCCAACCCACCACCGGGAGCCACCCCCGCCGGGGACCATGGTTCAGCGGGAATGTCGATCAGGCTCGGGTCGCCGGGACCCCAGTCGCAGTACCGGTCCGGGTCGGGCGGGACGAGTTCGCCGGATTCATAACGGGCGATCATCGCCTCGAACCGGGCCTCGAACTCGGCGGCCGACATCGGATCCGGCGGCAAGGAATCGCCATTCGAGCGCCCGTCGATGCGCGGCCCGAGAGGGGCTGCGTCCTCGACCATCAACTGCTCGAACATGAGTTCGATTCTACTGCTGGATCCCGCACCGTGCAATAGTCGGTCGAGCGTTTCATCGCCTCCAGGAGTGTCGGCGGCAATCAGCACTGAATCGGAGAGGCGTCGACCTGATGCGAGAGTGCGGGTGGCCACCGCCCATGTTCACTGAGCCCTTTCCACTTGGCGTCAGCCAGCGAGGATGAGGACCTGCACCGCCTTCACGAGGACGGTGGTGCGGAGCGGGCAGCAGCGGATCTTGCGCAGAATCTTCCAGCTCTTGAACACCGCGTTGGCCCGTTCACCCGGCCCGCGCTTGGCGGCGTGGGCGGCGTTGACTGCCCGCTGGTTGCGCGACAGGCGCCGGCGCTGCCCGGTGTCCGGGGCGGCGCGGCGGCGTCGCTGTGGCAGGTGGAAGCTCGCTGGGGCGCCCTGGTAGCCGGTGTCGGCCACGACCTGCACCTCAGCCGCAGCCAGGGCGTCGATGATGCCGTGCTCGCAGGCTGCGCCCATGTCGTGTCGAGCGCCGGGCAAGGCGGGCGAGGCCCAGATCAGTCGCCCGGCTGGGTCGGCCAGGACCTGGACGTTCATGCCGTGGCACTTCCACTTGCCCGAGTAGAAGGGCCGGTCGCGGCCGCCGGCCGTCCCTACCCGGTCGATACGCAGCAGGGTTCCGTCGAGGATGACGAACGCCTTCCGAACGGCGATCTCGATCGCTTGGGCGAGGGTGGGTGCCAGCGCGGCGAGAGCGTCGATGGCCTCGCGGATGTAGCGGAACACCGTGGTCGTGCCGACCTCGAAGCCGATCGCGAGATCGGTGTAGGTCTCGCCCTTGCGCAGGTGGGCCAGCACGAGCAGGGCCTGGCGTCCGACCGAGAGTCGCCGCCAGCGGGTGCGCAGGTCGTTGCGGCTGCGGCGGAGCGCGTCGGTCAGCGTGATCAGCGCGCGGTTGGACACGGTCATCCCGGAGGGGTAGGAAGGCACCCGAAGCTCCTGGTTTGGACGAGTTGATCTAGGCAATCACTCGTCTACCAGGAGCTTCACTCACGCCCAGACCCGCCTACCTTGATCAGGTTGGACGGGCTCACTGATCAGGATCGCAAGCGCCCGTCGAGGAACGCGATCGTGTGGTCCCAGGCGATGCGCGCGGCTGCCTCGTTGTACATGCTCGGCGCGTCCCAGTTGGAGAAGGCGTGCCCGGCGTCGTACCAGTACACGACGACGTCCGGTCGCCCGGCGACGGCCGTTTCGACGGCATCGATCTGCCGTACACAAGCGAGCGTGCGCGACTGCCCGGGTCAGCCGCGGCGATCGTGGTGCCGGCTTCCGGGCCCGCGGGGACATGACCAGGCGTGCCTGCGCGTCGCGGATCACCCAGGACGGTCAGACAGCCTTCATGCCTCGACACCGTGATCGCCGACTCCGCTGACCTGCCACTGGATGACAAGCCCGTCCTGAACCAGCGCACGCCAACGGGCAGGCCCATCAAGAGCGGGTGTGGAGCACTCCGAGCGACCACGCACCTCCACGGCGCCTCTGGCATCGCCGTGAACGTCGTCGAAGACGTTGCGGTAATCGGGGAAAGCGTCGAAGAACCCACGCCACGCCTCGATACAGGCGATCTTCCCCTCGACCGTGGCACCCGCCGAGTCGATGAACCGGTGCTGTTCATGCATGAGCTGGCCGAGCCCCACGAGATCCCGAGCGTTAATGGCCTCGTTGAACGCCACCACGATCGCTACGTCCCTCTCGCTCACCGCCACCGCTCTACTCCCGTCGCCAACCCCGGCGCGAGTTCTACCAGGTCGTGCTGACGCCCCCGACGCGCCCCCGACCCCCCGACAGCCAATCCCCACCTGTCCGGGGCCGTCCGGAGGCCGTCCGGGTCGGCCGGTGCGCGAATGGCACACGACGACCCAAGGGTGCCTGACTGACGAGGTGTTGCGGGCCCGACCGGCTCGAATCGCTGCGTGTCGGCGATGACCTGGAGCTACCAGTGGCTTCGACCGTGACGAGCCCGGCGGCTGTCACCTGCCCAACGTGCCGTCAATGCCGCCCACGCCGCCCAACGCGGGCCCGGTGAGCGAGCCAACGCCGTGCTCAAAGCTGGAAGATCCGCTGCTGCCCGCTGCGGACGACCGCCCTGGTCAACGCTGTGCAGGTACTCATCCTCGCTGGCTGACGCCAAGTGGAAAGGGCTCACTGCCCTCACATCGGCTCCCGAAGATCTGAGAGCGTGTTGACATGGATCGGCGTGTCTGCGTAATCACGACGCCGGTCCGGTCCACGGTGGACCGATGGCGCGACGCAAGTCATCGCGCCAGGTGCCCGTCCGACCTGCCCGGCCAGCAGTGGGGCCTGGTCGAGCCGCTGTTGCCGCCGGCGAAGACCGGTGGGCGTCCGGAGAAGCACCAGCGCCCGTTCATCGTGGACGCGATCCTCCACATGGTGCTCCTGGCGTCAGCTGCCGAAGGACTTCCCGCCGTGGGAGACGGTGTACTGGTACTCCTCCCGGTGGGGGACGCGAAGGTCGCCGAGAAGATCCTGGCCGCGGTCAGCGAACAACTCGGGTCGCCGAAGCCGCAACCCCGAGCCCGGCGCGGGGCTGGTCGACTCCCAGACGGTGAAGGGGTGCGGGACACCGTCGGCCGGGACAACCGCGGCTACGACGCCGGGAAGAAGATCAATGGGCGGAAGCGGTTCATCGCCACTGACACCCTCGGTCTGCTGATCACCGTCGTGGTCTGCGCCGCAAAGCATGCAGGACCGCGACGGAGCCGAGCCGGGTGCTGCCGCAGGCCTGCCTGGTCTCGCCGGGCGTGTTCGCGACCGGCCCAGCGCCGGGCGTCCGGACCGACGGCAGGGCCGGGGCGGACTGCTGTGGCAGGCGTGCGCGTCGAGCAGTCGTGGCGGAGCGAGCCGAAATTGAGCACGTGCCGCGCCGACTCGGCGGGGGTCCCGCTGGTGGCCACGGCCGGGCGCTCGACCGCACGGCGTGGTCGGCGTTCCTGCGACGGGCAACGCGCAGCCCTCCCACCGACGGCCACCGCACCCCTCCACCAGCGGGCCCGGCGCGCCCCGACACCCGTCCCCGCCGTAGGCGCCGGATCTACCGGACGAGACCGAAGGGCGTTCCCTGGTCGTCGGTGCACCGGACGACCACGTCGTCAGCGACGGCGTGCCCACCGGCCTCCCGGACGGCGGTGACGGCCGCGTCCAGGTCGGCGACTCGGAACCACGGCACGACCGCGGCGTCCCCGCTGGTCAGGTTGCAAGTCGGGGTCGGCGGGCGGCTGCCGTCCGACGGGTGCCAGGAGTCGGGGTCCGCGCCCGGGCGGAAGCGCCAACCCAGCACCGTCGAGTAGAACGCCCGCGCCCGGACCGGGTCGGGAACGCGCACCTCGTAGTGCGCCAGCCCGCGTGGCGGCTCGGTCGCGCCGGTCGGGGCGCAGAGCGCGAACGGCAGGTCCTGGTCGTCGACGCAGTCCGCGACCCGACCGTAGGGCCGGTCGGCCGGCTCCCGGGCGCTGCCGCCGGCCGCGCGGACCAGGTCGACGGCGTCGTCGACGTCCGGGACCGTCCAGCAGGGCAGCAGGGTCGGCCGGCCGGTGGTGTGCCAGGTCTCCGGAGCCGTCCCGCCCGACCGGTCGAGGACGTCGCGGTAGAAGGCTGCGGCGGCGTCGGTGTCCGGGGTCCACAGGGAGGCGTGGACGAGGTCGCCGGGGCGGGGCTCGGCCCGCTCCACCATCCAGCGGTGCCCGGCCGGGTCGAGCACCGACCCGCCGCGGCCGTGCGGGCGGTCCTGCACCGGCCGGTCCGGTGCGGCTCCCGCCGCCAGCGCGGCGGCGACCACCGCGTCCGGGTCGGCGACCTCCAGGCGCAGGGACTGGCTCGGCCCGCCGCGGGTGACCGGCGCGGCCAGGCCGATCTCCGGGAACTCGTCGGCCAGCATCAGCACCGAGTCGCCGATCGCCACCTCGACGTGGCCGGTGCGGCCGTCCGGCATCACGATCGGCTCGCCGCGCCGCACGGCGCCGAAGGCTGCGACGTAGAACTCCACGGCGCGCTCGGCGTCCTGGACGGCCAGGTAGGGCGTCAGGGTGTGCATCCGCAGGGCGGTCACGGGCGTCGTGGTCGGGCGGACGGGTGCAGTCGGGGTGGTCATGGTCTCCCTCTCCGGAGCGAGCAGCGCCCGCTCGACGCGGGCACGCAGGTCGGCGGCGAACCCCGGATCGGGGTCCACCGGTCGGACCGGGGTGCGCAGGACGTCCAGCGGATCGGTCATCGCGGACCTCCCTCCCCGAGTGCTGTGCAGCTGCGGCGGAACGCCGCCCGGGCCCGGACCAGCAGGGCCTCGGTCGCGCCGGTGCTGCGCCCGAGCACCGCGGCGACCTGGGGCACCGGCAGCCCGTCCAGGTAGCGCAGGGTCAGCACGGCCCGGTGGGTGCCGGTCTGCGCCTCGAGGACCTGGCGGGCGACCAGCGCGTCGAGCCGCTCCTCCCACGGGTCGTCGTCGGGCGGGTCCGGTTCGGACCCGACGGCCTGCAGCCCGCGCCGCTCGCGCTCGGCCGCCCGCCAGTGGTCGACGAGCTTGTGCCGGGCGATCCCGACCAGCCACCCGGTGCTCGGTGCGGGCGGGGGCGTGCGCCGGCACGCGGCCACGGCGGCCAGGAACGTCTCGGCGGTCAGGTCCTCGGCGAGGGCCCGCCGGCCGCACCGGGCCAGCAGGTAGCCGTACACCTGGGGCAGCGCGTCGGCGTAGAGCTCCAGCAGCGCCGCGCCGGCGTCCGCCCGCACTCTCCGGTCCACGCCCCTCCATCGGTCGGTGAGGCGCCACTCCGACACCACCTCACCCGATCGGCGGAGTGTCGCCGGGTCGTCGAAGAAGGTGGAGAAAGCACTTGACCGCTATAGAAGAAGGCGTACTGTAGCGCTAAAGATCTGGAGCGCTAAAGAGTGGAGGAGACACCATGTACGAGCTGCCCGTCGCCGCGTCCCTGGCCACCGAGGTCGTCCGGCGCCAGTTCGACCCGGCCGCGCCGCCCGAGCCCGACCGGCGCCGCCGCACGCCCTCGTTGCGGCGCGTCCGGCTGGCCGCCGCCACCGCCCTGCACCGCACCGCGGACGCAGTGGGCCCGCAGCCCGAGTGCTCCGCGGCCCGCTGATCGGGCCTACCCTCGGCACCGTGCCGAGGGTGACCCTGAAGACCGTGGCCGAGCGGGTCGGGGTCAGCGCGATGACCGTGTCGAACGCGTTCTCCCGACCCGACCAGCTCTCCGCGGCGCTGCGCGAGCGGATCCTCGCCGCCGCGGCCGAGCTGGGCTACGTCGGGCCCGACCCGGCCGCGCGGACGCTGGCCCGCGGGACGACCGGGACCGTCGGCATCCTGCTCACCGAGTCGCCGCACTACGCCTTCACCGACGAGTTCTCCACCATGTTCCTGGCCTCCATCGCCCAGGAACTGGCCCGGACCGGCCTGGCGCTGACCCTGCTGCCCAGCGGCCGGGCCGGCGACGTCGTCCCCGCCCGGGACGTCGCCATGGACGGCGCCATCGCCTACTCCTGCCGGCCGGGCGTCGACGGCGTCGACTGGCTGCGCCGGCGCCGGCTGCCGCTGGTGTTCGTCGACCAGCAGCCCGAGCCCGGCTACACCTCGATCAACGTGCACGACCGCTCCGCCTCGGCGGCCGCCGCCCGGCACCTGGTGGAGCTGGGCCACCGGCGGATCGCCCTGCTCACCGTGGGCCGCGGCGCCGAGGGCGCGGACCCCGGCCCCAGCGACTTCCTGGTCTCCCGGCAGCGGCTGCGCGGCTGGCGGGACGTGCTCGACCCGGCCGGGATCGAGCCGGTCGTGCTGCGGACCCCGGCCGACACCCCGGACCAGGGCCTCGACGCCGTCCGCGAGCTGCTCGCCCGGCCCGACCGGCCGACCGCGGTGCTGTGCTTCTCCGACGCGCTCGCCGTGGGCGTGGTGCGCGCGGCCGAGGACGCCGGTCTGCGGGTGCCCCAGGACCTGTCGGTGGTCGGTTTCGACGACACCCCGACGGCCCGCCGGATGCGCCCGGCATTGACCACGGTCCACCAGGACACCGCGGAGAAGGGCCGGATCGCCGCCGCCGAGCTGGCCGCGGCGGTGGCCCGGCACCGGGCGGGCCAGGAGCCCGAGGTGCGCCACCTGGTGCTGCCCGCCGAGCTGGTCGTGCGGGAGAGCACGGGACCGGCCCCGGACACCGCCCGCCCCTGACGATGCACCGGCCCGGGTTCAGGAAGGCCACCTTCCTGCCCGCCGGGGACCTGAAGGTGGCCTTCCTGAACCTGGGCGGGGTCACGGGCGGGAACGTCCGGATGGACATCCCCGACGCTGAGCAGGGGCCGGCGCGTCCCCGCGTGATACGCCGACGGCTCAGAGCATCCCGGCGAGCCGGTAGGCCACCAGGGACCCGGCGACGGCGACGCTCAGGCTCAGTCCGGTGCCGACCATCGGGATCTCGACGATGAGGTCGGCCAGCGCCATGGCCTCGTCCGGCACGCCGTCGCGCTCGTGGCCGAGCAGGACGACCGTGCGCTCCCGCGCCGCCGGCAGGTCGCCGAGCCGCACCGCCCCGTCGGCCAGCTCGACCGCGACGATCCGGGCCCCGGTGCCGCGCTGGTGGGCCAGCCAGCTCAGCGGGTCCGCGGCCCGGTGCACGCAGGAGCGGCGGCGCAGCGTGTCGCCCCGGGCCAGCGGCGCGTCCCACCGCCGCCCCCGCGGGACCACCAGGCAGGCGCCCACGGCGTCGCAGGTGCGCAGCAGCGTGCCCAGGTTGGCCTCGTGCATCGGCCACAGCGGGGCGATCAGCAGGTGGTCCCAGCAGGGGTGGCTGCGCGGGCGGCGCTCGCGGCGCAGCTCGGCCCGGCTGCGGACGTGCGGGTGGCCGGTCAACGGCCGGGGGTGGGGTGTCCCTTCATGGGTGGCGGCGCTTCGCGGTGCACCGGAACCATCGACGACGACACGACCGCCCTACGGTAGCGCGCTCAGCCCTCCTCGCCCCGGGCCCGCTTCAGCACCTCCTCCTGGGTCAGCGCGCTGGACGGGTGGTGGCTCAGGCACATCGGCATCCGCACCTTCTCGAACCCGACCCCCTCGCCGGCGGCGTAGAAGATCCCGGCGGGCAGCCGGGCGATGTCGTCGACCTGCCCGCCCTTGCGCCGGGCCAGCTCGATGGCTGCGCCAATCTGCACGCCGGAGTTCAGCAGGCCGAAGAACTGCGTCGTGGCGTTGCCGGGGATCCGGTTGTGCAGGCCCTTGGGCGCCTGGGTCGCGTACATCAGGCCCAGGCCGTACTTCCGCGCCTGGGCGGAGAGCTGCAACGTGCTCTCCGTGCAGGCCGTGGCCGCTCCCGACGGCGCGAACGTCTGCGCCTCGTCCATCACCAGCAGCCCGCCCAGCGGACGGTCACCTGCCGGGTTCTTCTTGATCCACGCGAACAGCGCCATCTGCAGCTGGTTGACGAAGGTCTGGCGCTGGTCGTCCGACGGCAGGCCGATGAAGCTGATCACCGAGACGCGCGCCCGGTGACCGGCCGACGGGGTCAGCAGCACCCCCGGGTCGAGCGGTGTCCCGGCCCCACCGAACAGCGGGTCGACCAGCATCGCCGCGGCCAGCTCCTCGGACATCTCGGCGGCCAGCTTGCGGGCGCTGGGCACGTTCTGCAGGCCGTGCACCCCCTCCGGCAGGTCGGCGAGCAGCTCGACGAACCCGGCCAGCTCGGTGCCGCCGCCCTGGGCGAAGTACCCGAGGGACTGCTTGAGCACGGCCGCCCCGATCCGGGCCTTGCGCGCGGTGAGCTTGACCCGGGGCAGCAGCCCGGCCACCGCCGCCTCGACGGCCAGGTCCAGCTCCTCGTCGTCGTCCAGCACGTCGGCGAACTCGGGCAGCGGTCGCAGGACGAGCGGGCGGCCGCGCTCCTTGCGCGGCGTCCACACCACGACCTCGGTGCCGGTGAGGTACTCCTTGGCCTTCGCCTCGTCGTCGGGGTCCCAGCCGGCCGGCGGCTGCGGCCACTCGTCACCGAGCCGGGCCAGGTCGTTGTTCGGGTCCAGCACGATCGAGGACACCCCGTGCAGCGCGCACTCCTCGATCAGCCGGCGCAGCAGCACGGTCTTGCCCGACCCGGACCCGGCGAACACCACGGTGTGCTTGCGCAGGGACTCCAGCGCCACCGCGACCTGCCGGCCCGACCGCTCGCTCCGGCCGGTGGGGACGAGCGGCCGGTCGTCGGTGACGGGGTCGGGGTCGGGGTCGATGGTCAGCCCGGGCACCGGTGCGACGACCGGATCGACCACGAGCGGCGCCGGCCCGACGGCCGGGTCCGTCCCGGCCGGCAGGAGCGCCTCGATCCGGTCCACCGGCAGCACCCGGCGCAGCAGTTCCGAGCCCGCGGCCGGTCGGCGGGCGGCCAGCCACTGCAGCAGCGCCGGGTCGTAGCGGTCGAGCATGCGCTCCAGGGCGGCGAACGTCCGCAGGTCCTCCTCGCCCACCCGGGCGATCGTGCCGCCGTCGGCCTCGAACGCGGCGACCGCCTCGACGGTCTTCGGCCCCCGCGACAGCGGGCGGTTCCGCAGCAGGACGAGGTTGCGCTTGTCGGTGCCGGAGTGCAGCCCGGCCTCGGTGCGCGCGGCCCGCATCCGGCTCAACACCGCGACGGGGTGCTCCGCGGCGATGGCCCGGAAGCACCAGTGGACCTCGTCCTCGGTGTCCTCGTCGAGGGTGAGCCGCAGCCGGGCGTGCAGGGCGGGCTTCGCGCCGGGCGGCGGGTCGAGGGCCAGCGCGGCGCGCCCGCGCTCGCCGAACTCGTAGGCGAAGGCCCGCAGCGCCGCGCTGAGCAGCCGCGGCACCAGCTTGTCCTCGGTGTCCGGGTCGACCGGGCCGAGCACGTCGGCCGCGGCGCGGTACCCGGCGAACCGCCGGTCGAGTTCGGCGAGGGCGTCCTGGTCGACCGGGGGCGGGGTGGGCGGGGTGACCGGCTGCTCGGCGAAGGAGGCCAGCTCGGCCAGCTCGCCGGACTCCAGACAGCCCTGGATGTGCTCGCCGACCCGCACCAGCAGCCGTCGCGGCGTGTAGTGGCGGACCTCCGGGCCGGCGAAGGCCGCCGCCCGGATCGGCCAGGTGGGGTAGGGCGCGGTGTAGCCGGCCTCCCCGTAGAGGCCGGTCAGGTGGGCGGCGACCAGGTTCTCGGCCACCTCGGCGCCCGGCATCGCGCCCTTCATCTGGACGACGGTGAACCGGTCGGCCGCGGAGCTGGCCGCCCGGGTCCGGATCTGGCGCCAGGTGTCGGGGATGCAGGCAACCAGGGTGAGCGTGCGCGGCATCAGCTCGCGCAGTTCCATCAGGCCGTTCGCGACCTGGTTGACCAGCCCGAGCGGGATCTCGCCGGTGCCGTCGGCCGCTTCGTCCGCGGTCGGCTGGGACTGCACCAGCAGCGCGTCGAGCTGGTCGACGGCCAGCACGGTCGGGCCGGTCAGCGCCAGCAGCCGGGCCAGGTCGGACAGGATCTCCTGGGGCAGCCGGGCGCCGCGGCGGAACCCCCACGCGGCCCGCTGGTCGTCGGTCAGCGCGCCGTCGAGGTCGAAGTAGCTGCGCCCGGCCTCGCCGGCCGCGCCCCGGGCCGGGTAGAGCGCCAGCGCGCGGGCGGTGTCCTCGCACTCGATCCCGACCTGCCGGTCGACCGCGGCCAGGCCGTCGACGAAGGCGTCGAGGTCCTCGCGGGAGACCGGGATCATCCCGCTGATCCGGCGCCGCCGCAGGTTGTCCACCCCGGCCAGGTCGGACAACCGGTGCAGCACCCCCGGCAGCTGGTCGCCCTGCCCGGCGTAGAACCCGGACACCACGCTGTGCAGCACGCTGTGCCAGAACTCCGCGCCCTCCAGGAACTTGACCAGGAAGAAGTAGCCGCCGCCGTCCTGCACCTGCTGGCGCGCCCAGCGCAGCATGTGGGTCTTGCCCACGCCCCGGCCGCCCTCCAGCACGACACCGATCGGCATCCGCCCCCGGTCGGCCTGGCGCAGCCGGGTGGTGACCGCCGCGGCGACGTCGGCGTGCAGGTCCGACACGTGGTGGTCGAGCGGGCTCCACACGTCGGCGGGGGTGACCGCCGAGTTGAACTGGACGGCGGTGAGCGCGAGCAGCTCCTCCTCCGTCACCGTGCCTCGCTCGGGAGGGCCTCGATCTGCAGGTTGTGCCGGTCCTCGCCGCCCAGCCGGATCGCGGCCCGGCGGTCGGCGTCGGTGAGCAACTGCTGGTTGACCTCCTCGCGCAGGTGCACGCCGGGCAGCTCGGCCAGCCGGACCAGCTCGGCGTCGAGGTCCTTGTCGGCGACGTCGGCCAGCCGCTCGCGCAGGGCGCTGAGCCGGACGGGAGCGGCCGGGCGCCCGCCGCTGAGGTCGCGGTAGGCGCCGCGGACCATCCGCTCCAGGTCCGGGGTGAAGATCTCGCCGAGCCGCGGCCCGGACTGCTCGCCGTACCGGCGCAGGCCGTCCAGCACCGCGAACAGCACCCCGCCGTAGCCGCCCGAGCGGGGCGGCCGGGGCGCGGCCAGCTCGTCCTGGCAGCGCCGCGCGCCCCGGTCGGTGAGCAGGTGCCGGAACGAGCGGCCCACCTTCCGGGTCTCCACCAGCTTGAGCTCGTTGAGCCGACGGCGGGGCGGTCCGCTCAGCTCGATCCCGGCGATCTCCCTGAGCTCCGCGTTGGTGACCTCGCGGGCTGCCACCACCAGGGCGATGAGGGCGAGGTGTTCCTGGGCGGAGAGCTTCTCGTCGGACACGGCCGTCCTTCGCTCGCGGACGGCGTCGGGGGTGCGCCGCCCTGGTCGGGGGACCATCGCGGCGGACCGGCGACGGTCCCCGGACGCTATCGAGCAGCCACGCCCGGCGGGGGAGGGGCGCACCGGCTGGTACCGACCGGCCCGGCGATGGGTCACCGGCAACCTACGGCCGGTCACCCCTCCCGCGCAGCGCCGTCCGGGTGACGGCGGGGAAGAACCCCGATCCTGACTACGCCAGGTGGACGTACTCGTAGTCGATCGGCTTGTCGTTGATGCCGTTGGCCGGTGGGGCGATCCAGCCGGCGATCTTGCCCGGCTCGTACACCGGCCGCATCAGCGAGCGGACGTGGGTCTTGTCGGCCTCGGTGGGCAGCCAGGCGTCCTTCTTGGCGTTCCACACGTCCTCGCCGATCACGTCGCCCTTCGGGGTGAGGTGGTGCTCGGAGAACAGCCCGACGTCCCGGTTGAACCCGACGTGGGGCAGGTACATCCGGCGGTCCACGCCGGCCTTCTCCAGCACCCGGTTCCACCGCTTGAGCCCGGTCTGGCAGTCGGCGATGTACTCGCGGCGCAGGTCGTAGTTGAGCGCCAGCAGCGCCGGGACCTCGTCGGTGGTCACCTCGTGCTCGCGGACCACGTCGATGTGCGCGGCGTCCTCGGTGAGCCGGTGGTCGTCCTTGCGGCGCTCCTCCTGCCAGCGGCCCTTGAGCCCGGCGGTGAAGTAGTTGGCCGCGTTCGTGGACTTCTCCGAGCCGAACAGGTCCAGCGAGACCGAGTAGTGGAAGTTGATGTACTTCTGGATCACGTCCAGCGGGATGCCGCCGTGCGGGGCGATCTCCTCGGTGTCGTGCTCGCGCATGAGCTGGGCGCTGCGCGCGATCACCCGGTCGATCCCGGTGGTGCCCACGAACATGTGGTGGGCCTCCTCCTTCAACATGAACTCGCAGGTGCGCGAGAGCGGGTCGAAGGCGGACTCCTTCAGCGAACCGAGCTGGTACTTGCCGTCCCGGTCGGTGAAGTAGGTGAACATGAAGAACGACAGCCAGTCCGGGGTCTCCTCGTTGAACGCCCCGAGCATCCGCGGGCTGTCCAGGTCGCCGGAGTTGCGCTGCAGCAGGGCCTCGGCCTCGTCGCGGCCGTTGCGGCCGAAGTATGCGTGCAGCAGGTAGACCATCGCCCAGAGGTGGCGGCCCTCCTCGACGTTGACCTGGAACAGGTTGCGCAGGTCGTAGAGCGACGGGGCGGTCTCGCCCAGGCGGCGCTGCTGCTCCACCGAGGCGGGCTCGGTGTCGCCCTGGATGACGATCAGGCGCTGCAGGTCGGCCCGGTACTCGCCGGGGACCTGCTGCCAGACCGGCTCGCCCTTCTGCTCGCCGAAGGCGATCCGCCGGTCGGCGTTGCGCTCGGCCAGGAACACCCCCCAGCGGTACTCGTCCATCGCGACGTGCCCGAAGTGCGCCCAGCCCTCGCGGCCGACCGCGACCGCGGTCCGCAGGTAGACGTCCTCGGTGGGGACGGCCGGACCCATGGTCTTCCACCAGTTGAGGAAGTTGGGTTGCCACGACTCCAGCGCGCGCTGCAGCTTCCGGTCCCCGGCCAGGTCGACGTTGTTCGGGATCTTCTCGGAGTAGTCGATGCTCATGTGCTCACACCCGCCTGCGGTCGAATTCGGCCCGTCGCCCGGTGCCGTAGCGGCGCAGCGCGCCGTCCGGGCCGGACGCGTTCGGTCGTACGAAGATCCAGTTCTGCCAGGCGGTGAGCCGGGAGAAGATCCGCGTCTCCATCGTCTCCGGCCCGACGAACCGGTGGTTGGCCTCCATGCCGGTCAACGCGTCGGGGGACAGCGAGGCCCGCTCCTCGAGCAGGATGCGGATCTCGTCGTCCCAGTCGATGTCGTCCAGCGCCTCGGTGACCAGGCCCAGCTCCATCGCCTCGACGGCCTCGATCCGGCGCCCGGCCTCCTGGCGCAGCTTGGCCACGTGGTCGCCGGGGTCGTCGGGGCCGCCGTAGAACCGCGAGGCCAGCCGGGACAGCCCGTTGCCCATCGGGAAGGTGCCGAAGTTGGACTCCGACAGCACGATCTGGGCCGGGTCGCCCTCCTGGGAGTCCTCCTCCAGGAAGCCGTCGAGCATGTACTGCCGGTCGCAGGCCAGGGCCAGCTCCAGCAGCGCCCCGGCGAAGCAGGAGCCGGGCTCGATCAGCGCGATCAGGCTGCGCGAGGTGACGTCGAGCCGCTTGAGCACCCGCTTGTAGTAGTGCCGGATCTCGTTGACCAGCCAGTCGTCACGGCTGTGCTCGGCGATCACCCGCTCGAAGGCCAGCGCGTCCTCGACGTCGCCCCTGGTCCGGATGATCCAGGTGCCCAGCTCCAGCTCGTTGGCCCGCAGCCGCAGGATCAGGTCGTCCAGCTCGCGGGTCATGGCCAGCGGCCAGAACGCCGCGCCCAGCTCGTGGACGCGCTCGACGGTGTCCGGGACGTCCCCCTCCGGGCCGAGCACGGTGATCTCGACGAGCCCGCGGTCGCGGTCGAACTCCGCGCGCACGTGCTGGTAGGCGATGCCGTCGACGGTCTCGGTGCGCTCCAGCGGGGGCAGCTCGACGCCGGTGGCGTCGGCCGGGCGCGACGACCGTGCGGCCGCCTCGGCCGCCCGCTCGGCCACCTTCTCGTCCCACTGACGCTTGGGGATGACCTCGTCGACGAGCTTCCACTCGACGGCCTGCTTGCCGCGCAGCCCCTCGGACTTGGTGGCGAAGACGTCGGCGCGGTCCTTGCGGACCCGGCGCTTGTCGGTGATCCGGGTCAGCCCGCCGGTGCCGGGCAGCACGCCGAGCAGCGGCACCTCGGGGAGCGCGACGGCCGAGGAGTTGTCGTCGATCAGCAGGATCTGGTCGCAGGCCAGGGCCATCTCGTAGCCGCCACCGGCCGCGGTGCCGTTGAGCGCGGCGATCCAGGTCTGGCCGGAGTTCGCGGTGGCGTCCTCGATGCCGTTGCGGGTCTCGTTGGTGAACTTGCAGAAGTTCACCTTCCACGGGTGGCTGGACCCGGCCAGCATCCGGATGTTCGCCCCGGCGCAGAAGTTGCGGTCCTTGGCGCTGGTCAGCACGACGGTGCGGACCTCGGGGTGGGAGAAGCGCAGGCGCTGGGCGATGTCGTAGAGCTCGATGTCGACGCCGAGGTCGTAGCTGTTCATCTTGAGCTGGTAGCCCGGCACCAGCCCGCCGTCCTCGTCGACGTCCAGGCGCAGGTAGGCGACGCCGGTCTCGGCGGCGCCGTCGAGGTCCAGCTGCCAGTGCCGGTACGAGCCGGGCGCGGCGTCGAAGGAGACGGCCGGCGTGGCGTCCCGGTCGGGATCGCCGGCGTCCGGTTCGGCGGTGCTCGTCATCGCGCCCTCCTCGGGTGTCCGGCTCACTCTACAAGTTCGTGCCGCACGAGACCAGTGCTGTAGAACGTCGTGCGCGGGCATTCCGAGCCTCCTCCGAGAGCAGTGCTCTTGACGAGTCGGAGCCGCTCGGCAACACTGCACTCATTCGAGATCAGTGCTCACCGAGAGGTTCCCGCCATGACCGCGCCCGCCCCGTCCCGCGCTCGACCGACCGGAACCACCGGGCCCGGCGCCCTGCCGTTCGCGGTCGCCGGCCTGCTCTTCGTCGCCTACCCGGTCCTGCGGCCCTGGTCGGACCAGACCCCGGAGGGAGCACCGGCGGCCTTCGCGGCCCCGGCCTGGCTCGCCGGTCACCTGTCGGCCGCGGCGGCGTTCCTGCTGGTCGGCTTCGGGCTGCTGGCCGTCCGGGACGGGATGCCGGGCCGGGTGAGCGGCGCGGCTCTGGGGCTGTGGGCGACCGGCGCGGCGATGACCCTGACCTACTACGGCGCCGAGACCTTCGCCCTGAACGCGCTGGGCACCCGGGTACCCGAGCCCGGGCGACTGGCCGTCCTCGCCGAGGCGGTCCGGATGGGGCCGGTCCAGGTGACCGTGTTCGGCCTGGGCCTGCTGCTGATGGCCGCGTCGGCGGTGGTGCTGGCCGCGCGCCTGCGCGCGGTCGCGCTGCCGTTCGCGCTGGGGATGGTGCTGTTCCTGCCGCAGTTCTTCACCGGCCCGCCGGTGCGGATCGCGCACGGCGTCCTGCTCGGCGCCGGTTGCCTCCTGCTCGCCGCCCACCTGCGCCGCCCCGGGGGCACGGCCTAGGCCTGGGCCTCGGCGACGTCGGTGGGGGTGGAGTGCGGGGGAGCGACCTGGGCGGCCAGGGCGCGCAGCCGGTAGCGCTGGATCTTGCCGGTGGCGGTCTTGGGCAGCTCGTCGATCTCCACCACCCGGCGCGGGCGCTTGAACGACGCCATCCCGGCTCGGCAGAACTCGATCACGTCGTCCTCGGTGACGTGCTGGCCCGGCCGCGGCACCACGTAGGCGACCGGCTTGTCCAGCCCGTCGTCGTCGGGCACCCCGACGACGACCGCCTCGGCCACCGCCGGGTGCTCCAGGATGCGGGTCTCGACCTCGGCCGGGCTGACCCAGATCCCGCCGACCTTCAGCACGTCGTCGGCCCGGCCGAGGCAGGTGTAGCTGCCGTCCTCGCCGAGCACGTACTGGTCGCCGGTGCGCATCCACTCGCCCTGGAACACCGCCCGGTTGACCGCGGTGCGGCACCAGTACCCGGTGCAGACCGACTCGCCGGCCACGTACAGCATCCCGGGCTCGCCGGGGGTGTCGATCACCGTGCCGTCCGGGCGGCGCAGCTCCACCCGGTAGCCGGGCACCGGGAAGCCGGAGCTGCCCGGCACCACCCGGCCGGCCACGTTGGAGATGAAGATGTGCAGCGCCTCGGTGGAGCCGATGCCGTCCAGGATCTCGAAGCCGTACTGCTCGAGGACGCCGTGGAACATCCGGGCCGGCAGCGCCTCGCCGGCCGACACCCCGTTGCGGACCGTCGCGAACGTCTCCCGCGGCAGGTCGGCGGCCATCAGCGGCCCCCAGAAGCTGGGGCCGCCGAAGAACAGCGTCACCCCGTGCTCGGCGATCCGCCCGGCGAACAGCTCCGGGTTGGGCCGCGACGGCTCCAGCACCGCGGTCGCGCCCGCGGCCAGCGGGAAGAACAGCGAGTTGCCGATGCCGTAGGCGAAGAACAGCTTGGCCACCGACAGGCAGACGTCACCCGGGCGCACGCCGAGCACCTGGGCGCCGTAGGTCTCGGCCACGAACCGGATGTCGACGTGGCGGTGCATGGCGCCCTTGGGGGTGCCGGTGGTGCCCGACGTGTAGAGCCACAGCGCCGGGGACTCGTCCCAGGTGGGGTAGGGCGCGGTCACCGGCTCGGCGTCGCGCAGGGCGTCCCAGGTCAAGGTGGTGACCCCGGCGATGTCCGGGGCGGTGTCCCCGGTGAGCACCAGGTGGCCCAGGTCGGGGGCGCCCGCGGCGGCGGCGGTGACGGCGGGGGCGAACTCGTGGCTGCCCAGCAGGACGCGGGCGCGCGAGTCGACGACCAGGGTGCCCAGCTCGCGGCCGGTCAGCATGGTCGAGGCCGGCACGGCCACCGCGCCGAGGTACATCGTGGCCAGGATGCCGGTGGCCAGCTCGATGTCGTCGGTCATGCACAGCAGGACCCGCTCCTCGGGCCGCACGCCGAGGGCGCGCAGCCCGCCGGCCACCCGCCGGACGTCGTCGAGCAGCTCGGCGTAGGTGTGCGAGCCGTGCGGGTGGTGCAGTGCGACGCGGTCCCCGGCGCCGGCGTCCACCTGCCGTTCGGTGAGGTAGGCAGCGGCGTTGAAGGGTTCCGTCACGTGTCCTCCTCCGGCGGGTGGTGCGGCGCGCGCACTCTACTGCGTGACCCCGCCCCGCCAAAGATCAGTAGAACCTTCCCAACGCATGCACGCGCTGCTATGAACTGGGACTACGCCGATCGAAGGAGATCAGTATGCAGACCCGTGGTGCAGTGATCCGCCAGGCTCCCGGCACGTACGAGGTGGTCGACCTGGAGGTCGACGACCCGCGGGACGGCGAGGTCCAGGTCAAGATGGTGGCGTCGGGAATGTGCCACTCCGACGACCACGTGGCGACCGGGGACATCCCGGTCGGTGTCTACCCCTTCGCCGGCGGCCACGAGGGCGCCGGGATCGTCACCAAGGCCGGGATGAACACCAAGGGCCTCAAGGAGGGCGACCACGTCGTCTTCTCGTTCCTGCCCTCCTGCGGCCACTGCCGCTGGTGCGCCTCGGGCATGCAGAACCTCTGCGACCTGGGCGCCGGGCTGCTGGCCGGCTCGCGCTGGGGCGACCCGACCGACTACCGGGTCAAGATGCTGGACGGCACACCGGTCGGCCAGATGTGCGGCATCTCGACGTTCCTGGAGACCACCACGGTCTCGGCGGACTCCGCGGTCAAGGTCCCCGAGGACATCCCGCTGGACAAGGCCTGCCTGGTCGGCTGCGGGGTGGGCACCGGGTGGGGCTCGGCGGTGAACGCCGCGCAGGTCCAGCCCGGCCACACCACGATCGTGATGGGCATCGGCGGCATCGGGATCAACGCCGTGCAGGGCGCCGCGCACGCCGGGGCGTCCAACATCATCGCGGTGGACCCGGTGGCGTTCAAGCGGGAGAAGGCCCAGGAGCTGGGCGCCACGCACGCGGTGGACTCCATGGAAGAGGCCACTGAACTGGCCAAGCAGTTCACCAACGGGCAGGGCGCCGACTCCACGATCATCACCGTCGGGGTGATCAAGCCCGAGTACGTCGGGCAGGCGATGGCCTCGATCCGCAAGGCCGGCACCGTGGTGGTCACCGCGCTGGGCAACATCGCCGACCCGACCCCGCTGCCGGTCTCGATGGCCGACATCACGCTGTTCCAGAAGCGCATCCAGGGCGCGATGTTCGGGCAGTCCAACCCGAACTGGGACATCCTGCGCCAGCTGCAGCTCTACCGGGAGGGCGTGCTCAAGCTCGACGAGCTGATCACCAAGACCTACACCCTCGACGACGTGGCCCAGGGCTACCAGGACATGCACGACGGCAAGAACATCCGCGGCATCATCAAGTACGACGCCTGACCGCCGCCCCCGAACGTCAGGAAAGCCACTTTCAGGACCGAATCGGTCCTGAAAGTGGCTTTCCTGCCACGGGGGTCGATGGGTGGGTGGGCGGGGTCGGCAGGGCTCGGACGGGGAGGTTCGGTGGCGGTCGCTGTTGTCGGGTTGCGGCGCGAGCGGGAGGTGCTCACCGTCGCCCTGGCGACCGGGCGGCACGTGGTGCTGGAGGGCCCGCCGGGCACCGGCAAGTCCACCCTGCTGCGCTCGATCGCCGGGGAGAGCGGGCGGTCGGTGGTGTTCGTCGAGGGCAACGCCGAGCTGACCCCGGCCCGGCTGATCGGCCAGTTCGACCCGTCCCAGGTGCTCGCCGAGGGCTACCACGCCGGGGCGTTCGTCGACGGGCCGCTGCTCACCGCGATGCGCGACGGCGGGCTGCTCTACCTCGAGGAGCTCAACCGGATCCCGGAGGAGACCCTCAACGTCCTGATCACCGTGCTCACCGAGGGCGAGATCGTGGTGCCGCGGCTGGGCCACGTGCACGCCGACAAGGACTTCCGGCTGATCGCGGCGATGAACCCGTTCGACGCGGTCGGCACCGCCCGGGTCAGCCAGGCCATCGCCGACCGGATGTGCCGGGTGGTGCTCGGCTACCAGGACGAGCCGTCCGAGCGGGCGATCACCACCGCGGTCAGCGGGCTGGCCGGCCGCGACGTCGACCTGTCGGTCGCCCTGACCCGGGCCACCCGGGAGCACCGGGACGTGCGGATGGGGTCGTCGGTGCGCGGATCGATCGACCTGGCCCTGGTGCTGGCCGGGCTGGCCGAGCTGCGCGGGGAGCGGCGGCCGAGCCGGGAGACCGGCCGGGACGCCGCGTACGCCGCGCTGTCGGGCCGGATCCGGGTCGCCGACGGCGTCGACCGCACCCCCGAATCGGTGATCGACGAGCTGCTCGACCGGCTCTGGCCCGACGACGACGGCGAACCCGCCCCCGAGACTGCCCCCGAGAGTGCCTCCGACACCTCCCCGGACGGCCAGGGAAAAGCTGACGGCCTGCCGGACCCCCCGGCAGGCTTCGAACCCCGGTCCCGCCCCGGTCGCGAGCGGGCCGGACGCACCACGAGCCGCCAGCAGCTGGCCGCCCGGCACGAGGGCTTCGAGGAGGTCTCCCCGGAGCTGGGCGAGCTGGACGAGGCCGCCTTCGACGCGGCCGTCGAGGAGGACCCGGACGCCGCGGCGGCGCTGCTGGCCGACATGGCGGTGGCCACCGACGAGCAGTTGCGCGCGGCGGCCCGGCGGCTCGCCGGGCGGGTGTTCCTCCGGCTGGCCCGGGTCGGGCCGAGCCGCTCGCAGGGCACCCGGCGGCTGGGTCCGTCCCGGCGGCTGGACGGCGACCTGGACCTGGACCGCACGATGGACGCCTGGGACCCGGCGACCGGGCGCCGACCGGGGGTGGCCGACCTGGTCACCCGGACCTGGACCGCGCGCCGCCGGGCGGTGTGCCTGGCGGTCGACATGTCCGGGTCGATGCAGGGCATGGCGGTCGCGCTGGCCGCGGTGGCCGCGGCCGGCGTGGTGCTGGCCGACGACGCGTCCGGCGGCCGGCTGGAGCCCTCGGTCATCGCCTTCGGTGCCGACGTGCGGGTGTTGCAGGCCCGCGGCGTGCGGCGGGCGCCGCAGGACCTGGTCGCCGAGCTGGTCGGGCTGCGCGGGCACGGCACCACCGACCTGGCCGCCGCGCTGCGCGCGGCCTCGGTGCAGCTGGCCGGGGCGACCGCCGACGAGCGGCTGGTGCTGCTGCTGTCGGACTGCCTGCACACCAGCGGCGACGAGCCGGCCACGGCGATGGCCGGGATCGACCGGCTGCACGTGCTGGTCCCGGTCGGTGGCTCGGAGTCCGAGGCGGCGGCGACCGCGCTGGCCGCCCGCGGGGGCGGGCGCAGCCAGGTCGTCCGCCGCCCGGCCGACATCGCCCCCGCGCTGACCCGCGTCCTGGG
>JASLAP010000160.1 GCA_030147065.1 Pseudonocardia sp. | reverse complement strand
GGGTGCCGCTGCCCCCGGCCAACGCCCGGGCCGCCGGGTCCGGCCGGAACCCCATCCGCTCGGCCACCGCCCGCGCCGCCGCGCGGGCCGCGGTGGACGGCGGGCCGGTCTCGGCCAGGGCGCGCGAGACCGTCGCCCGGGACACCCCGGCGATCCGGGCCACGTCCTCGATCGTCGTGCCGGTCGGGCTGCCGGCCACCGGGCCCGCCGGGACCTCGACGGGCTCCGCCGCCGTCCGCTGCCGTGCGTCCATCGTCGCGCTCCCCGCCACCCGGGCCGTGCGCCCGTTCCGACGTTGTCCTACCACGACACCCCGACATCCCGGGGGGTCGCGGCGGATGGTCGTGGCGGAGCGCCCGCCGGGACCGGGCCGCGGTGCTCCGCCCACCGCTCGCCGACCGGTCGCCCCGCTCGGCGCGACAGGCGCGCGGCACGGCGCGTCCCGGCGGGTCGGCGCGGGGCCCCGGACCCGGGCGGGAAGAATCCGATCACCCCGGTGGCGCCAACGGTGCCGCTACCCACCCACGTGCCACCTCGGACGCCGTCGCCGTCCGGGGGCGCGAGCACGGCGTTTCTCGCACGGAGTACGACATGCCAGACCAGCCGCCCCACGAACCGAGCGAGATCACCTACGCCGAGCACTTCCACCCCGCCCGGCCGCGCAGCCTGCGCCACCGGGCCCGGGTCAAGGCACCGTTCACCCGCCGGGCGGTGGCCGCGGACGGGGCGCCCACCGGGACCAACCCGGCCTACCTGTCGTGGCTGCTGAGCCAGTCCATGCTGGCCGACGCCAACGAGATCAGCCGGCAGTTCTCCGGGCACGCCACCATGTGGCAGAACCCGTTCGCCAACCCCAGCCCGCGGGCGGCGGTGGAGACGGCGTCGGTGTGGTTCACCGCCTACCCGCTGTCGTTCATCACCCGCCCCGGCGAGTCGTTCCTGGCCGCGCTCGCCGACGAGCGGCTGTGGGAGGCGTTCACCGCGATCGGCATCGAGGCCGTGCACACCGGGCCGGTCAAGCGGGCCGGCGGGATCACCGGATGGGCCACCACCCCCAGCGTCGACGGCCACTTCGACCGGGTGAGCACCGAGATCGACCCGGCCTTCGGCACCGAGGTCGAGTTCCGCGCCATGTGCGGCATGGCCACCTGGTTCGGCGGCACGGTGATCGACGACATCGTGCCCGGGCACACCGGCAAGGGCGCGGACTTCCGGCTGGCCGAGATGAAGCACGGCGACTACCCCGGCATCTACCACATGATCGAGATCGAGCCGGAGGACTGGGGGATCCTGCCCGAGATCCCGCCCGGGCGGGACTCGGTCAACATCGACCCGGCCACCGAGGAGCAGCTGGAGAAGGCCGGCTACATCATCGGCCGGCTGCAACGGGTGATCTTCTACACCGAGGGGGTCAAGGAGACCAACTGGAGCGCCACCGCGCCGGTGGTGGGCACCGACGGCGTCTCGCGGCGCTGGGTGTACCTGCACTACTTCAAGGACGGCCAGCCCTCGATCAACTGGCTGGACCCGTCGTTCGCCGGGATGCGGCTGGTCATCGGCGACGCCCTGCACTCGCTGGCCGACCTGGGCTCGGGCGGGCTGCGGCTGGACGCCAACGGGTTCCTCGGGGTGGAGAAGAGCGCCGAGGGGCTGCCGGCCTGGTCGGAGGGCCACCCGCTGTCCGAGGCGGCCAACCACCTGATCGGGTCGATGGTGCGCAAGCTGGGCGGGTTCACCTTCCAGGAGCTCAACCTGACCATCGACGACATCCGGGCCACCGCGCTGACCGGCGCCGACCTGTCCTACGACTTCGTCAACCGGCCCGCCTACCACCACGCGCTGGCCACCGGGGACACCGAGTTCCTCCGGCTGACCCTGCGCACGTCGCTGGAGCTGGGCGTCGAGCCGGCCTCGCTGGTGCACGCCCTGCAGAACCACGACGAGCTCACCTACGAGCTGGTGCACTGGTCCACCGGCCACCGCGACGACGTCTACACCTACCGCGGCGGCCCGGTCACCGGTGCCGAGCTGGCCGACAGCGTGCGCCGGGACCTGTGCGAGCGGCTCACCGGCCCGGCCGCCCCGTACAACCTGATCTTCACCACGAACGGCATCGCGTGCACCACCGCGACGGTCATCGCGGCGACCCTGGGGGTGGCGGACCTGACCGCCGTCGACGCCGCGACCACCGCCCGGATCATGCGCGCCCACCTGCTGCTGGCCATGTTCAACGGCCTGCAGCCGGGGGTGTTCGCGCTGTCGGGCTGGGACCTGTGCGGGATGCTCACGCTGCCGCCCGAGGAGGTCGGGCCGCTGCTCGACCACGGCGACACCCGGTGGATCCACCGGGCCGCGCACGACCTGATGGGCGCCGACCCGGCCGCCACCAGGTCGGCGGCCGGGATGCCCCGCGGTACCTCGCTGTACGGCACGCTGCCCGACCAGCTCGCCGACGAGGCCAGCTTCGCCCGCCAGCTGCAGGCCATCCTGGCCGTGCGCAGCCGCTACGGGATCCCCACCGGCACCCAGGTCGACGTGCCCGACGTGCCGCACCCGGGG
>JASLAP010000172.1 GCA_030147065.1 Pseudonocardia sp. | reverse complement strand
CACCAGGAACACCGCGGGGAGCACCGTGGGGATGAGGAAGAAGGCCCGGGCGTCCCCGGAGAGGGCGGCCACGACCGCGCACACGGCGGCGATGACGAGCCCGACAACCGCGGCCCGCACGGGCTCCCGGCGGGCGACGCGAATCCCGAACGCGACGGGCGTGGCCACGGCGAGGGCGAGGAACGCCCAGTTCAGCCCGCCGATCGAGTTGACCGCGACGAACGCCGCGGTGGGCAGGGCGGCGGCGGCGATCCCGACCCAGCCCCCCGAGCTCTCCAGCGCCTGGCGGGCGGCCGCGGCGATGCTCGCCTCTTCCTCCTCGACGGGGACCTTCCGCAGGGACACCGTGGCCGTTTCGTCCGTCATGTAGCTCTCCTTCGCAAATGCGGGTGTTCGTCACCGACACTCGCGCGTTGCCGGGAGGACAACCACGGCCTGCCGATCCGTGGCTGAGCGGGCCGCCCCTGCCCGCCGAGGGGGGATCGACGATCCGTGGCTGAGCGCGCGTCCCGGCGGTAGGAACGACACAGCACCGAGGAGAAGGCGGTAGTCATGATCGACCGGGTAGGGCTGGCGGAGTTCCTCCGGCGTCGCCGGGAGTCGCTGCAGCCCGAGGACGTCGGTCTCCCGCGCGGGCAGCGCCGCAGGACCAGCGGGCTGCGTCGGGAGGAGGTGGCCTCGATCTGCCACATGTCGACCGACTACTACGCGCGGCTCGAGCGGGAGCGCGGCCCCCAGCCGTCCCCGCAGATGATCGCCTCGATCGCCCAGGGACTGCACCTGTCGCTCGACGAGCGCGACCACCTATTCCGGCTCGCCGGGCACAACCCGCCGGTGCGGGGCGCGGGCAGCGAGCACGTCGGCCCCGGCCTGCTGCGCATCCTGGACCGGCTGGACGACACCCCCGCGGAGATCGTCACCGAGTTGGGGGAGACGCTGCGGCAGAGCCCGCTGGGTGTCGCCCTCGTCGGGGACGCGACCGGCTACACCGGCCCGGCGCGCAGCCGCGGGTACCGGTGGTTCACCGATCCCGCCTCGCGGGAGCTGTACGCGCCCGAGGAGCACCCGTTCCTCACCCGGATGTACGCCTCGGGCCTGCGCCGGCTCGTCACCGTGCGCGGGCCCGGTTCGCGGGCGGCCCACCTCGCCGACCTCCTCCTCGCGCAGAGCGAGGAGTTCCGCAGCGCGTGGGACGAGCACGAGATCGGCATCCGGCCCCACGACGTCAAGCGCATCGTCCACCCCGAGGTCGGCGTGATGGAACTGCACTGCCAGACGCTGCTGGACCCGGAGCAGTCGCACATGCTGTTCGTCTACACCGCGGCTCCGGGCAGCGAGAGCTACGAGAAGCTGAGACTGCTGTCCGTGATCGGGGCGCAGGCGCTGCGCTGACGCCCGTCACGCAGCGGGGCCCGCGCGGTGGCGGGAGGCCGGTGGTCAACGGGACACCAGAACCTTTCGATCATGGATTCACCGCCCTGCGTCCCGTTGACCACGACGGGTGATCACCAGGGGATGATGCCGTCGTCCTCGAAGAAGCCACCGGTCGGGCCGTCGTCGGGCAGGGTGGCCAGGCGGATGGCGGTGGCGGCGCCCTGCTCGGGGGTGCGGGGCCCCTGGAAGCCGGTGAAGTCGGTCGCGACCAGGCCCGGGCAGGCGGCGTTGATCAAGATGTTCGAGCCGGCGAACTGCCTGGCGTACTGCACGGTGACGGCGTTGAGGAACGTCTTCGACGGCGCGTAGGCCGCCATGATCGGACCGACCTCGATGTCCGGGTCGGCCTGCCGGGTCAGCGAGGCGACGCTGCTGGAGACGTTGACGATCCGGGGGGACGTCGAGCGCCGCAGCAGCGGCAGCATCGCGTTGGTCACCCGGATGACGCCGAGGACGTTGGTCTCCACCACCGCGCGGACGACGTCGAGGTCGAGCGTGGTCGGGTCCTGCGCCCAACCCGGGCCCACCTCCCCGGAGATGCCGGCGTTGTTGACCAGGACGTCCAGCCGTCCGGCCTGCTGGTCGACCAGTTCGGCGGCCTCGGTGGCGCTCCGGTCGTCGGTGACGTCCAGCGGCACCCCGAAGGCGTCCACGCCGGCGACGCGCAGCTTCTCGACGGCGGTGTCGAGCCGGGCCCGGTCGCGGGCCCCCACGCCCACGCGGTAGCCGAGGCCGCCCAGCCCGGTCGCGATCTCGTACCCGATCCCCTTGTTCGCGCCGGTCACCAGCGCGATCTTCGTTTCGCTCACGCCGTCGATGGTCGGCCGGGGGCGACCGCCGCGGCCAAGACCGATGCGGTGCTCTGTCATACCCGAGAGGTATCACCGAGCTACGCTCTGGTGGTGGACACCCTGGAGACCCGCGAGCTGAGGTACTTCGTGGCCGTCGCCGAGGAGCTGCACTTCGGTCGCGCCGCCGAGCGGCTGGGCATGGCCCAGCCGCCGCTGTCCCGGGCGATCCAGCAGCTGGAGCGGCGGCTGGGCGTCAGCCTGCTGGAACGCAACCGCCGCGGTGTCACGCTGACCGGCGCGGGGGAGGTGCTGCTGCAGGAGGGCCGCGCGGCGCTCGACGCGACCGCCGCCGCCGCTCGCCGTACCCGTCGCGCCGGTGCCGCCGAGGGGCCGGGGGGCTCCGGCAGTCGGCTGGTGCTGGCGGCGAAGGCCGCCGGGTCCCACGAGCTGCTGCAGAAGCTCCTCGACGCCTACGCGGCCGAGCCCGATTCCGCCGAGGTCGAGGTGCTGCTGTGCGGCCTCTGCGAGCAGGAAGGGTTGCTGCGCGACGGCCGCGCCGACGTGGCGCTGCTGTACACGCCGTTCAACTTCCTCGCCGGGTTCGACAGCGAGGAACTGTCGACCGAGGGGCAGGTCGCCATCCTGCCCGCCGGGCACCCCCTCGCCGCCCGCACCTCCCTGACCATGGCCGACATCAGCGACGTCCCCGGTCTGCCGCTCGCCCGCTGGCCCGGCCACGACGGCCGGTACCCGCCCGGCCCGGGGCCCGAGATCTCCGACCAGACGCAACTGGCCCAGCTGGTCGCGCTCGGCCGCACCGTCGCCGTGTTCCCCGAGTACGGCCGCTCCTGGCTGTGGGCCGAGCACGCCGCCGTACCGCTGACCGACGCGCCCCCCGTCGTCACCCACATCGCCTGGCCCCCGCACAGCCGTTCCCGCGCCCTCGCCGCGCTGATCCGCACGGCCACCCGGCTCTGACCCTTCTCGCCGGTGCCGAACCTGTGATCGCTCAGGGCCGGACTGTTCGCGGCCGGACGATCCCCCCGTCGTAGGCGAGGACGGTCGCCGCGCTCGGTCGGCAGCGTGCCCGCACGGGTCTTGACCGTGGTGCCAGCGATCCGCCTGGTCGACCGCCGCCCGGGTGCACCCCGTGGCCGGCTCAGGGTCGTCCCTGATCTTGGGGCGGGCCCGGGGCGGCAGGGTCGACTGCAGGCGTCGGGACCCGTCCGGGCTCGGCAGGGGACGGCGCCGACGTCCGATCCCCGTCGTGGCGGTGCGGCCCCGACACCCACGAGACCACCAGAGGATGCCGTGAGAACCGAACCGAGATCCGAGTCGCGACCGGCACGGCGGGGTTGGTGGGTGCTGTGGGGCCTGGTGGCCCTCTCGGCGGCAGCCATCGCGGCCGTCTCGGCGCTGTCGCTGCTGACCAGCGGCCCGGAGACCAGCTCCATCCCGCTCGGTCCGGACCCCGAGCCGCACTACGCGTCGCTCCTCGTGCACGGGTTGCCCGGGGCCCTCGCGCTGGCCATCGGACCGTTCCAGTTCGTGACCCGGCTGCGCGTCCGCCACCCCCGGCTCCACCGGATCGCCGGGCGCGTCTACCTGGCGAGCGTCGTGGTGGGGGCGGTCGCCGCCCTCGTCGCGGTCCTCTACTCGGTCAGCGGGTTCACCGTCCGGGTCGCCTTCTCGGTCCTCGCGGCGGCCTGGCTGTACACCGCCTTCCGGGCGTACCGGACCATCCGCCGCGGCGAGGTGCAGCAGCACCGCATCTGGATGATCCGCAACTACGCGCTCACCTTCGCCGCGGTGATGCTGCGCGTCTACACCATGGGCGGGATCGCGCTGCAGGAGTCCGTCTGGCCGTGGCTGACCTTCGACGACGTCTACGTCACCGCCGCGTGGGCATCGGTCCTGGTCAACGTCCTGGTGGTCGAGTACTTCATCGTCAACCGGACCCCGCGGCCGTCGGCCCGCCGCCGGCCGCGGCACGACGCCGCTGCCGGTGTGGGTGTCGCCGTGGGTGCCGGTGTCGGTGTCGCACCAGCGGGCCGCGACCGCGCGCAGGACCTCCGATGGACACCGCCGCCGGGTGCCGCCGCCCGGCCGGCCCACCCGGACGTCCGGGTCACAGCTCGTCGAGGGCGATGAGGCCGTCCGTCCGGCGGTCGCCGGCCACACTCTGGTCGTCCCACACCGCCACATCGCCTCCCCCGTCGAGATGGACGCGGCGACCGGGCCGTCTACGACCCGATGGACCACGGGATGGGCGTGGTTGGACATCGCCCGCGGCGTCCGCTATCTGGTCTTCGACGACGCCGCGATGGTCCACGGCGCCACGCTGGCGGTCGACGGCGGGATCTCGGTCATCCGGGGTTGACGGTCCCCTTCACTACGGTCGCGCCATGGCGTTCGAAGCCTTGACCGAGTGGCTGCGCGACTCCGACCCGGCGCTGCGCTGGCAGGTCGAGCGCGATCTGCTGGGTGAGCCGCCCGAGGTCTGGCAGGCGACCCGGGCCCGGATCGCGACCGAGGGGTTCGGCGCTCACCTGCTCGCCCTCCAGGGCCCGGACGGCCAGTGGGCGGGCGGGGCCTACTTCCCGGCCGGCTACGACTTCGACGACCCCGATCCGGCCGACGGCGGCGGCCAGCCGTGGACGGCGACGACGCCGACGCTCAACTCGCTGCGGGAATGGGGCCTGGACCCGGCGGTCATGCGCGGGCGCCGGACGGCCGAGCTCCTCGCCGAGAACTGCCGGTGGGAGTACGACGACCTGCCCTACTGGGGCGGCGAGGTCGACTGCTGCATCAACGCCTGGACGGTCGCGAACGGGGTGTGGCTCGGCGCCGACGTCGGCGGGATCGTCGACTGGCTCTGCGAGCACCGGCTGCCCGACGGCGGCTGGAACTGCGAGTGGGTCGAGGGCTCGACGCGGTCGTCGTTCCACTCGACGCTCAACTCCCTCAAGGGCCTGCTCGCCCACCAGGCTGCGACCGGAGGCACGGACGCGACCCGGGCCGCGCGGCGCGGCGGCGAGGAGTACCTGCTGCAGCGCGGGCTCTACCGCCGGCTGTCGACGGGAGAGCCGGTGGGGCCGTGGGTGGACCGCTTCGCCTACCCGTTCCGCTGGTTCTACAGCGTGCTCAACGCGGCTGAGTACTTCCGCGAAGCGGCGCTGCTCGACGGGGTGGCGCCCGACCCGCGGATGGCGTCGGCGGTCGAGATGGTCCGGGCCGCCCGGCGAACCGACGGCACCTGGCTGCAGGCCCGCCGCCACCCCGGGCGGGTGTGGTTCGAGGTCGACGTGCCGGCGGGGGAGCCGTCGAAGTGGCTGACCCTGTCCGGGGCGCGGGTGCTCGCCTGGTGGGACGCGCAGCATCCCTAGCGCGCCGGTCGACCGGCCCCCAGGTCGGCGCCGGCCGGCTCGCCGGGCTCGTCCTCGACCCATTCGAGCAGGTCACCGGGCTGGCAGTCGAGCACCCGGCACATCGCTTCCAGCGTGCTGAACCGGACGGCCTTGGCCCGGCCGTTCTTGAGCACCGCCACGTTGGCCGGGGTCAGCCCGACGCGCTCGGCGAACTCCCCGACGCTCATCTTCCGCCGGGCGAGCTGGACGTCGATCCGCACCACGATGGCCATCAGATGACCGCTTCCATGTCCGCCCGCAGCGTCGTGGCCTGCCGCAGCAGCGCCCGCATGACCACCATGAGCAGGCCGATCGCGGCCCCGACGAGCAGGAGCAGCAGGTGCAGCGCGGCCAGCCCGGGGGCGTCGTCGAGCTCGGCGATGATGAAGACCGGGATGCCGGCGGCCAGGAACAGCAGCCAGCCGGCGGCGATCGCCCAGACGATCGCGTCGACCCACGGCAGGGAGTCGGCGCTGAATATCCGGTCGCGGGCCACCATGGTCAGCAGCTTGGCGGTGCACACCAGCACGACCTGGACGCAGGCCAGCCCCGGTACCGCGATCGCCAGCATCGTCCACCCCACCCGCTGCTCGCCCTGCTCGTCCTGCTGTTCGCCGTCGTGACGGCGGGGCAGGTCGCCGCGCTCGTCGCGGTGCTGCCCAGGCTGGGGGAGCTGCTGACCGGGCAGCTGCGGGTGGGGTGGACGATGCTGGCGATCGCGGTGCCGGGGCTGGTCTGCATCCAGGTCGTGATCGTCTGCACGGCGAAGCTGCTGACCATGGTCGCCCGCGACCGGATCTTCAGCGCC
>JASLAP010000165.1 GCA_030147065.1 Pseudonocardia sp. | reverse complement strand
GCGATCCTGCGCGCCGAGGACCTGACCGCGATGCCGCCGGTCTACCTGGCCACGGCCGGCTTCGACCCGCTGCGCGACGAGGGCGAGGAGCTGGCCGACCGGCTGCGCGAGGCCGGGGTGCCGGTGGTGGCCCGGCGGTTCGCCGGGCTGGTCCACGGCTACGCCAGCTTCACCCCGTTCAGCGCCGCCGCCCGGGACGCCACCCTGGACGCGGCCAGCGCTCTGCGCGCCACCCTCACCCTCACCGAGGCCCGCACCCGCCGCCTCCGCCCCACCGCCTGACCAGGCGGCACTCCCCCCGAGGTTCAGGAAGGCCACCTTCAGGTCCCCACAGGGCAGGAAGGCCACCTTCCTGAACCCGGAGTTCAGGAAGGTGGCCTTCCTGAACCGCAGGGTGGAGCCGCTTCGACCCCGGCCCCGCTCCGCCCCGAGTTCAGGAAAGCCACGTTCAGGTCCGCACAGGGCAGGAACGTGGCTTTCCTGAACCTTGCGGAGGAGTGCCGCGGGGCGTCGAGCCGAGTTGGGGTTGCCAGCAAGGCCGCTTTCCTGACGTCCGGGGGTGGGTCAGAGGTCCTGGAGGGCCGCGGCGAGGGTGTCGGGGGTGGTGAGGAGGGCCTCGTGGCTGCCGGGGGTCGTCACGGCGGTGACGCCGAGCCGCTCCGGGAACCGCGGGGTCCAGCCGAACTCGCCGGGCGGCAGCGCGATGTCGTCGGTGCTGAACAGGTAGCTCACCGGCACGCCGAGCGCGGCCGGGTCGAGCGGGGTGACCGGGGTGGTGAAGTACTGCATCGGCTGCGGCACCAGCAGCCGGTGCACCAGTCGCTGCACCGGTTCCGGGGCGTCCTGGATGAACCCGCCGGCGAACACCTCGAACGGCATGGCGATCGAGTTCGTGCCCGAGGCCTCGGCCAGCCCGCGGAACAGCTCCTGGTAGGGCGGGGGCACCTCGTCGATCAGCCCCCGGTCCGCCGCCGGGACGAAGGCGCTCCAGTAGACGAGCCGGCTCAGCCGCGACGCCAGCCGCGGCGCCGCGCCGGTGATCACGTAGCCGCCCCAGCTGTGCCCGACCAGCGTGACCTCGCTCAGGTCGCGGCTCTCGACGTGGTCGACGACGAAGTCGACGACGTCGGCGAGCTGGTGGGCGGTGGGGTCGTCGCCGTCGGCGAGGCCGGGCAGGGTCGGCGCGAGCACGCGGTGGCCTTCGGCGCGCAGCCGCTCGGCGACCGGGCGCCAGGCCCACCCGCCGTGCCAGGCGCCGGTGATCAGGACGTAGGTGTGGGCCACGGCTGCTCCTTCGCAGGTCGTCCGGTCTGGCGCGATCATCGAGCGCCGTGGCTCCGGCCGTCAACGAAGCGGCACAATCGGGTACCCACATCGGGGAGGTGCTCGGGTGAAGGCGCGGTCGCTGGTGTTCGACCTGTTCGGCGACCACCTCCGCTACCGCGGCGGGGAGGTCCGGCTGCGCACCCTGGTCGCCCTGATGGCCTGCTTCGACGTCCCGGAGCCGACGGCCCGGGTGGTCGCCGGGCGGCTGCGCCGGGAGGGCTGGCTGACCGGCCACCGGGACGGCCGGGAGACCAGCTACCGGCTCACCCCGGCGGCCTGGGAGCTGCTCGACGAGGGCCGGGCGCGGATCTTCCAGCGCGCCCGGGGCCCGTGGGACGGCCGCTGGCACATGGTCATCTACTCGGTCCCGGAAGCCAGCCGGGCCGCCCGCGACCGGCTGCGCAAGCAGCTGGCCTGGCTCGGGTTCGGCCCGCTGGCCCCGTCGGTGTGGGTGAGCCCGCACGACCGGGTGGCCCGGCTGCGGGCGGGCCTGCCGGCCGGCGACCCGGTCCGGCTGGACACCTTCCAGGCCGGTTCCGAGGGGGCGGCCGCCGACCGGGACATCGCCGGGCGGGCCTGGGACCTGGTCAGGCTGGACCGCGACTACCGGGCCCTGCTCGACCGCTACCAGCCGCAACTGGCCGCGTACCGCCACGGGCTGCCACCCCGCGAAGCGCTGGTCGCCCGCACCCGGCTGATGCACGACTACCGCCGGTTCCCGTTCCGCGACCCCGACCTGCCGCCCGAGCTGCTGCCCGCGGGTTGGACCGGGCGCGCCGCGCACGAGGTGTTCCTGGAGGCCCACAGCCTGCTCCGGGCGCGGGCCGAGGCGTTCGTCGACGCCGTGGGGGCCGACCCGCACATCGTGTCGAATCCGGTACGCCCGTCGTAGGATCGTTCCACCTCGGAGAGGAGGTGGCGCGTGCGCGTAGCGATCGTCGGCGGTGGGCCGGGCGGGTTGTTCCTGGCCGCGCTGCTGCGCCAGGCCGACCCCGGGGTCGGGGTCACGGTGTTCGAGCGCAACCGCGCCGACGACACCTTCGGCTTCGGCGTGGTGTTCTCTGACCGCACGCTGGCCGCCATCGATGCCGCCGACCCGGTGCTGCGCACCGGTTTGCGCGAGCACGGCGTGCACTGGGACGCGATCGAGGTGCGGCTCAAGGGCGAGCGGCTGCGCTGCGGCGGCAACGGGATGGCCGCGATC
>JASLAP010000084.1 GCA_030147065.1 Pseudonocardia sp. | reverse complement strand
GCGGGTGCCGCCCGCGGGTCGCGGCCAGTTCCGCGAGCCGGGCCTCGAAGACCGCGCGCTGCTCGGGCGGCAGCGCGGCGATGCGCGTGTGCAGGTCGGTCATGTCGGGACTCCCACGTCAGGTGATGTCGGCGGGCGAGGGGGCGGGGGCGGCGCCGAGCTCGCGGCCGATCGCCTCGATCACCGCGGCCTCGGACGCGGCGTCGAAGAAGTGCCCGCACGGCAGCACGTCCAGCGCGAACGCCGCGGTGGTCTCGGCGTCCCAGGCCCGCATCCGGTAGGGCGTCGCCTCGTCGTCGCTCTCGCCGGCGAAGGCGTGGATCGGGAGGTCCAGCGGCTCGGGCGGGCGGAAGCCGTGGGTGCTCAGCACCGTCAGGTCGGCCTCCAGGACGGGCAGCAGCGCGGCCAGCAGGGCCGGTTCGGCCAGCACGGCGGGCGGGGTGCCGCCCATCTCCCGCACGTAGCCCTCCAGGCCGTCGGCCCGGTCCGCCCAGCGCCAGTTCCCGTCGTCGCGGGTCGGCCCGCTGCTCGCGGCGACGAACAGGGCGCGCGGCCGGGGCAGCCCGCGCCCGCGCAGCTCGTGCGCCAGCGCCCACGCCACGCGGGCGCCCATGCTGAAGCCGTAGCAGGCGAACGGCCGGTCCAGCGCCGGGGCGAGCACGTCGAGCAGCTCGTCGACGAGCGGACCCATCCGGTCGTAGGGCGCTTCGGTGAACCGGTCGGCCCGGCCCGGCAGCTGCACCCCGACGACCTCCACCGACGGCAGCGCAGGCGCCCAGTGCCGGAACATCGCCGCGCTGCCCCCGGCGAAGTGGAAGCACAGCAGCCGCGTCGCCGCGGGGTCCGGCGGCGGGGCGAAGCGCTTGAGCCAGCGCCGCTCCCGGACCGCCCGCTGGTCCGTCCCCCGCTCGGACGGGGTGGCCCGCGTCCGCGTCGCGTCGGTCATGCGCCGACCCCGACGACGGTGCGCATGAGGTCGAGCAGCTCGGTCGGTGCCTCGATGAAGCGGTGGTGCCCGCCGTCGAGCAGCACCGGGGTCGTCTCCCCGCAGGCCGACCAGCCGCCCATCGTGGCGAACGGGATCTCCTGGTCGCCGGTCCAGCCGATCGCCGCGATCGGGCACGGCAGGCGGACCGGGTCGGGCACGACGTAGCGCTTGTTCGTCTCGACGTCGGCGCGCAGCACCTCGAGGTAGAGCTCGACCAGCTCGGCCGACGGCGTGCCGCCCAGCTCCCGGATGAGCTTCTCCAGCTCGGCGCCCAGCTGCGCGTCGTCCATCGCGAGGAACCGGCCCGCGGGCCCGTCCTGCGGGGCGACCTCGGAGGAGACGAACAGCCCGGCCGGGGCGGGCAGGCCCGCCCGGACCACCGCGACCGACGTCTCGTAGGCCGCCAGCGCCGACCCGCAGTGGCCGAAGAAGCCGAACGGCCGGTCCAGGTGGGGTTCGAGCCCGGCGACCATCAGCTCGGCCAGCTCGGCGTAGGAGGTGAAGTTCGGCTCGGCGAACCGCGTCTCGTGCCCGGGCAGCTCGACCGGCAGGAACTCCACGCCGTCGCGCTCGCGCGGCCACTGGCGGTACATGCTCGCGCCGCAGCCCGAGTAGGGGATGAGGAAGATCCGCGCGGCCGCCGTGCGCGACGGCTCGCGGGGCAGCCAGCGGTTGCGGACCGGAGGTCGAGACGACGTCATGGAGCGCCCTTCCGGGTCGGGTCAGCCGGCGGGGACCGGTGTCGCGGTGATCGGCAGCTGTCGGTGGCCGGAGACGAAGTTCGAGTGCAGCCGCGTCGGCTCACCGGCGGGCTCGAACGCCGTGAACCGGGTCAGCAGCTCGGTGAACAGGGTCCGCAGGGTGACCCGGGCGACCGTGTGGCCGACGCAGTAGTGCGGGCCGATGCCGAACGCGAGGTGCTTGTTCGGGCGCCTGCGCAGGTCGAACCGCTCGGGGTCGGGGAACACCGCGGCGTCCCGGTTGGCCGCGCCCAGCCAGCTGACCACCGCGTCGCCCGCCCGGATCCGGGTGCCGCGCACCACCACGTCGTCGACGGCGTAGCGCATGAAGTGGCTGACCGGCGAGCCCAGCCGCAGCGCCTCCTCCACCGCGGTCGGGGTGGCCGTGATGTCGGCCGCCCAGCGGTCGAGGGTGCCATCGGCGATGCGCTCGGTCATCAGGTAATTGGGCGCGTGCGGGGTGGTGACGACCGCGCCGAGCAGCACGCTGTAGCAGTTGGACACGATCTCGCCGGGGGACATCGTGCGCCCGTCCACCTCGGTGGTGATCAGCACGCTGACCAGGTCGTCGCCCAGGTTGCGCCGCCGCTCGCGGTAGATGTCGCCGAAGTAGGCGAACAGCTCCCGGTGGGCGGCGTCCAGCGTCGCCTGCGTGCCGCCCGCCAGCTGGTAGGCCGGGTCGTCGGCGGCGACCGAGGCCACCAGCAGCTCGCCCAGGCGGGGCCAGTCCGCGCGCGGCAGCCCCATCGACTCGCCGCCGATCGCCACCGGTAGGGCGAGCATCGCCTCGGCGAAGTCGAAGCCGCCGTCGGCGGCCAGCGGGGCCAGCGCCTCGCGGACGAGCCGGGTGACCATGTCCTGCTGCTTCTCGATCGCCTTGATGGCCAGCGCCTTCTGCAGCCGCGCCCGCATGACCGTGTGCCGCGGCGGGTCGGTGGCCGCGATCTGCCTGCCGCCCGCCGGGTCCTCGACCCCGAGAATATTGATCATCGTGCCGCGTTCGGAGGTGAAGGTGTCCGCGTCGCGCAGCACGCGGTCGACGTCGGTGTAGCGCACGACCGACCAGAAGCCGCCGCGCCCGTCGACCTCGGTCCACTCCAGGTCGTCGCGCTCGCGCATCCCCGCCCACACCGAGCGGAAGTCCAGGTCGGTGAAGAACTCCGGGCGCGCCAGGCCCCGGGTCACCGACGCGCCGACCGGGCAGCCCGGCGCCGCGTCGGGGGCGGGGCCGGATCCGGTCGCGGGATCACTGGGCCTGCGCATCGACGACCTCCTCGGTGGCCGCGCCGTCCGCGCGCTCGCGCAGCTCGGCGGCGACGTCGGCGATCGTCGGGCGCAGGTAGAGCGTGCGCGCGGGCAGCGCGGTGTCGAACTCCGCCTGCAGCGCGGCCAGCAGCTCCGCCGCGAGCAGCGAGTGGCCGCCCAGGTCGAAGAAGTTGTCCTCGATTCCCACCTGCTCGACGTCCAGCGCCTCGCTCCAGATCGCCGCCAGCCGCCGCTCGACCGCGTCGGTGGGGGCCACGTAGTCGTTCCAGACGTTGCGCGGGATCTTCTCCGCGGGCAGGGCCGCGCGGTCGACCTTGCCGTTCGGGTTGAGCGTGATCTCCGGGCGCACGACGACCGCCCACGGCACCAGGTGCGCGGGCACCCGCGCCTGCAGCTGCTCGCGCAGGGACGCGCCGAAGTCCGTCCACGTCGCGGGGTCGCGCTCCCCCGCCGCGACGTAGGCGATCAGCCGGGTGTCGCCCGCGCCGTAGGTCCGGGGCACCACCGCCGCCTGGGAGACGCCGGGCAGCCGCAGGATCTCCAGCTCCACCGCGCTGGGCTCCACCCGGTAGCCGCGGATCTTGAGCTGGCGGTCGATCCGGCCGAGGTAGTCCAGGGTGCCGTCCTCCGCCCGGCGGGCGAGGTCGCCGGTGCGGTACATCCGGCTGCCCGGCGCCGCGGCCGGATCGGGGTCGGCGACGAACCGCACGGCGGTGGCCCGGGCCCGTTGCAGGTACCCGATCGCCACGCCCTGCCCGCCCACCCACAGCTCGCCGACCTCGCCGTCGGGGACGGGGCGCAGGTCGTCGCCGAGGACCACGGCGGTGCTGCCGTCGATCGGCATCCCGATCGGCACCCGGGGTGCGGACCCGGGGTCCAGGGTGGTCCAGCAGGTGCTGAACGTGGTGTTCTCGGTCGGCCCGTAGCCGTTGGTGAAGACCATGCCGGGGTGGGCGCGCATGACCCGGTCGACGTGGGCGGGCGAGAGCACGTCCCCGCCGGCGAGCAGGTGCCGGATCCCGGCCAGGCCCTCCAGGTTGTGGGTGACAATCTGGTGGAACAGCCCGGTGGTCAGCCAGAGGACCGTGACGCCCTCGGCGCGCACCATGCCGGTGAGGTCGGCGAAGTCGAGGGTGGCGTGCTGCGGCGGCCCCAGGGCCAGCCGCAGCCCGCGCACCAGCGGCGTCCAGATCTCGAACGTGGACACGTCGAACCCGACGCGGGTGAGCTGGAAGAACACGTCGTCGTCGCGGACGTCGATCCAGGTGGGGGCGTCGATGAGCCGGAAGATCGCCCGGTGGGGGACGACCACGCCCTTCGGGTCCCCGGTCGAGCCCGAGGTGTAGCAGACGTACGCCGGGCCGTCCGGGGACATCCCGGTCTCGTCGCCGGCTGCCGCCCGACCCGGGTCGGTGTCGTCCTGATCGATGTCCTGGTCCACGTCCAGCACGACCGGGACGTCGCCGACCGCGCCGCGCGACTCCCTGTTGACCACGGCGTGCCGCACGCGGGCGTCGGCGAGGATCCGCTTCCGCTGCTCCGTGGACTCGGCCGGGTCGAGGTAGAGGTACGCCCCGCCCGCGCGCAGGACGGCCGTCAGCGCCACGATCAGCTCGATCGACCGGTCCAGCACCACGGCGACGACGTCGCCGCGCGCCACGCCCGCGGCGCGCAGCCGCCGGGCTAGCCGGTCCGACCCCGCGTCGAGCTCGCGGTAGGTGATCCGCCGCTCACCGCGGGACACCGCGACCGCGTCCGGGGTCCGGCGCGCCTGCGCCAGGACCATTTCGTGAATACACCGCGGTCCGTTCATCTACCGCCCGCCTCCTCCGCGACGTCGGAAACCGGTCGTCGTCCCATTCCCGGTCCGCCGGCGTGGTGCTCCATTCCATACGACGCTATCCGGGCGATCCGCCGCAGGGATGTCACTTGAATGCACGACGTGCGCTCCCCGCATTCCTCGGCAGTGCAGCAGCGGCGGCGCCGGTGGCCGGGCGCCTCAGCAGACCTTGTGGACCCAGCCGAACGGGTCCGGCGCCGATCCGTACTGGATGCCCAGCAGCTCCTCGCGCAGCCGCAGCGTCACCGGGCCGGGCCCGCCGTCGCCGACGATCCACTCCCCCGCCGCCGACCTGACCGCGCCGACGGGGGCGATCACCGCGGCGGTGCCGCACGCGAACACCTCAGTGAGCTCGCCCGACGCGCACTCCGCGCGCCACTGCTCGACCGACATGCGGTCCTCGACGGCGTCGAACCCCAGCTGCGGGGCCAGCCGCAGCAGCGAGTCGCGGGTGATGCCGGGCAGCAGCGTGCCGGTCAGCGACGGGGTCATGACGCGCGGGGCGCCGTCGCGGTGCTGGACGAAGAAGAGGTTCATCCCGCCCATCTCCTCGACCCAGGCGCGCTCGGCGGCGTCGAGCCAGACCACCTGGTCGCAGCCGTGGGCGGTGGCCTCCAGCCCGGCGGCGAACGCGCCCGCGTAGTTGCCCGCGGTCTTCGCCGCGCCGGTGCCGCCGCGCACGGCGCGGGTGAACTCGGTCGAGAGCCACACCGCCAGCGGCCGGGGCGGACCGCCGCCGAAGTAGGCGGTGGCGGGCGAGGCGATGACGCAGAACAGGAAGCTGTCCGACGGGTGGGTGAACCCGAGGGACGGATCCGTGGCGATCATGAACGGGCGCAGGTAGAGGCTCTTGCCCGCGCCGTCGGGCACCCAGTCACGGTCGTGGGTGACCAGCAGCTCCAGCGCCTGGATGAAGGTCTCGCGCGGCAGCTCGGGCATCGCCATCCGGCGCGCCGAGGCGTTGAAGCGGGCCGCGTTGGCCTCCGGGCGGAAGAGGCTGACCGACCCGTCGGGCTGCCGGTAGGCCTTCATGCCCTCGAAGAGCTCCTGCCCGTAGTGGAACACCGCGGTCGCGGGCTCCACCGCGAACGTCCCGTAGGGCTCCAGGCGCCCGTCGTGCCATCCGCGCTCGCTCGTCCAGCGCAGCGTGACCATGTGGTCGGTGAACGTCTTGCCGAAGCCCGGCTCCGCCAGCGCCGCCGCCCGCCGCTCCGCGGGCAGCGGCCGGGTCTGCGGGCGGATCTCGAACTCGATCATCGTGGGCGGTCCTCCGATCAGACCCGCGCCCGGTAGGCGTCGGCCAGTATCCGGGCCGCGTCCCGGACGGTCTCGTAGGGGCGCGCGAGCGAGATGCGGATGGTGCGCAGGCCGCTGGCCGGATCCGCCCAGTAGAAGGGCGCGCACGGCAGCACGTGGACGCCGCGGGCCACCATGTCCTCGTAGAGCAGCGAGGAGTCCGGACCGTCCGCGGGCAGCGCGATCCGCGCCACGCTGATCCGGGAGTCCGGATCGGCCAGCCGCAGCCCGACCGACTCGATGGCGTCGCGGACCGCGGTGCGGTTGCGCTCGACGAGCGCGCGGGCGCGCTCGTACCCGCCGTCGACCCAGTCGGCCGCCAGCGCCTCCACCAGCTGCAGCACCACCGGGGACGCGGCCAGCATCGACTCGGAGAACGCACGCTCGATCGGGAGCTTCGAGCTCGCGCTGTAGGCCAGCATCCCGATCTTGAGCTCGTGGGTGGGCCACAGCTTGCCGGTGTCCTCGATGGTGATCCAGTCGCAGCCCGCGTCGTCGAGGACGGCGTAGGTGTCGTACTGGGCGTCGCGGACCTGGCCGCGGAAGCTGGCGTCGATGATCACCGTCTGGCCGTGCCGGGCGGCGTGCTCGGCCAGCGAGCGCAGGTGGCCCTGCGGGGTGACCAGCCCCGTGGGGTTGTTGGGCAGGGTCAGGACGACGGCGCTCACCGGCGGCCCGGGCCAGTCCTGGTCGAGCAGCGCAGCCTCCTCCAGCGGCACCAGCTGCAGGCCCCGCGTGACGAACAGGTCGGCGATGTTGTCGAACGTCGGGTGCAGGACGGCGACGGTCGCACCGGCGGGCAGCGCGCGCGCCACGATGTCGGTGGCCAGCGTCGAGGAGTAGCAGCTCAGGATCCGTCCGGTGCCCACCGGTGCGGAGTGCTGCCCGATCGCCCTCATGAAGGCGGTGTGCGCCGCCTGCTCGATCTCCGGGAACGCCCGCTTCGTGGCGAGCACGAACATATCCGGGATGCGGTCGACGACGGCCGCCTGCTCCGTGGTCAGGTCGAGCCGCGCGTGGCCGTCGGTCAGGTTGAGACCGCCGTCCAGGTCGATCAGCGCGTCGACCTCCATTGTTGTCAGATTCGCGGCTGCGGTCATATCTTGCCTCGCGTTCGGCTGCTGACGGCACGGATGGGAAAAGGGAGGTCCATCGGCTGTCGACACTATGTTCGGCGAGCCGGTATCGACCTGTCCCCTCTATTGGGGACCGATGTCGGCGCCGCGCGCACTCCTACACTCCGCTCGGGGACCGATCCCTACGGGAGGACTCGTGATGAACCGGCTGGTGCTGACGTCGGAGGACCGCACGGCCATCGCCCCCGTGCTCGACGACGTCCTGGCGCGCTACTCCACCGTCGAGGACCCGGACCTGCTGCGCCGGGCGCCACTGCTGGCCCGCGCGCTGCCCGGGCGCCTGCTGGAGTTCCTCGAGGACCACCGCCTGCGCGAGCCCTCGGCGGTGTGCCTGGTCTCCGGGCTCGTCGTGGACGAGGACGAGATCGGGCCGACGCCCGAGCACTGGCGCGACAGCCACGTCGGCTCGCCCGCGCTGCGCTACGAGGTCTTCTTCCTGCTCTGCGCCTCCGTGCTGGGCGACGTGTTCGGCTGGGCGACCCAGCAGGACGGCCGGATCATGCACGACGTGCTGCCCATCAAGGGCCACGAGCACTACGAGATCGGGTCCAACAGCCTGCAGCACCTGTCCTGGCACACCGAGGACGCGTTCCACCCGTGCCGGGGCGACTACGTCGCCCTGATGTGCCTGAAGAACCCGGACCTGGTGGACACCGTCGTCTGCGACGCCGGCGACCTCGACTGGCCGGCGCTGGACGTCAAGGCCCTGTTCGAACCCGCGTTCACCCAGATGCCCGACAACTCCCACCTGCCCTCGAACGCGGCCCCGAGCGGCGATCCCCGCATCGACCGGCTGCGGGAGCGCAGCTTCGCCGTCATCGAGGCGTGGAACACCGACCCGGTGCGCCGACCGGTCCTGTTCGGCGACCAGGCCGCCCCGTACATGGCCCTGGACCCATACCACATGAAGACCGACGGATGGTCCGACCGCTCGCTGGCGGCCTTCGAGGGGCTGTGCCGGGAGATCGAGGCGAAGATGACGGGCATCGCCCTGCGCCCCGGCGACTGCGCCTTCATCGACAACTTCCGCGCGGTGCACGGCCGCAGCGCCTTCCAGGCCCGCTACGACGGGTCCGACCGCTGGCTCAAGCGGCTCAACGTGACGCGCAACCGCCGCGGGTCGCGGGCGTGGCGCCCGGCCGCGGACGACCGCGTCATCTACTGACCCGTCCCCCGGGGCGCCTCCCGGGTTTCCCCGGGTCAGCGGCCCGACGACCTCATCGCCTCCAGGCGCGTCGCGAACTCGCGGATCGCCTCCCGGTCGGCGTTGCCCACGCTCACCCGCAGGGTCCGCCGGTCGTCGGGCAGGAACGCGGTGCCGGGCACCACCAGGACCCCGTGGTCGAGGACGAGCTCACCCACGACGGCGGCGGTCGGGCGGTCCGCGAACGGGTGCCGGACCCAGGCGAAGAAGCCGCCGCACGACAGCAGCTCGAACCCGCCCGGGCGCCGCGCCATGACCTCGCGCATCCAGGCCCGCTGCCGGGCGAGGTCGCCGGCGCGCGCCGCCCGCCAGTGCCGCGCGCCCGTCAGCCCGGCCCACACCGCTTCCTGGCCCGCCCGCGGCGCGCAGACGGCGACGCAGTCGAGCAGCTTGCACACCTCGCGGTTGAGCTCGGCCGAGGCGACGACCGCCCCGACGCGGTGGCCGGGGACCGCGAGGTCCTTGGAGAACGAGTGCAGGCTCACCACCGTCGTCGTCCAGGCCGGGTCGGCGAACAGGTCGTGCGCGGGCCGGCTGGTGTCGCGGAACGAGCGGTAGGTCTCGTCGATCACCAGGGCGATCCCGCGCGCGCGGGCCAGCTCCGCGAACTCGGCGATCCCGCGCGGGCCGATCGTCACCCCGGTTGGGTTGCCCGGGGTGACCAGCACGATCGCCCGCGTCCGCCCGGTGATGAGTGCTTCGGCGTCCGCGGCCCGGGGCACCAGGTCCGCGCCCGGCTCCAGGTAGGCGGGCACGATGGCGTTCATCCGCAGCCACATGTCGTGGTTGAAGTAGTAGGGCAGCGGCAGCACGACCTCGTCGCCCGGGCCGGCCAGCGCCGAGGCGACCAGGCAGAACGCTTGGTTGCACCCGGCGGTGACGACGACGTTCTCCGCCCGCACTGCGCCCGCGTAGGCATGGCTGAGCTCGGCGGCCACCGCCTCGCGCAGCTGCGGGAGCCCCGGCACCTCGGTGTACGCGCTCCCGCCGCCGCGGCGCACGAGATCGGCCAGGTGCTCGTTCACCACCGGCGGGGGCGGGTAGTTCGGGGCCGCCTGCGCGAGGTCGAGCAACCGGCCGTCGTCCGCGCGCACGTCCAGCAGCGCGTAGGCGGTACTGATCGGCGAGTCGATCTGGTCGACCGTCTGGCTCCGCAGCTGCATCGCGCTCCCACCCACCGTGGCCGGGACCGGCGCCGCGGGCGTGGTGGGCTGGTGGCCGCCGGCAGCCGGGAAGGGGTCCGCCCACGGTAGCGACCGGTCCCGGTCCCGCTCGTCCCCGCTTCTCGGGACACCCGCGTAGTCCCCGGAAACGGGGGGTGTCCGATCGGCACCCGCTGCCCGATCATCGGAGCGTTCTCGGAGCGTTGTCGAGGGACGGCAGGACGATGACCGAACAGCTCACGCCCCCACCCGCCCCCGTGCAGCCGCCGGTCGGGCGACCGACCGCGCCCCGGCGCGCGACGTCGCTGGTGATGGCGCTCCTGGTGGTGCTCCTCGGCGCGGCGAGCGCCTGGTCGGTGCGCCCGCCGCAGCCGCTGCCCGCCTCCGCGCCGGAGACGGCGTTCTCCGCCGACCGCGCGCTCGCCCCGCTCGGCGGCATCGCGGCGGTCCCGCGCCCCTCCGGCTCGGCCGCCGCGGGCGAGGTCCGCGACCGCCTGGTGGGCGAGCTGCGCAGCCTCGGCCTGGAGACCTCGGTGCAGACCCGCGTCAGCACGCGGTCCGAGGCGGGTGTGCGACCGGCGGTCGCGACGGTCGACAACATCCACGCCCGGATGCCCGGCTCGCAGCCCACCGGCCGGGTGCTGCTCGTCGCCCACTACGACTCGGTGCCCACCGGGCCCGGTGCGGCCGACAACGGGGCCAACGTCGCCGCCGTCCTGGAGGTCGTGCGCGCGCTGCGGTCCGGGCCGCAGCCGCGCAACGACGTCGACGTGCTGTTCACCGACGCCGAGGAGGCCGGGCTTCTCGGCGCCCGCGCGTTCGTCGAGTCGGGTGCGGCGGGCGACCCCCGGCGGGCCGTCGTGGTGAACCTGGAGGCGCGCGGGGTGTCGGGGCCCGCGGTGATGTTCGAGATGGTCGGCGGGCTGACCTCGGCCGTCACCGGCTCCGGGGCGGCCACGACCTCGTTCGCCCACGCCGTGTACGGCCTGCTGCCCAACGACACCGACCTCACCGCCCTCACCGGGGGCGGGATGCGCGGGATCAACCTCGCGTTCATGGAGGGCGTGGCGCACTACCACACCCCGCACGACGACATCGCGAACGTCAGTGCGGCCAGCGTGCAGCACATCGGGGCGGCCGCGCTGGCCGCCGCGCGCTCCCTGGCCGCCGCCGACCTCGGCGTCGACGAGCCCGAGGCGCACTACTTCTCACTCTTCGGCGCCGTCGTGTCCTACCCGTCCTGGCTGACGCTGCCGCTCGTCCTGGTCGCGGTCGCGGCCTACCTCTGGTTCCTGGCGACCGGCGGGCGCCATGGCCTGCGCACGCGGATGGTCGGGCTGGCTGCGGGCTCCCTCGCGGCGGTCGCCGTGGCAGCCGTCGGGATCGGCGTCGGCGGGTGGTGGCTGCTGGCCACGCTGCGGCCCGGGTTCGACTTCGGCATGGGTGCGGTCTACCGCCCCGAGCCCTACGCCGTCGCGGAGTCGCTGCTGGTGCTGTTCGCGCTCCTGGCGTGGTGCCGCTGGGTGCGCCGCCGCGCGTCGCCCGCCGAGGTGGCCACGGGCGTCCTGGGCTGGTTCGTCGTGCTCGCGGCGGTGTGCGCCGTGCTCCTGCCCGGCGGCGCCTACCTGTTCACCTGGCCGGCGCTCGTCGGTCTGGCCGCCCTGGCCGCGGCGCGGCGCGCCGCGCCGGACTCGCCCCTACGCGCGGTGGCCACCGCCGCGGCCGCGGTGCCTGCGACCGCGCTGATGGTCCCGGTGGTCGTCCTCCTGCTGCCCGTTGTCGGGCTCGGCCTGAGCGCGGCACCGCTGCTGCTCGTGATGCTGGTGGGCGCCACGGCGGCGACCGTCCTGGAGCCCGCGCCGCGTCGCACGACGGTCGGCGCCCTCGGCGCGGTCCTGCTGCTCGCCGCGGCCTCGACGGCCGGTGTCGGCGTCGCCGTGGACGGCTACGACGCCGACCACCCTCGTCCGGTCAGCCTCGCCTACGCCTGGGAGTCCGACACCCGCACCGGGAGCTGGGTCAGCGACGGCGGACCGGACCAGCCCGCGGTCGGACCGCTGCTCACGGCCGGTCCGATCCGCCTGGACGACCGCATCCCGCCCCTGGGCGGGGCGCCGGTGAGCAGCGGACCCGCCGCGGAATCCGCAGGCGTCGTCGACCCGGAGGTCGCGCGGTCGGCCGCGGACGGGACCGAGCCGGGCGGAGCGCGGTCCATCCACCTGCGCGTCGACGTACCGGACGACACGTACCTGGTCGACGTCTTCGCCGACACCTCGACCCACGAGGTGCTCTCCGCCATGGCCGACGGCGCCGACCTCGCCACCACGACCGGCACCTCGCCCGCCCCGTGGGGATGGGGCTTCCGCTACGCGGCCCCGCCCGGGGACGGCATCGACCTGACCGTGCTGGCCCGGGGCGACGGCCCCCTGCGCCTCCGCGTCGTGGCCACCACCCAGGGCCTGCCCGGCGACGTCGGCGCACCCCGCCTGCCCGCGGAGGTCAGCTGGGCGGGCTGGCCCGCCCTGTCCGGGCAGACGATCGTCGTGCGGACCTTCGAGTTCTGAGCGCCCCCGCGAACACGGAGACCTCCCGCGCACGTCCGCGGGGGATCTCCGATCGGGGCAGGCCGGCTAGTTGTACTGCTCGGTGACGTTGGTGCAGCGGGTGATCGGGGGCTGGTTGCCGAGTGCGGTGTGGGGCCGGTGGTGGTTGTAGTGGTGCAGCCATGCTGGCAGGGCGTGGCGGCGGGCCTGTTCTGAGGTGAACAACCGCTGGTAGGCCCACTCGGCGAGCAGGGTCCGGTTGAGTCGTTCGACCTTGCCGTTGGTCTGTGGGCGCCGCGGGCGGGTGCGGGTGTGACGGATCCCGAGCTCGCGGTGCGCGTCGCGCCAGGCGTGGCTGACATAAGCGCTGCCGTTGTCGGTCAGGACCCGCTCGACGGTGATGCCGTGGCCGGCGAAGAACTCCCGCGCGCGTTCCCAGAACCCGAGCGCGGTGGCGGCGGTCTCGTCGTCGAGGGCCTCGCTGTAGGCCAGCCTGGTGTAGCCGTCGATCGCGGAGTGGACGTAGCAGTAGCCGAGGTTCGGGCGGCCGTGGACCGTGCGCGGGCGGGCCGGGTCGCGGTGGGCCTGACGGTTGGTCTGGCCCTGCTCGCGGCCCAGGTGGCGCCAGCCGCCGCCGTCGGGGATGTTGCCCAGCTTCTTGACATCGACGTGCACGAGTTCGCCGGGGCGGGTCATTTCGTAGCGGCGCACCGGTTCCCCGGTGGCCCGGTCGACATGGGCGAGGCGGTTGATCCGGCAGGACACCAGGATCCGGTGCACCGTCGAGGGCGCCACCCCGACCCGG
>JASLAP010000030.1 GCA_030147065.1 Pseudonocardia sp. | reverse complement strand
GCCCGAGGCGGACGGCGACGCCATCGCCGCGGACTTCGAGCGCTACCTGCGCCGGCGCGGCACCGGGGGCCCGGGCACCTGAGCGACCGGCACGGCGAGGACGCGGCGCCGGCGGCCGGGCGCCTGGCCCGGGCCGCCGGTGCCGCGCCCCCGCCGTGCGGGTCGCCGGGACCGGCCGTTCCCGGCGAAGGCGGCCCGTCGTGCCGGTCGCTCAGCTGCCGGGGCCGCCGGTGCCGCGCCGGCGCAGGTAGCGCTCGAAGTCCGCGGCGATGGCGTCGCCGTCGGCCTCGGGCAGCGCGTCGCCGTCCGCCTCGGCCTGCTCCTCGAGCTGGCGCACGTACTCGCGCACCTCGTCGTCGGCCTCGGCCATCTCCGAGACCGTGCGCTCCCACTCCTCGGCCTGCTCGGGCAGCCCGCCCAGCGGCACCTCGACGTCGAGCACCTCCTCGACCCGGTGCAGCAGCGCCACCGCGGCCTTGGGCACCCGGGCCTGGGACACGTAGTGCGGCACCGCCGCCCAGAACGACACCGCCGGCACGCCGTGCTCGACGCAGGCGTTCTGGAACACCCCGACGATCCCGGTCGGCCCCTGGTAGGTCGACGGCTCGACCTGCATGTCCTTGGCCGAGGACTTGTCGTAGGAGATGCCGCTGACCGGGGTGGGCCGGGTGTGCGGGGTGTCGGTGAGCAGCGCCCCCAGGGTGATCACCTTGGTCACCCCGAGCTTGTCGACGTAGTCCAGCAGCTCCTGGCAGAACGACCGCCAGCGCAGGTTGGGCTCGATCCCGTTGACCAGCACCACGTGCCGCTCGGTGCCGGGCAGGGTGGCCACCGACAGCCGGGTGGTGTGCCACTCGATGCGCCGGGTCACCCCGTCGGCCAGCCGCACGTGCGGCCGGGTGACCTGGAAGTCGTAGTACTCCTCGGGGTCGATCGCGGCCAGCGGGGTGGCGTCCCAGCTCAGCTCCAGGTGCTCCAGCGCGGTGCTGGCGGCCTCCCCGGCGTCGTTCCACCCCTCGAACGCGGCGATCATCACCGGGTCGACGAGGCGGGGCAGGTCGGTCTCCGCTCCGGTGTCCGGCTCGCGTTCGGTCATCGGCCCAGCCTACGGCCGCGGGCCCGGTCCGCCACGGCTGCGTCCCCGGGGTGTTCCCCGGCCGGTCGCACCGCCCGGGTGTCCGCGGGGGGTAGGACTATCGTGAAGCGGGTGGCAGTGGATCCGATTCCCGGCAGCGTCGATGCGCCGTCGCGCACCTTCGACAGCGACTTCCTCGACACCCTGGCCCGGCGGGTGGTGATCGCCGACGGTGCGATGGGCACGATGTTGCAGACCGCCGGCGACTCCGGTGATCTCGTGATGGACGACTTCCGCGGCCTCGAGGGCTGCAACGAGATCCTCAACGACACCCGTCCCGATGTCGTGCGCAGCATCCACCGCGCCTACTTCGAGGCCGGCGCCGACGCGGTGGAGACCAACACGTTCGGCGCCAACCTGCCCAACCTCGCCGACTACGACATCGCCGACCGCATCCGCGAGCTGGCGCTCAAGGGCGCGCAACTGGCCCGCGAGGTGGCCGACGAGATGTCCACCCCGGACCGGCGCCGCTACGTGCTGGGGTCGGTGGGCCCGGGCACGAAGCTGCCCACGCTGGGCCACGCCACGTTCGCCAGCCTGCGCGACGCCTACGCCGAGTGCGGGCGCGGGCTGGTCGCCGGCGGCGCCGACGCGGTCGTCATCGAGACCTGCCAGGACCTGCTGCAGGTCAAGGCCGCCGTGCTGGGCGTGCGGCGGGCCATGCGCGACGAGGGCCGCCACATCCCGATCGTCGCCCAGGTGGCGATGGAGACCACCGGGACGATGCTGCTCGGCTCGGAGATCGGGGCCGCGCTGACCGCGCTGGAGCCGCTGGGCATCGACCTGATCGGGCTGAACTGCTCGACCGGCCCGGCCGAGATGAGCGAGCACCTGCGCACCCTGTCCAAGCACGCCCGGATCCCGCTGTCGGTGATGCCGAACGCCGGGCTGCCGGTGCTCGGGCCGAAGGGCGCGGAGTACCCGCTCGACCCCGAGGGCCTCGCCGAGGCGCTGGCGGTGTTCGTCCGGGACTACGGCACCCGGCTGGTCGGCGGTTGCTGCGGGAGCACGCCCGCGCACGTCAGCGCGATCGCCGAGGCGGTCCGCGAGGTCACCCCCGCCGACCGGCACCCGCGCCCCGAGCCGGGGCTGAGCTCGCTGTACGCCGCGGTGCCGTTCCGCCAGGACACCTCGGTGCTGATGATCGGCGAGCGGACCAACGCCAACGGGTCCAAGAAGTTCCGCGAGGCGATGCTCGCCGAGAACTGGGAGGACTGCGTCGCGATCGCCCGCGAGCAGACCCGCGACGGCGCGCACCTGGTCGACCTGTGCATCGACTACGTGGGCCGCGACGGCGTCGCCGACATGGCCGAGCTGGCCGGCCGGCTGGCCACCGCCTCGACGCTGCCGGTCATGCTCGACTCCACCGAGCCCGAGGTGATCCGGGCCGGGCTGGAACGCCTCGGCGGGCGCTCGATCATCAACTCGGTCAACTACGAGGACGGCGACGGGCCGGGCTCGCGGTTCCAGCGGGCGATGGAACTGGTGCGCGAGCACGGCGCCGCGGTCGTCGCGCTGTGCATCGACGAGGAGGGCCAGGCCCGCACCGCGGAGTGGAAGGTCCGGGTGGCCGACCGGCTCATCCGCGACCTGACCACCAACCACGGCATGCACGTCGAGGACATCGTCGTGGACACCCTGACCTTCCCGATCACCACCGGGCAGGAGGAGGTCCGCCGCGACGCGCTGGAGACCATCGAGGCGATCCGCGAGCTCAAGCGGCGCTACCCGAACGTGCAGACCACCCTCGGGGTGTCCAACGTCTCCTTCGGCCTCAACGCCGCCGCCCGCCAGGTGCTGAACTCGGTGTTCCTGCACGAGTGCGTGAACGCCGGGCTGGACACCGCGATCGTGTCCGCGGCCAAGATCCTGCCGATGGCCAAGATCGACGACGAGCAGCGCTCGGTCGCCCTGGACCTGGTCTACGACCGCCGCCG
>JASLAP010000682.1 GCA_030147065.1 Pseudonocardia sp. | reverse complement strand
CCGGGTGCGGTCGGTCCGGCGGGTCAGGGGGACGGGTCGGAGTCCCGCGCGGCCGCCTGCTCCGCGCGCAGCGCCACCAACTCGGCGACGGTGCGGGGCCGGGGCGCCTCGGGCGGGTCCTCGGCGTGCCGAGCACCGGCGTCGGGAGCACCGCCGGCCTCCGACGGCGGAGCCGGAGCCTCTTCCTGCTGGCCGGCCCGGCGGGCCCGGGCGGGTCAGCCGGAAGCGGCTCCGGCTCCGCCGTCGGAGGCTGGCGGTGTTCCCGACGCCGGTGCCCGGTTCGCCGAAGACCCGCCCGAGGCACCCCGGCCCCGCACCGTCGCCGAGTTGGTGGCGCTGCGCGCGAAGCAGGCGGCCGAGCGGGAGGCCGCGCACGACTCCGACCCGTCCACCTGACCCGCCGCGCTCTCCCGCGAGCGGGCGCCGGGGGCGTGGTGACGCGGGCCGCGGCTTAGGCTGGATGCGCCCCAGCCCGCCCCGCCGTCGAGGAGTTGCCGCTTGCCCGCCCCGTCGAGCCGCCCCTACCGGGTCGAGATCCCGGATCCCGCGCGGGTGGTGGTGCTGGTCTCCGGTACGGGCACGCTGCTGCAGGCGCTGCTGGACGCGACCGCCGAACCGGGCTACCCGGCGCGGGTGGTGGGTGTGGGCGCCGACCGGGCGGGCATCGAGGGGCTGGCCCGGGCCGAACGGGCCGGGGTGGCGACCTTCACCGTGCGGGTGGCCGAGCACGCCGATCGCGCCGGCTGGGACGCCGCGATCGCCAAGGCCGTCGCCGAGCACCACCCCGACCTGGTGGTCAGCGCCGGGTTCATGAAGATCCTCGGCCCGGGCTTCCTGACCGCCGTCGGCAAACCGATGATCAACACGCATCCGGCGCTGCTGCCGGCGTTCCCCGGGGTGCGCCCGGTCGCCGACGCGCTGGCCTACGGCGTCAAGGTCACCGGCGCCACCGTGCACCTGGTGGACGACGGCGTCGACACCGGTCCGGTGCTGGACCAGAGCCCGGTCCCGGTGCGGCCCGGCGACACCGCCGAGGTGCTGCACGAACGGATCAAGATCGAGGAACGGCGGTTGCTGGTCGGCACCGTCGCCGCGCTGGCCCGGTACGGGGCCACCGTGACCGGACGAGAGGTGACCATCCCGTGAGCGAGAGCGAGCGCCGTCCCGTACGCCGGGCCCTGATCAGCGTCTACGACAAGGCGGGGCTGGACGAGCTGGCCACCGGGCTGCACGCGCTCGGCGTCGAGATCGTCTCCACCGGGTCGACCGCGGGCCGGATCGCCGCGGCCGGGGTGCCGGTGACGCCCGTCGAGGAGCTCACCGGCTTCCCCGAGTGCCTCGACGGGCGGGTCAAGACGCTGCACCCCGGCGTGCACGCCGGGCTGCTGGCCGACACCCGCCGCCCGGAGCACCTGACCCAGCTGGCCGAGCTCGGCATCGCGCCGTTCGACCTGCTGGTCTCCAACCTGTACCCGTTCACCGAGACGGTCGCCTCGGGCGCCGCGCCCGACGAGTGCGTCGAGCAGATCGACATCGGCGGGCCGGCGATGGTCCGCGCGGCGGCCAAGAACCACCCGAGCCTGGCCGTCGTCGTCGACCCGGACCGCTACGGGTGGGCGCTGGAGCAGGTCAAGAACGGCGGGTTCGAGCTCGCGGACCGGCGGGCGCTGGCCGCGGCGGCGTTCCGGCACACCGCGACCTACGACGTCGCGGTCGCCTCCTGGATGGGCAACGTGCTGGCCCCCGACGGCGACGGCCCGTTCCCGGCCTGGATCGGCGCCACCTGGGACCGCGCCGCGTCGCTGCGCTACGGCGAGAACCCCCACCAGCCGGCCGCGCTGTACGTCACCGGCGGCCCGGGCGTGGCGTCGGCCGAGCAGCTGCACGGCAAGGAGATGTCCTACAACAACTACGTCGACGCGGACGCGGCGTGGCGGGCCGCGCACGACCAGGACGGCGTCTGCGTCGCGGTGGTCAAGCACGCCAACCCGTGCGGCATCGCGGTCGGCGCGGACGTCGCGCAGGCCCACCGCAAGGCGCACGCGACCGACCCGGTCAGCGCGTTCGGCGGGGTGATCGCGACGAACACCGAGGTCAGCGTGGCCATGGCCGAGCAGGTCGCGGAGGTGTTCACCGAGGTCGTGCTGGCCCCGGCCTACGCCGAGGGCGCGCTGGAGGTGCTCACCCGCAAGAAGAACGTGCGGGTGCTGCGGCTGGCGGCGCCGGTGCCGCGGACCGGCGCGGAGCTGCGCCCCGTCACCGGGGGGCTGCTGCTGCAGCACCGCGACGCGATCGACGCCCCCGGCGACGACCCGTCGACCTGGACCCTGGCCACCGGCGACCCGGCGCCCGCCGACGTCCTCGCCGACCTGGCGTTCGCCTGGCGGGCCTGCCGCTCGGTCAAGTCCAACGCGATCCTGCTGGCCACCGACGGCGCCGCGGTCGGGGTGGGGATGGGCCAGGTCAACCGGGTCGACGCGGCCCGGCTCGCGGTCTCCCGGGCCGGTGACCGGGCGCGCGGCTCGGTGGCCGCGTCGGACGCCTTCTTCCCGTTCCCGGACGGGCTGCAGGTGCTGATCGACGCCGGGGTGCGCGCGGTCGTGCAGCCCGGCGGTTCGGTCCGCGACGCCGAGGTGACCGCGGCCGCGGAAGCCGCCGGCATCACCGTCTACCTCACCGGCACCCGCCACTTCGCGCACTGAGCGCCGGCACCCGTGGCTGCGTCCGTCCGAGCAGCCGAGCGCGCGCGGCGGCGCCACACGGTGGTCGCAGACCGTGTGGCACCGCCGGCCGGTGCCGCCACGTCCACGCGCGGTCGCGCTCGGCCCTCGGGGCCCGCTGTGCGCCCGCCCGGGGACGGCGCTCGGACGCGGCGGGTGCTCCTCCCCTCGGGGCGTCAGCGTCGGACGGTGAGCGCGACGCGGGCGTCGGCGGGGAGGGTGCCGTCCGTGAGCAGCGCCACCCAGCCGCCGCGGGACAGGACGGTCTCGATGAGCTCGTCCACGGCGTCGTCGAGGACGTCCGGGGCGTCCGCGTCCTCGGCCGGGATGAGGGTGTCCCCGTCCGCGGACAGCCGGGCGGGCTGCAGGTAGCCCTGCTCCACGACGAGCATCTCCGGTCGCTCCCACCGGGCGGCGAGCCAGGCGGCCGGCAGCCCGCGCACGGCACGGTCCTGCTCGACCCGCTCGGCGAGCAGGGTGAGCGCCTCGGCCTGGCGCGACAGCAGGTAGTCCTCCAGCACGGGCCGGACCAGCTCGCCCAACTGCTCGAGCGGTGCCGACAGGTGGTGTCCGGTCACCGTCCCGGCCAACCGGCCGGTGTGGCGGGAGGTGCGGCGGAACGCCGCCAGCGTGGGCTGGGCCGCCACGATCACCAGCGGCGCCGGGTGCAGCCGCAGGTAGGCGCCGAGGCTCTGGTCGACCTCGCGCAGGAACTGCTCCCGCGCCGGCTCGCCGCGCCGGTGGTGCGGGTCCAGGCGGGGGAACCCGTGGTGCACGGGGGTGAGCACCCCGCCGCCGCCGTCGAGCAGCCGGGCCTCGTCCGCGGACAGCAGCAGGACCACGTGCCTCGGCGTGCGGTGCAGGGCGCGGACCAGGTCGCGGGTGGCGAAGGTGGGGTCGACCACGCACCGGTCCTCGACGGTGACGGGTAGGTCGATGCGCGTGGTGCGCGCCGGGGAGACGTAGAGCGCGAGGCCGTGGCGCACCGGACCGCGGACCGCGGCCACCACCTGCTCGATCGCCGGGACCAGGCCGGGCGCCCCCGGGGCGGGGTCGGCGATCAACCGCCGCCGGGCCTCCCGGGCGAGGCCCTCCAGCCGGCTCCGGTCGGCGGCCGCCAGCTCCGGGCCCGGGGAGGTCGTCAGCAGGAGCGAGACGCTCGGGTAGTGCCGGTAGGACTGCAGGGCGAGCACACCGGCCGCGGTGAGCGGGGTCGCGGCCAGCGGGTGCTCCGGTAGCGCGCTGCGCCTCTCCTGCTCGATGTCGACCGACACGCTTGCGGGTTCTGCCATCACCACGACCTCCCGATCGGGCGCCGCGCGTGGCGGCACTGGTCCCGAGGTCTCCCTCCACCACGTCCGCGCTGGTACGCGTGGTACCGCTCGGTGGTGGCAGCCGCCGGGCACCTACCGAGGTGCCGTACTGACGACGGGTGCTGATCCGAGGTACTCCCCTCGGTGGCGACGATACACGAAGTTTTATTCAGGCAATGCACTTCGCTTCATCGGTGGCCGGTCGCGGAAACCGCTCGACGCCCGGGTTAGCGTGCTGGACGTGACATCGATACGGCTGCGGCGCGTCTCCCGGACGACGCGCTCCTGATCCGCCCTCCCGTGGCCTGATCCCGGTCCGGCACCACGCCGGCCGGCCCTGCGCGCCGTCCGATCCGGATCCCCCGTCCCGATCGACGCGAAGCGCAGGTCAACCATGCCCTCGTCCTTCCGTGGCCGACGCCACGAGCTGGGCCAGAACCACCTGATCGACCCCCGGGTCGCCGCCCGGATCGCCGGGCTGGTGCCGCCCGGCCCGGTCCTCGAACTCGGCGCCGGTTCCGGTGCCCTCACCCGGCTGCTGGCCGACCGGCCGTGGCCGGTGACCGCGGTCGAGCTCGACCCCGCCCGGGTCGCCGCTCTGCGCCGCGAGCTGGGCCGCTCGGTGCGCGTGGTGCCCGCCGACATGTTGCGGTTCCCGCTGGCCGGCGAGCACCACATCGTGTCCAACGTGCCGTTCGGCATCACCACGGCGGTGCTGCGCCGGCTGCTGGGCCAGCGGTCCTGGACGTCCGCGGTGCTGCTGGTGCAGTGGGAGGTCGCGCGCAAGCGGGCCGCGGTCGGCGGCACCACGCTGCTGACCGCGAGCTGGTGGCCGTGGTTCGAGTTCGAGCTGGCCGGGCGGGTGCCGTCGGCGGCGTTCCGGCCGCGGCCGGTGGTCGACGGCGGGCTGCTGGTGATCCGTCGCCGGCCCGCCCCGCTGGTCGACCCCGACGAGCTCCCGGCCTACCAGCGGCTGGTGCGCACGGCGTTCTCCGGGGACCGGTTGCTGCCGGCGCTGCGCCGGGTACCCGGGGCCGACCGGTGGGCGGCCGGGCAGCGGGTGGGCCGGTCGGTCCGCCCGCGCGACCTGTCCGCCCCGGCCTGGGCGTCGCTGCACCGAGCGGTGACGGCCGCCGCACACCCCGAACGGGGGGTTGAGCGGCACCGGAGCCCCGGCTAGAGTCGAACAGACGTTCGAACTGCCGTCTCCCCGCGGCCTGGATGCAGGGGAGACGTGTGCGTGCCCGATGCCGCCCTGGGGGCCCCGACCGACCGGGCGAGCCGGCTGGAGCTGGCCCGTGGGGTGCTGCGCGGCCTGGAGGGCCACCCGCCGCACCCCACGCCGGCCGCCGGGGGCGACGGCGCCGTGCTCCCGGTGGTCGAGCCGCTGTCCGGGTTGCTGCCGGCGGGCGGGCTGCGCCGGGGCGCCACGGTGGCGGTGACCGGCGGGCCGGGGTCGACCTCGCTGCTGCTGGCCCTGCTCGCCGGGGCCTCGGCCGCCGGGGCCTGGCTCGGCGTGGTCGGCCGGCCCCAGCTGGGCCTGGTCGCGGCGGCCGAGGCCGGGATCCGGCTCGACCGGCTGGCCCTGGTGCCCCACCCCGGTGCCGACCTGCTGGCCGTCACCTCCGCCCTGCTCGACGGCCTCGACCTGGTCGCGGTGTCCGGCGCGGCCGGGGCCGGGGTGCGCGCGGCCGATCGGCAGCGCCTCGCCGCCCGGGCCCGGCAGCGCGGTGCGGTGCTGGTGGCGCTGGGCCCCTGGCCGGGTGCGGACGTCGAGCTGGCCTGTGCCGGACCCGGCTGGCTCGGGCTGGGGTCCGGGGCGGACGGCGGCGGCCGGCTGCGCGCCCGGCGGATCGAGGTGCGGGCGCGGGGGCGGGGGATCGCGCCGCGCGGCCGGAGCGCGTGGGTGCTGCTGCCGGGGCCGGACGGGGCGGTCGCCCCGGACACGGTCGGGACCGTCGGGTCGGGTGTGGCCGGGACGATCGGGTCGGGCGGGCCGGGCGCGGCCGGGTCGGGCCTGGCCGGGTCGGGCGCGGCCGGGACTGCCGAGTCCGTCCCGACCGGGACGGGACCCGTCGGGGTCGAGCAGGGCGAGGTGGACCGGCGAGCCGGGACGGTGCCGCTCCCGGACCGGGCGGCCGGATGAGAGCGGGAACGACGTGGGCCTTTCCCACGGCGCGAGATGCGCGTGAGCGGGGTGCGGCAGCGGGCCGCTCCCGTGCACCTCGTCGTCCGGGTGCCGTCGGGCCCGGCGTCCACGGTCCGGCCGTCGTGCGGGAGTACCGCGACGGGGGAGCGGTCCGGCCGGGCACGAGATGGACGTCAGCGGGGTCGGGTGGTGCCGGGGGCCCGCTGACGTCCACTTCGTCGGGCCGGGCGCTTCCCGGCGCCACCGGTCCCCGTGCGGTCGGGGCGGATCGGCAGGTGAGGTGATGGACGACCCGGCACCCCCCGACGCGCCGGTGCGGGTGCTGGCGCTGTGGTCGCCGGACTGGCCGGTCACCGCGGCGGCCCGGGCGGCGCACGTCCCACCGCACCGGCCGGCCGCGGTGCTGGTGGCGAACCGGGTGCTGGCCTGCTCGGCGGTGGCCAGGGCGCAGGGCGTCCGGCGCGGGCTGCGCCGCCGGGAGGCCCAGGCCCGCTGCCCCGACCTGGCGGTCCTCGACCCCGACCCGGACCGCGACGCCCGCGCGTTCGAGCCGGTGGTGGTGGCGGTGGAGGAGCTGGCGCCGGGGGTCGAGGTGGTCCGCCCGGGGCTGGTGGCGTTGCCGGCCCGCGGCCCGGTCGGCTACTTCGGCGGGGAGCTGGTCGCGGCCGAGCGGCTGGTCGACCAGGTCGCCGCGCGGGCCGGGGTGGAGTGCCAGGTGGGGCTGGCCGACGGGCTGTTCGCCGCGGTGCTGGCCGCGCGCCGCGGGATGGCCGTCGGCCCGGGCGACACGCGGGCGTTCCTGGCTCCGCTCGGGGTGGAGGAGCTCGACCGCGAGCCCGACGTCGACCGGTCCGAGCTGGTCGGGCTGCTGCACCGGCTGGGGCTGCGCAGCCTCGGCGCGTTCGGCGCGCTGGACGCCCGCGACGTGGCGTCCCGGTTCGGCGCCGACGCGGTGCTCGCCCACCGCCTCGCCCGCGGCCTGGACCCGCGCCCCCCGGTCCGCCGCCACCCGCCCGAGGAGCTGACCGTCGAGCTGGAGCTCGACCCACCGGTCGACCGCGTGGACGCCGCCGCGTTCGCCGCCCGAGGACTGGCCGAGCGGCTGCACCGCACGCTGGCCGGCCACGGCCTGTCCTGCACCCGGCTCGGGGTGGCCGCCCGCACGGTCGACGGCGAGCAGCTGCTGCGGGTGTGGCGGTGCGCCGAGCCGCTCACCCCGGCCGGCACCGTCGACCGGGTCCGCTGGCAGCTGGACTCCTGGCTCACCCGCGGCGGCTCCGGCGCGGTGGACCGGCTGTGGCTGGTCCCCGAGGAGACGGTCACCGCCGGAGAGCTGCAACTCGGCCTGTGGGGCGACGTCGGCGAGGCCGACGAGCGCGCCGGGCGGGCGCTGGTGCGGGTGCAGGCGCTGCTCGGTCCCGAGGCGGTGGTCACCGCGGTGCTGGTGGGCGGGCGGGACCCGGCCGAGCGGGTGCGGCTGGTGCCGTGGGGGGACGCGCGGGACGGGGCGGGGGTGGAGGCCGGCCCGAGGTCGGGCGGCGCCGGGTCGGGCGGCGCCGGATCGGCTGGCGCCCGGTCGGACGGCATCGGGTCGGACAGCGCCGGACCAGCTGGCGTCGGGTCGGACAGCGCCGAGCCTGACAGCACCGAGCCCGGCAGCGCTGGATCGGCGGGCGTTGGATCGGAGGCCGTCGGATCGGGGGGTGCCGGACCGGAACGGGCGCCGGCCGGCCCGGGGACCGGCCGGACCGGGGGGTCGGCGGGCTCCGGTAGTGGTGCGCGCGTGGCACCGCCCGCCCGGGGGACCTCGCCGGACCTGTTCGACCCGGACTCGTCGGCCGGTGCGGTGCGCCCGGACGAGGCTCCCGCCGGGTGGCCGGAGGACGTGGTGCGCCGGACCGGGCGGGTCCCGGTCGTCGTCGAGCCGGGGACCGCGTCGGCCCCCGGGCGGGGCCGCCGACGGCGCCCGCCGTCCCGCCGCTCCACCCCCCGGTCCGCCGTCCGCGAACCCCCGCCGCCCTGGCCGGGGCGGTTGCCGGCCCCGGCGCCGGCCACCGTCCCCGCGCAGCCGGTGCCCGCCGACCTGCTCGACGCGGCCGGCGGGCCGGTCCGGCTGGCCGAGCCCGACCTGCTGTCCGCACCGCCGGCCCGGCTCGCGGTCGCCGGTCAGGGCGGTGCGGTGCGGGGGTGGGCCGGGCCGTGGCCGGTGGCGCAGCGGTGGTGGTCGCCGGACGGCAGGGCGGGCAGCCGGCTGCAGGTGCTCTGCGCCGACGGCACCGCCTACCTGCTGCGGATCGAGGACGGGCGGTGGTGGGTCGTCGGCGTCTACGACTAGGTGTACCGACCCTTCCGAGATGGTGTAGATCTCGGAGGGATCAGCCGCGGGGCACGGCCGGTCGGCTTGTGGTGTGGTGTGGTGCGGTGGGGTGGGGCGCCGGGTGCGGCGGTCGGCCGCACCCGGCTCCCGCTCCCGGGTCAGGCCACCGGGGGCGGGGGCTCCATGGCCCCGGTCATGATCGCCACCGCGTCGGACATCGAGTGCGACGCCGGGGTGACCACGGTGGCCCGCCGACCCAACCGCTGGATGTGGATGCGGTCGGCGATCTCGAACACGTGCGGCATGTTGTGGCTGATCAGGATGACCGGCAGGCCCCGGTCCCGGACGTCGCGGATGAGCTGCAGCACCCGGTTGCCCTCCTTGACCCCGAGTGCGGCGGTCGGCTCGTCGAGGATCACCACCTTGCTGCCGAACGCCGCCGCCCTGGCCACCGCCACGCCCTGGCGCTGCCCGCCGGACAGGCTCTCCACCGCCTGCCCGATGTTCTGCAGGGTGGCGATGCCCAGCTCGCTCATGTGCCTCTTGGCCTCCTCCCGCATGTGCTTGCGGTCGAGCATGCGGAACACCGAGCCGAGGACCCCGGGCTTGCGCTCCTCGCGGCCGAGGAACAGGTTGTCGGCGATGTCCAGCCCGGGCGCGACGGCCAGCGACTGGTACACGGTCTCGATGCCGGCCCGGCGGGCGTCCATCGGGCTGCGGAACTGCACCCGCCGGCCGTCCAGCAGGATCTCGCCGCTGTCCGGGATGATCGCCCCGCACAGCGCCTTGATCAGGCTGGTCTTGCCGGCCCCGTTGTCGCCGATCACGGCCAGGATCTCGCCGGGGTAGAGCTCCAGGTCGCCGCTGGCGATCGCGGTGACCGGCCCGTACCGCTTGACCAGGCCCTTCGCCTGCAGCACCGGTTCGCGCACGGCGGTCGGTCCCGGGTCCTTCTCCAGCGACGGCTGCTGTGTGGTCATGCCCGCACCTTCCTGATCCACTGGTCGATGGCCACCGCGACCAGGACGAGCAGGCCGATCGCGAAGCCCTGCCAGACGACGTCCACCCCGCCCAGCTGCAGGCCGTTGCGGAACACCCCGACGATCAGCGCGCCGACCAGCGTGCCCAGCACCAGCCCCCGGCCGCCGAACAGGCTGGTCCCGCCGAGCACCACCGCGGTGATGGAGTCGAGGTTGTACTCGATGCCGACGTTCGGGCTGGCCGAGGCCAGCCGGCCGATCAGGATCCAGGCGCCGATCGCGTAGATCAGCCCGGCCACCGTGTACACCGACAGCAGCACCCGGTCGGTGCGGATGCCGGCCAGCCGGGCGGCCTCGATGTCGTCGCCGGTGGCGTAGACGTGCTTGCCCCACGCGGTGTGCCCGAGCGCGTAGAAGAACACCGCGAACAGGGCCAGCATGATCAATGACCCGTAGGTGATCCGGAAGCCGCCGGAGCCGAACGTGGTCCCGGTCCAGGTCATGATCGCCGGCATGTCCGCGCCGCGCACGGTCTCGCTGCGCGACACGACCGAGTTGAGCGAGAAGAAGATGCTCAGCGTGCCCAGCGTGACGATGAACGGGGGCAGCTTGAGGCGGGTGACCAGCAGCCCGTTGACCGCGCCCATCGCGGTGCCCAGCACGAACCCGATCAGCAGCGCGAGCACGCCCGGGACGCCGAGGTCGGTGGCCATGTTGGCCATCAGGATCGAGGAGAAGACCGCGATCGCGCCGACCGACAGGTCGATCCCGGCGGTCAGGATGATCAGCGTCTGGCCCAGCGCCAGGGTCGCGATCACGGTGACCTGGGCCAGCACCAGGCCCAGGTTGGCCGCGGCCAGGAACCGGTCGTTGACCAGGCTGAAGGCGATGACGGCCAGGACCAGCACGGCCAGCGGCCCGAGGATCGGGTTGGCGTGCAGGACGTGCTGGACCCGCTGCAGCGGGGACGCGGACCGGTGCTCCTCGAAACCGGTCGGGGCGTCGGTGGTGGGGGTGGCCACGGTCAGCCCCAGCAGTTCTCGGTGCCGAAGGCGGTGTCCTCGGACTCGACGCCGGGCTGCGGCTGGTCGGTGATCAGGTTGACCCCGGTGTCGGTGAAGTCCTTGCCCTCGGTCGCCTCCGGCCGGGTGCCGTCGTTGGCGAACGCGGCCAGCGCCTCGACCCCCTGGGACGCCATCACCAGCGGGTACTGCTGGGAGGTCGCCCCGATCTGGCCAGCCTTGACCGCCTCCACGCCCGGGCAGCCGCCGTCGACCGAGACGATGGTGACATCGCCCTCGCGGCCGGCCGCGCGCAGCGCCTCGTAGGCACCGGCCGCGGCCGGCTCGTTGATCGTGTAGACGAGGTTGATCGTCGGGTCGGTCTGCAGCAGGTTCTCCATCGCCGTCCGGCCGCCCTCCTCGGCGCCGTCGGTGACGTCGTGGCCGACGATCCGCGGGTCGGACTCGTCGCCGATCACCGCCGGGTCGGCCACGTCGATCCCGAAGCCCTCCAGGAAGCCCTGGTCGCGCTGGACGTCCACGGAGACCTGGTTGGCGTTGAGGTCCAGCAGGGCGATCCGGGCCTCGGTGCCCTCGGCCTCGAACTTGGCCTTCGCCCACTGCCCGATGAGCCGCCCGGCCTGGAAGTTGTCGGTGGCGAAGGTGGCGTCGGCGGCGTCCGGCGGGTCGGTCTGGGTGTCCAGCGCGATCACCAGCAGCCCGGCCTGGCGGGCCTGGTCCAGCGCCGGGACGATCGCCTTGGAGTCGCTGGGGGTGATCAGGAAGCCGGCCGCGCCCGCCGAGATCAGCGTCTCGATGGCCTGCACCTGGGCCTCGTTGTCGCCGTCCTGCCGGCCGGCGAAGCTCTGCAGCTCCACGCCCTGCTGGTCGGCGGCCTGCTGGGCGCCCTCCTTCATCTTGACGAAGAAGGGGTTGGTGTCGGTCTTGGTGATCAGGCCGACGATCGGCCGGTCGCCGCCCCCGCCCCCGCCCTCCGCGCCGGTCCCGCCGCTGTCCCCGCCGCAGGCGGTGAGTGCCACCGCGGCGAGCAGGCCGGTGGTGAGGGCGCCTGCCCGGCGCCGGTTCGTCCGTGCCTGGTTCATCTGCTGCGACCTTTCGTCATCATCGACAAGGGGGTCTTCGGACAACGTTGTCAAAGGACTGTGACGGGGTGGCGACCTGGTACACAAGAGAAGAACCGGCATGATCAGTAACGACTTGGTCACGCCGGGGTCGATGCGGACAACGATGTCGGAACCGGAACGGCGCGCGGAGGACGGTGGCTCAGGTGACAGCGGTCGGCCCGGCACGGCGGCCCACCATGCGGCACGTGGCCGCCCGCGCCGGAGTCAGCCTCAAGACGGTCTCCCGGGTGGTCAACGGGGAGACCGGGGTGTCCCCGGCGCTGGTCGACCGGGTTCGCCGGGCCGTCGAGGAGCTCGACTTCCGGCCCAACGCCGGTGCCCGGGTCCTGCGCCGCACCGACCGCCGCACGGCGTCGATCGCGCTGCTGCTGGAGGACGTGGCCAACCCGTTCTCGGCCGCGCTGGCCCGGGCGGTGGAGGACGAGGCCGTGCCGCGCGGGGTGATGGTCTTCTCGGCCAGCCTGGACGAGGACCCCGCCCGCGAGCGCGCGCTGGTCGCCGAGTTCGGCGCCCGGCACGCCGACGGCCTGCTGCTGGCTCCTGCCGGCGACGACCAGTCGTACCTGGCCGCCGAGCTGCGCGCCGGCACCGCGGTCGTCTGCGTGGACCGCCCGGCGCGCCACCTCGACGTCGACTCGGTGGTGGCCACCAACGCCCTCGGCGCGCGGGACGCCGTCCGGCACCTCGCCGCGGCCGGGCACCGGCGGATCGCCTTCCTCGGCGACCGCACGTCGATCATCACCGCGCAGCAGCGGCTGGCGGGCTACCGGGACGGGCTGGCGTCCCTCGGGCTGCCCGCCGACGACCGGCTGGTCGTGCCGAACCTGGGCGACGCCGCCGTCGCGGACGGCGCGGTGACCGCGCTGCTGTCCGGCCCGGAACCGCCGACCGCGCTGTTCACCGCCCAGAACCTGATCACCGTCGGGGCCGTGCGGGCGCTGCGCCGGCTCGGGCTGGAGCGGTCGGTCGCGCTGGTCGGCTTCGACGACTTCCTGCTCGCCGACCTGCTCTCGCCGGGGGTGACGGTGGTGGCCCAGGACCCGGTGGCGATCGGCCGGATCGCCGCCGGCCTGCTGTTCGCCCGGATCGGCGGCGACCGCCGCCCGCCGCAGCACCGCCTGGTCCCCACCACCCTGGTCCGCCGCGGCTCCGGCGAACTCCCGGTCGTGAGTGGATAACAGTGTTCAGGCACCGTTTTCCGCTCACGACCTGGCGTTCTCGTCGGGGTGAAGGTTTAGCGTCGACGGCGTGCGGATCGGGGAGCTGAGCGAGCGGGCCGGGGTGAGCACCCGGGCGCTGCGGCACTACGAGGAGCTGGGCCTGCTGCCGGCCCGGCGGCGGGCCAACGGCTACCGCGAGTACGACGAGCAGGACCTGCGCCTGGTGGGGGAGATCCGCGAGCTGGTCGAACTGGGGTTCGCCCTGGAGGAGACCCGCCCGTTCCTGGACTGCCTGCGCGCCGGGCACCCCAGCGGGGCCAGCTGCCCGGACTCCCGGGCCGTGCACCGGCGCAAGCTCGCCGAGGTCGACGGCTGGATCGCCCGCCTGCAGGCGGTCCGGGCCGAGCTCGCCGACCAGCTCGACGCCCCCGCCCCGCGCTGCCACCTGACCTGTTGAGGAGCTGCGATGAGTACGACGACCAGGCTGCTGTCGGTCACCGACGACACGTTCGACGAGCTGGTCCTGCGCGCTGACCGGCCGGTGCTGCTGGAGTTCACCGCGTCCTGGTGCCCGCCCTGCCGGATGATCGAGCCGGTGCTGCGCGAGCTGGCCGCTGAGCTGGCCGGGCGCCTGGTGGTGGCCCAGCTCGACGTCGACGCCAACCCCCGCACCGCCCGCGACGCCGGAGTGCTCGGGATGCCGACGCTGAGCCTGTACCGCGACGGCCGGGAGCTCACCCGGACCACCGGGGCTCGCCCGAAGGCCGCCCTGCTCCGGATGCTCGACGGCCACCTCGCCGCCGCCGGCTGAATTCGAACCTTTGTTCGAGTAACCTGCGGGGCATGGGCTGGAACAACCCGGACGTCCCGTGGAGCGAGCTGGAGGCCGCGCTGTCCGGCCGCGGCCGCGGCACCGGCCCGCTGGACGCCGAGCCCGACGGCGGCGACGGTCCGGCCTGGTCGCGCAAGCGCGAGCCCTACGTGCCGCCGGAGCCCGGGCCGGCCGAGCCCGGGGTCCGCGTCCCCTACGCCGAGCTGCACTGCCACTCCAACTTCAGCTTCCTCGACGGCGCCAGCCACCCCGAGGAGCTGGTCGAGCGGGCCGCGCGGCTCGGCCTGGAGGCGCTCGCGCTCACCGACCACGACGGGATGTACGGGGTGGTCCGGTTCGCCGAGGCCGCCGCCGAGCTGGACGTGCCCACGGTCTTCGGCTCCGAGCTCTCCCTCGGGCTCGGCGCCCCGCAGAACGGCGTGGCCGACCCGGAGGGCAGCCACCTGCTGCTGCTCGCCCGCGACCCGGACGGCTACCGGGCGCTGTGCCGCACGATCAGCACCGCCCAGCTGGCCGGCCAGGAGAAGGGCCGCCCGGTCTACGACCTCGACGAGGTGGTCGCCGACACCGCCGGTCGGGTCGCGGTGCTCACCGGCTGCCGCAAGGGCCCGGTGCGCCGGGCGCTGAGCACCGGCGGTCCCGACGCGGCGGCCGCGGCGCTGCGCGGGCTGGTCGAGCGGTTCGGCGCCGACCACGTCGTGGTCGAGCTGACCCACCAGGCGCTGCCCACCGACGGCGAGCGCAACGACGTGCTGGCCGGGCTGGCCCGCGACGCCGGCCTGCCCACGATCGCCACCACCGCCGCGCACTACGCCACCCCCGCCCGGTACCCGCTGTTCAGCGCGCTGTCCGCGGTGCGTGCCCGGCGCAGCCTGGACGACGCCGACGGCTGGCTGCCGCCGGCCGGTTCGGCGCACCTGCGCTCCGGGGCGCAGATGGCGGCCCGGTTCGAGCACCGCCACCCCGGCGCCGTCGCGCGGGCCGCCGACCTCGGCCGGGCCTGCGCGTTCTCCCTCGACCTGGTCGCGCCGGACCTGCCGCCGTTCCCGGTGCCGCCGGGCCACACCGAGGCCACCTGGCTGCGCGAGCTCACCCGGCGCGGGGTGATGCGCCGCTACGGCAGCCACGCCGAGTACCCGGCGGCGGTGCACACCGTCGAGCGCGAGCTGAAGATCATCGAGGACAAGAACTTCCCCGGCTACTTCCTGATCGTGCACGACATCGTGGAGTTCTGCCGGCGCGCGGACATCCTCTGCCAGGGCCGGGGGTCGGCGGCCAACTCCGCGGTCTGCTACGCGCTGGGCATCACCAACGTCGACGCGGTGAACATGGGCCTGCTGTTCGAGCGGTTCCTGTCCCCGGCCCGGGAGGGCTACCC